>NZ_JBXWMQ010000005.1:0-305109 GCF_059609905.1 Ruegeria sp. YTSA226
GGTTCAGCGGGCGTCCCTGACTGTCGCAGATGGCGTGCAGTTTGGTGTTCATGCCGCCCTTGGTTCGGCCAATCAGGCGTCCACGCCCCCCTTTTTGACGCCCATGCTGGTCGCTGTCCGATGAGCCTTCAGATAGGTCGCGTCGATCATCACAGTCTTCTGTTCGCCGTGCTCGGCGGCCAGACCGGCCATCATTCGCGCGAAGATGCCCTTGTCGCTCCACCGTTTCCATCGATTGTACAGCGTCTTGTGCGGTCCATAGGCGGCAGGGGCATCCCGCCACCGCAAACCATTGCGATTGATGAAGATAATCCCGCTCAACACACGCCTGTCATCGACGCGCGGCTTGCCGTGGGGCTTCGGGAAGAAAGGCTCCAGAGGCGCCATTTGCGCATCCGTAAGCCAGAAGAGATCAGACATGTTCACCGCTCGTTTTTGAACCGTGAATCACGCCGCAAAACGGAAATCAATGGGTCCTGACCCTAAGATTACGCGCTTAGGGGCGCCATTGTGCGCAATAAGATATGGAATCAATCTGCGGTGGACTCATTGAGGCCTACTTTCCTGAATCAATTTGGCTGAAACACTATCTTTAAGGGTTTGATATGATATCTATTTTATTGCAGCTAGATGTCGTAATACCTGTCCATTGCAAGGCGTGGTCGAATGCTCCAGTGGCGCGTGGGCTGCAGCTGAAAATCTACACCAACGCGAGCAATGGTCCCTCGGCACGGATTGCTCGATAGTTCTGACGGCTTCCATCTCGAAAACCTATCAGATGAGAAATCAGGGGATGTCCATTCCATCAGAGCCCTTCTGCACCTAGCCGCTATCTACCCCAGAGCATCGGGTAAAGGACCAATCATTACGCCGCCATTGCCCAGCACGCTTCGGTCTTTCTGTTAGACCGTTGCCCCTTTGATACGGATCGCAGAACCCAGTGTCCCGGCACACAGACCCACAACAATGGCGATCAAAAGTTCGGTCGTTGCAACATTGGCAAAGTCCCAATGGGCAAACAGCAGCGTCCCAACAATGCCGATCAAACCGCCCATCATGGCCCCCAGCCAGAGGCGGCGCGTCATCATGCCAAGCGCAACGCCCAGAATGCCTGGAAGGCCGATGATGTTGCCGCCGATTGTTCCCAGAAGTTCCAGCATAACTTACCCCTTTTCAGTCCGACTGTGTGGTCAGGTATGACCGGATTTCTGCGCTGCCGTCTGCAACCTGTTGTTGCAAGTTACCTGCGGATTTATTAGCCAGCGCATCGGTGATTTTCTGGTATTCTTCCTGATAACCCTGCGGCAGGCTGTGTGCGATGCCTTGGTGGCAGTCGATGCAGGTCATGTTGTTGTCAATTGCCCGCTGATGTTCCGATGCAGCGCGTGCTTCTTGAATGGTGAAATCCATATAGTCAAAGTTATGGCAGTTGCGGCACTCGCGGCTGTCAGAGGCCTTCATCTTTTTCCAGACCGCCGAAGCCATACTTAGCCGATGCGCTTCGTATTTCTCAGGCGTGCTGATGGTTCCGGCAAGCTCGTGATAGACATCTTTAACAGCCATGATCTTGGCCTTGATCTTGTGGTTCCATTCATGTGGCACGTGGCAGTCAGAACAGATCGCGCGGACACCGGAGTGGTTGTTATAGTGGATCGTCTCGCGGTATTCGCCCAGATTGGTTTCCATCGTGTGGCACGAGGTACAGAATTCCTCGGTATTGGTCAGTTCCAATGTCCAGTGGAACCCACCCCAGAACAGAATACCGGCCAGAAACCCGGCGAGGATCAGAAAGCCCGAGCTGAACATAACAGCCGGGGTCCAGATCGCGTTCCAGAGGCGGCGGATCCAACCGCGGTTTTCGGGGGAGTCTGCCATCTTGGTGCTCCTTTCAGACATGCGTTGGATTAGTTGCCGGACGAGGGTTCAAACACGTTGTCGACCAACGCAGGCGCATCTGCCTGAGGCACGTGGCACTGGTTGCAGAAATAACGGGTCCCGGCGATGTGATCCAACTCATTGCCGTCACGATCCAGATAATGGGTCATCGACAGGGTCGGCGCATTGCGTTCCCCGGCTTTGGTCCAGTCATGGCAGGACAGGCATTGATTGGTGCGCACGTCAATCTGGTATTGCTCGATCGAGTGGGGGACAAGCGGTGGTTGCTGGCGATAGTTGCGCTGCATCCGTCCTTCCACGTTCTTGTGAATCCGGTCCAACGGAATGGGTTCATCCACCTCGGCGCCACGCAGGGTTTGCACCGTCGCAGATTGCGCAAGGACGAACCCGCTCAGGAATATAACGGGGATCAGGGCGACGACACCTGTGAGGATTGGCTTGTTCATCTCGGCACTCCCTTAAATAGGTCTGGCTACGCGCGGTTCAGGCGCGGGAACTGGATCGGAAGGTGCGGCGACTTGGTCGTCGAACCGGTGAGTAAATTTGAAGACATCAACTGCACAGACATCGATACAGCGACCGCAGTTTGAGCAGTCGGTTGACAGGATCAGCGGCGTGGCACCCGGCTTGCCCTTCAGCGCGGGCGAAATGATGTGGTTTTCGGGGCATACGGCATAACAATCCATGCAATCGTCACAGGCCGAGCGGTTAACCGCGCTGACCCGTAACAGGCTTTTGGTGCCGATCAGGCCATAAAACGCACCGACCGGGCATATGTGGCCGCACCAGCCGTGACGGGCGACAAGCACATCAAAGACAAAGATCGCAACGACCATGGCCCAGACAAAACCGGCCCCAAAGATCAGTCCGCGATGCAGCATGGTGATTGGGTTGATAATCTCCCATGCGATCACGCCGGTGAGACCCGAGACGATCAGCGCGGTGGCCAATATCCACAACCGCGTGCGCCGTTTAGGTTGCCAACCTTTCGGCAAATCCAACCGCCTGTGCAACCAGTTGGCGGCGTCGGTCACTGGGTTGATCGGACAGACCCACGAGCAATAGACGCGGCCTCCGACCAGCGCATAGGCCACCACGACGATCAAGCCGCCAATAAAAGCGGTCATCGCCGGCCAATGCCCGGCGATGATGCTTTGCAACAGGATGAATGGGTCCGTCAGCGGCAGTACACCCAGGGTCTGCGATCCTGCCAAGGTACCTTTTACGACCCAGATGCCGAACCAGGGTCCCAACAGGAACAGGACCAGAAAGAACAGCTGACTGATACGGCGCAGTATCAGGTATTTATGCGCGCCGACCCAGCCTTTGACCGCCACGGCTTCTTGGCCTATGGGCATATGTGTGCGGGTGGTCATTGTCCCACCCCTGGAAGATCATAGCCGGGTTCAAAACCACCCGGTGCGATTAGGTTGTCGACCCCCGGGCCGGGCAGGCGGTCGGGCAGGTCGATTATGCCTTCAACAACCGGCGCGCCCTTGGCATCTTTTTCTTCCCAACCTTTGCGGTAATGATCCGCGCTGCTGCCCCGCGCAAGACGTGCCGGCAATACCTTGATTGCGGCTTCTGGCAGTACACAGCTTTTTTCACACATGCCGCAGCCGGTGCAGCGGTCGGCATGTACGGTTGGGATAAACATTGCATGGTGGCCCGAGCGGGCGTTATGCGCCGTTTCCAGCGTAATCGCTTCGTCAATCACCGGGCAGACACGGTAACAAACGTCACACCTCAAACCCAGGAAGTTCAGGCAGTTTTCCTGATCGACCAAAACCGCGACGCCCATTTTGGCATCGTCAATGTTATCCAACTTGGGATCTAGCGCACCGGTCGGGCAGGCGGCAACACAAGGAATATCGTCGCACATTTCACAAGGCACATCGCGAGCGATAAAATATGGCGTGCCCGTCGCCCCGGCATCCGACCCAAGCTCGGCCAGTTTCAAGGTATCATAGGGGCAGTCTCGCACACACAGCCCGCAGCGAATGCAGGCCGACAAGAACTCCCGCTCTGGCAGCGCGCCGGGGGGGCGCAAAGCCTCGGCCGACAATGCACGGGCGTCGCGGGCCAGCCAGGCCAGCAGTGACCCGCCGACCACACAGCCGCCTGCCGCACGCGCCGTATCCTGAAGGAAAAGGCGACGTTTCGGCGAAAGAGGAGTCTTGGCGAGGGGCATGGGGATTACCTTTGCGATCCGTGCCGATTACGCGCGCTCGACCTTACAGGCGCATTTCTTGTAGTCGGTTTCCTTCGACAGCGGACAGGTTGCATCCAGCGTCAGCTTATTGGTCAGCTGGTGTTCATCAAACCACGGCATAAAGACCAAACCGCGCGGCACCTTGTTACGCCCGCGTGTCTCAACCCGACTGGTGACCTCGCCACGGCGGGTCGACAACACGATCTCCTGCCCGCGGCGCAGGCCGCGATCCTTGGCGTCTTGTGGATGCATATAGACAACTGCCGACGGGAACGCCCGGTGCAGTTCCGGCACCCTGCGCGTCATCGAGCCTGAATGCCAATGTTCCAGGACGCGACCGGTCGACAGCCACAGATCATATTCTTCGTCTGGCTCTTCTGCGGCGGGTTCGTAGGGGGCAAAGATGATTTTTGCCTTGCCGTCCTTGTGACCGTAGAATTTAACATCCGCGCCTTCGGGCACATACGGATCGTACCCTTCGCGGAAGCGGTAAAGGGTTTCTTGCCCGTCCACGACCGGCCAGCGCAACCCGCGCGCCTGATGGTAGGTTTCGAACGGTGCAAGGTCATGTGCGTGACCACGGCCAAATTCGGCATATTCCTCAAACAGGCCTTTCTGAACGTAGAACCCAAAATGCTCGGATTCGTCGTTGTCAAAGCCTTCCGCAGTTTCGGCTAGGGGGTACTTGTCCACCGATCCGTTGGCGTAAAGCACATCATACATGGTCTTGCCGCGGTGTTCGGGCATCTTAGCCAGCAGTTCTTCATCCCAGACCTCTTCAACGGTGAAGCGCTTCGAAAACTCCATCAACTGCCACAGGTCAGATTTTGCTTCTCCTGGCGCTTTCACCTGCTGGCGCCAGAACTGAGTACGGCGTTCCGCGTTGCCATAGGCTCCTTCTTTTTCGACCCACATGGCGGTGGGCAGGATCAAATCTGCAGAGACAGCTGTGACAGTTGGATAAGGGTCAGAGACTGCGATGAAGTTTTCCGGGTTGCGATAACCCGGGTAACCTTCCTCGTTGATATTGGGTGCCGCCTGCATGTTGTTGTTGCACTGCACCCAATAGGCATTCAGTTCACCATCCTTCAGCTTCCGGTGCTGCAAGACCGCATGGAACCCGGGCTTAGGTGGAATAGTACCTGCCGGGATATTCCAGGCGGTTTCGCAAATCTGACGGTGTTCGTCATTTGCCACCACCATGTCTGCAGGCAGGCGGTGGGCGAACGTGCCCACCTCACGCGCGGTTCCACAGGCCGAGGGCTGACCGGTCAGCGAGAAAGGCGAGTTGCCGGGTTCAGAGATCTTACCAACCAGAAGGTGCACATTATACATCAGCGAATTCACCCACGATCCGCGGGTGTGCTGGTTGAAACCCATGGTCCACAAGCTCATCACTTTGCGGTTCGGGTCTGCATATTGTTGCGCCAGCTTCTCAAGTTTATCGGCGGGCACGCCAGACAGTTCGGCTGTGTATTCCAGCGTATAAGGTGCGACCGCCTCGGCGTATTCTTCAAAACTGATCGTCTCGAGCTTGCCCGAGTTTGGGTTCTCTGCCTCTTGCTGCAGCGCGTTTGTATCGCGCAGACCATAACCGATATCGGTGGCGGTTTTGGTGATGTTGACGTGCTTGTTGACAAACTCTTCGTTCACCGCGCCGTTCTGAATGATGTAATTGGCGATGTAATTCAGGATCGCCAGATCGGTCTGCGGGTTAAACACTAGGCCATTATCGGCAAGCTCGAATGAGCGATGTTCGAATGTCGATAGAACATGCACTTCGCATCCCGGCTTGGTCAGGCGCGTGTCGGTCAGGCGCGACCACAGGATCGGGTGCATTTCGGCCATGTTCGATCCCCACAGCACGAAAGTATCCGCGTGTTCCAGATCGTCATAGCAACCCATCGGCTCGTCAATTCCGAAGGTACGCATAAAGCCCACGACCGCGGAAGCCATACAGTGCCGCGCGTTGGGGTCGATATTGTTGGACCGGAACCCGGCTTTCATCAATTTCGAAGCAGCATAGCCTTCCCAAACCGTCCACTGGCCTGACCCGAACATGCCGACACTGGTCGGGCCCTTTTTGGCCAGCGCCTCTTTCCACTTGGTGGCCATGACGTCAAAGGCTTCGTCCCAACTGACCGGCTCAAACTCACCGTTCTTGTCATATTCGCCGTTGGTCTTGCGCAGCAATGGGGTGGTCAGGCGATCCTTGCCATACATAATCTTTGACAGGAAATAGCCCTTGATGCAGTTCAGCCCGCGATTGACCGGCGCGTCAGGGTCTCCCTGAGTGGCGACAACACGCCCGTCCTTGGTGCCGACCAGCACAGAACAGCCGGTGCCACAGAACCGGCAGGCGGCCTTGTCCCAGCGAATGTCAGGGGTGCCCACCTGCGCGGCGGCCTGAGCAGTGGCCAGAGGAATACCTGCGGCAGAGGCCGTAGCTGCGGCCGCTGAGGCCTTGAGGAATGTCCGACGAGTTTCTGAAATGGTCATAGCGTGGGCCTCCGGCTGGTGGTTTGGCTTGGGGCATCGGGATGCGGATGGCTGTCCGCAGTGTCCTCGAAATGGTGGTACGTCAACGTCAGAGAAATCACCCCGGGGATCTGGTGCAGGTCCATGATGATCTCGGACGCAAGGCGTGTCGGCGTGTCTTCGACAACAATTACAAAACGACCGTCTTCGGCCTCGGCGTGAATTTCGACACCGACAGTGTTTTTCATTGCCTCGGACGCCGCCAGTGCCTGCGCTGGCGCGATATGTAAAAGGCATCCGCAGATATTCATTGGCTGACTTCCGTTTGAGATATGGTTTTGCGTTTCAATGTGACGGCATCGACCGGGCAAGACGCCATACACGACCCACAGCCAGTGCAGGCGTCGAGGTCTATTGATGGATCCGCGCGGCCACCCAGTTGCAGCCTGAAGTTGATGGCGTTCTGTTCGCAATTATCCTGACACACTCGGCAGCTGACACCATTGACAGACAGGCAGGACGCAGCTTCGACCGACGCGCGCCACGGCCAATCATGCAGGCGTTCTATGTCCAGGGCATCCGTGGGACAGGATTGAGCGCAACTCCCACAAAAAGTGCAGGGACCCTCGGTGGGCTGAAACACCGGATACCCATCCTGACCAATGGCAATCACACTTTCGGGGCAAGCCTCGACACAGTCGCCACATTTACTGCATTGATCTGCAAAACCAGGCACAACCGAACCCGGAGGTCGAACAAGATTACTGTCCTCCCGGAATGCGGTGACGCCCAAAAACGCGCGTCGGCTGGTCAGTTGACTCATATCGCTTTGACCTGGCTATCTCTGATTCCTTTTCTGAGTTTACTGCATAATCGTTCTGAGGCTGGTACATTTTGATCCAGATCATAGTTTGAGCGCATCGTTCTTAAACGATTTGAGCTATTTGACGTCTGGAATGCCACCATCCGTGCTGCTTGAAACCAGATGAGCGATGACACAACAAAGCCAAACCGCCATCTGTCTCAAAACATCTGATGACGTATAGCCGTCCATTGCCAACCGTTGCCACGTCGACAGGTGATTGGGCCGTAGATCATGTCGTCGCGCAAATTCATTGACCTCACTCCCAGGACCGACGACTTGGCCACAACACGACCCTTGAACGGTTCTGAAGGTGTAGAGGCCCCCGCTGGCCTCGGTGTGCCATTGTGGGTTTGCAAACAAACTGAATGGAGGCGTCACTGGAAGAGATTGGCATGATTGGCCTGGATTTGGCGAAGAATGTGTTCCAGGTCCACGGAGCGGCTAGAACAGGTCACCCGGTTCTTCAGAAGAAACTGCGCAGGGGCCAGGTCCTCGAGTACTTTGCCAAATTCCCGCGTAGCGTGTTTGCAATGGAGGCCTGCACCAGTGCGCATTATTGGGCGCGCGAGATCGGTCGTTTGGGTCACAAAGTCAGGCTGATCAATCCGGCCACGTGAAGCCATTCGTCTAACGTCAGAAGAACGATATGGACGATGCAGAAGCAGAACTGTGAAGCTGCAAGTCGACCAACGATGCGCATTGTTGCTGTGAAGCGTGAAGAGACCTAGGCGTCAGCGATGGTTCTTCGGTCCCGGGAATTGTTGGCTCGGCAGCGCACGCAATTGATCAACGCTCTGCAAAGTCACCTTGGCGAGCTAGGTCAGGTCGCACCGACAAATCTCTGATCAGCACGTCGAATGTAGAGTGTCAAAACCTGACCATGCGTATGCCCATGCGCCGTTTTACCCGCCTGACAAGTGGTTTCAGCAAGAAGGTTGAAAACCGCATGCACTCCGTTGCGCTGCGTTTCATGTACTACAACTCTGTGAAGGTGCATCAGACGTTAAAGGTGACACCTCCAATGGAAGCGGGTTTGACTGATCGCCTCTGGAATATAGCTGAACTGGTTGCTATCGTTGATGCCAACGAACCCGCACCAAAGAAGCGTGGAAACTATAAGCCCCGTAATAAGGCACTTTCAAAGTGACCCAATCCCGTACGATCCGCGTATATTAGCGCGTTGATATATGAAGTCGTTCATGAAACCGGCCAGGCCAAAGGTATTCCGAACCAACCATCAGCGGGTTTTCCATCCACTTCGCGACTGACAAACGTCTGCCTTCGAAGATCTCGAAACGCACCGGCTTCTGCGTCTTACTCTGCAGAACGGAGGCTCGTTCCTTGACCTGTCCGGAGGCCATTACATCGACCACCTGCATTCGGACCAGATCGCAGCCTCGGAGCTTGTTGTCTATTGCCATATTGAAGACGACAAAGTCCCGGTGGATTTTGGCTAGCTCAAGTCCAACCCTGATCGCCCAGATGTGTTTTGGTTTCAGAGGGCGCTTTTGTCCTACGATCCGGCCCTTGTTTCAGGCCGGGCGAAGCGCGCGAATGGCGGGTAAGTTTGGTGTTTCCATGACTGATCCTCCGAACCGCCATTCCCTCCCACTTCGACGACCCGACGTTGACCGGTGCAGCATATCACCGGATGCTGCATCGCATTCGACGTCCAGTGTGAGCCCAAAGCGACAGAGTTTCAAACCTAACATCAAACTTTTCGAGGGCTAAAACAACTGCTACTCCCTTATGAATGATTGATTGTTGAGCAGCCTCATCTGACTGGTTCAATTTGATTGTTAGTGCATCATTGGCCTGTGATCCATTGAGATGATGGTTTCGGGAGCTGACGGGCGGCAGCCCAGTGCACTGTGGGGACGTTTTGTGTTGTAGTGTTTCCTCCATTGTTCGATCAGGATTTGAGCTTCGCGCAAGCTGTAGAAGATCTCACCGTTGAGCAGCTCATCCCTGAACCGGCCATTGAAGCTTTCACAATATCCGTTCTCCCACGGGCTCCCAGGTTCGATGTAAGCCGTCTTGGCGCCAACGGCGGCGATCCAGTCTCGGACCGCCTGGGCGACAAATTCCGGCCCATTGTCAGAACGTATGAAACTGGGCGCGCCGCGAAGTATGAGCAGGTCTGTCAGAACGTCGATTACATCGGTCGAGTTCAGTTTCCGCTCGACCCTGATTGCCAAGCATTCCCGGCTGTACTCATCAAGGATGTTCAGCGTCCGGAAGGCTTTGCCGTCGTCGGTTCGACAATGAACGAAGTCATACGACCAAACATGGTTGCGATACTCTGGCCGTAGCCGAACGCATGAGCCGTCATTTAGCCAGAGCCGTCCTTTCTTCGGTTGCTTTATTGGCACTTTCAGCCCCTCTCGTCGCCAAAGCCGTTCAATTCGCCCATCGCTGACAGACCATCCAGCCTCTCTCAGCAGCGCTGCGATCCTGCGATAGCCATATCGGCCGTACTGTCGGGTCAACTCGATCATGTCGGCCACCAGTCGGCCTTCGTCTGCGCGACCTTGTGGGGCGCGCCGTTGCGTGGACCGGTGTTGCCCCAGAACGCGACAGGCGCGTCTCTCGGAAACGTTCAGCTGGTTGCGTACATGATTAATACAAGCACGACGGCGAGCGGGGCTCAGTAGGGCTTCGCGTTCAGGGCTACAAACCATCCACGGGATGGTTTGCTAACCGCCCTTCATCCTTTGTGGCTTCCGTCAGGATCAGTTTGTCCAGCGTCAGATCTGAAACTGCGCGCCTCAGCCGCTCGTTCTCTTTCTGAAGCCGTTTCAGTTCCTTCAATTGATCAACACCCATTCCGCCGTACTTCTTCCGCCAGCGGTAATAGGTTTGCTCAACAACTCCGATCTGTCTGATCGCATCAAGACGGGACATGCCTTGACCCATCAGAACTTCAACTTGCCGTAACTTCGAGACAATCTCTTCCGGCTTCGGTCTCTTGTTTGCCATTCTAGGTCCTCCGTTTCCTAAACATAAAGGGGGACCAGTTCAGTTGGGGAGGCTCAGCAGCTGGGTTTTGCCGGTGCTGATCCGGGGATTGAGAAACAAATGCCGCTGCCCATCGGGCGCCGTGTTCGCGCCTGCTATGACGTGTTGTTGGAAGACCTTGAAGAGCATCCAGGCAGTGACGTCATTCATTTCCTGTTGCGCCGCCCAGCTCTGAAAAGCATCGTGCGCCGCATCCAAACCATGAGCAGGCACAAATACGCCGAAATCCGAGCCAACCTTGCGGACCGGAACGTGCGCCCCATGGATCTGTTGCGCTGCAAGCTTGCCTTCTTTGGCGTCAGCAAGTTCGCCCCTCGTTCGAAGCTATGGGTACGTAACACAATGTATCAGGGGGCACCGCTGATTGATGACATCGGCCAGACCTATGAAAGCTGGTTCCTGCCACTGAAACCGCAGATTGAGGAGGCACAGGCATGAAAGTATCCCGTAACGAAATGATCACCGCGCTGTCCCGCGCCTACGAAGGAGCCGTGCACGAGATCGGTGACTATGAGGAAGCTGGCCAATTGGTCACTTGGTTGCAAATGGCGGGTCTGAGCGGGTTCGACCGTATCACCCTGCCACCACTGGGCCCCCAAGGGTGGAGCGACTCCGCGGTTGGTGTTCGAAAATGACGACATCGCCGTTCTTGATGCAGGTGGCGCGGATGTCTGCGAGCACGGCTCATTGGCGGCCTATCTGATGCACTCCAAGGCCAACAAGTCGGGCTTTGCGATCATCGAACTGGCCAACTGCCGCTATCCTGGTCTAATCCTGCGAAGCCTGTCGATGGTCGCGCAGTTGGGCGTCTATATCTCAGCCTATCGGAAAGATCAGGTTGGATCACACGGAGCGAGCTTTGAAAGCGGCGCGACTTTCCCGCCTTACTGGCGATTGGATAATGCAGATGACAGAAAAGAAATCTCGACCGTCACTATCATCTGCACAAATCAGCCTGCATTGCTGGCGGACGCGGTGACACGTCAGGTGGAGCAACCCGAACTTCAGCGGTTTGAAATTTCGGCGGCGCAGCTAGCAGCCAACTATAACCAAGCTTTGGAACAGGGGATTGAGGTTGACCCCGGCCAATGGGACGCCCTGAACGCCGCCGCTTGGCCCATTCTCGTTCGCTCAGATACGCAATCCCGCTCAGGCGCCGGGCCCATGTGAGGCTTGGGATATGAGCCAGCGCTTGCTCCGTTTGCAAACAAAAAAATGCCGCCCCGATTGGGGCGGCGTCGGACCGGAACTCGTTCAGCATGTATTCCCGGTGAATCGGCGCTGGGTCGCCAAAGAACCTTTTGACCCTGCGCGCCATGAGCCAGGGGTAGTGCACAGAGCCAAGGTCTGATGTGCGTCAATCCTGCCGGTTATGTTCGCGGTAGCTCGGACATTCTGGCAAGGATGTCCACACCCTGCTGTTTCCAGAAATGCAAAAGGTCGATGAATATCCAGTTCTCGGCCAACTTATCCCCGTCTCGCCGATAGATATCTATCACCCGAAATTCACCGGCTTTGTCAGTTGCAGGCATTCCCAT
The DNA here is from genome assembly GCF_059609905.1 of Ruegeria sp. YTSA226. Taxonomy (NCBI): domain Bacteria; kingdom Pseudomonadati; phylum Pseudomonadota; class Alphaproteobacteria; order Rhodobacterales; family Roseobacteraceae; genus Ruegeria; species Ruegeria sp. YTSA226. Next base: position 12,008 of record NZ_JBXWMQ010000005.1, read on the forward strand.
GAACCCGCCAGTTGGACGGGCTGTGAAGTTCGGCCAGCCAAAAAAACCGCCATAGTGACCCTCTGCCAGGCGGCATATGTGTTTGGTTTTCGACCGGTCAGTGAAACCAGCACGGAAAGGGCCTGCATGCTGTTGGGCGTAGCGTTCGATCGTGTAGGTCGCCCCGATCCCGGATGGCCCCCACCAGATCATGTCTTCGGACCATGTGCGCCGTAGTTCGTCCTCAAGGCTGAGGCCGCTGTTCCATTGGCCCAGATCGGAGATCATAGAGTTGATGGCCGCCAGAGTCCGCTCTCCTTCCGCCGCAGGTTGCGGACCGACCATCAGGCCGTCATGGGTCATGGGCCCCGGCTGCACGAGCTGCGCGGCTGTCTGAGGCGGGAACGGCTGCAATCCGGCCTGCATCATGAAATGAGGTATGTCGAAATACATCGCCGTTTCAGTGATTTTTCCGTTTTCGACCTTGTTGAATTCGCAATAGCGCAGAAATGTCATTTTGCCGTTTGGCGAGATACCTAGCCAATCTTTGTCGAACAGCCCCATGAGATGGCCCATTGATACAACCCAGACCGAGGTGAAACCGTCCATCTCGTTTTCTCCGGCCATGAATACGTCCATACGGCGCTGCATTCGGGTCAGGCTTTGTTTCAGCGGAAGCCAGAACTGGGCACCTACGTCACTGGGGCCATGCAGTTCGTCAAAGGGATGGAATCCGCGCCACAGATAGTCATCGGCGCAATATTTCGAGATCACGTCAGGGACCGCTGATTCTTCAGCTCGGCTCAGAGCTTCATAAAGATCCAGAACAATATTTTTCTCGGCTTCGTAAGGCATATTCTTTTCTTTCAGTGCTTTACCAGGAATTGAGCACAGGTTTTCTGTATAGTGAAACGTAGATTTGCAAACGCATGCAAAAAAAGCTTGCCTGATGTTCCATCAGATGTCTATGCTCTTGCAAACGTATGCACGACAAGTGCACATGGGAGGACAGAATGGCCGAAATTCAACTTCGCAGTGTTGGGAAACGTTGGGGATCGTTTGTGGGGGTGGATAATTTCGACCTGACTATTGCCGATAAAGAGTTTCTGGTTCTTCTTGGCCCATCAGGCTGTGGCAAGACGACGACCATGCGCATGATTGCGGGTTTGGAAGACGCCAGCGAGGGCGACATTCTGATAGATGGCGAGCGTGTCAATGACATGGAGCCCAAGGACCGCGATGTTGCCATGGTGTTTCAGTCCTACGCGCTCTATCCGAACATGAATGTTTATGAGAATATCCGGTTCCCGCTGAAGGTGCGCGGCATCGACCCTTCCACACATGACGAAAAAGTGCGCCGCGCTTCGGCCATGGTCGAACTGGATGACTTTCTGCATCGCAAACCGGCAGAGCTGTCGGGCGGCCAGCGTCAGCGCGTCGCTTTGGCCCGCGCCATTGTTCGCGAGCCAAATGTCTTTCTGATGGACGAACCGCTGTCAAACCTTGACGCCAAGCTGCGTGTTTCGACGCGCGCGCAGATCAAGAACCTCAGCCACGAGCTTGCCGTGACCACGATCTACGTGACTCATGACCAGATCGAAGCGATGACTCTTGCAGATCGTGTGGTGATCATGAAGCAGGGTATCGTGCAGCAGGTTGGCTCTCCGACCGATATTTACGATGCACCCGCAAACACTTTTGTGGCCAGCTTTATTGGCAATCCGGCAATGAACCTTATCGATGGTCAGGTTCAGGATGGGGTGTTTCGGGCTCAGAACACTGAGGTGCATGGGCTGAATGCGTCGGACGGCCCGATTACGCTGGGCTTTCGCGCCGAGGACGCCAATGTCGTGGAAAGCGGCGGCGAGATTAACGGGCCCATCTACACGCAGGAGCTTTTGGGCGACAGCACGATGGTCTCGGTTCGGATCGGTGGCGCGCTGGTTTCGGTCAAAGCCGACAAAACCTATCGCGCTGAAATCGATGATCAGGTTTCAATCCATATCCACACCGATCACTGCCACTTGTTTGATGCGCAAACCGGAACGCGTTTGGAGCGCTGAACAGAAAATCCAAACCCGCATTGCCGGGTTTAACGCAGGTGCAGACTTCGAAGATGCACCCATCTACCTAGGGAGGAATACAAATGTTTCTGAAGAAAATTGCATTGGCTGGGTCCTTGGCCGCCTTTGCCGCCAGCGCAGGTTATGCCTGTGAAATTAGCGGGCGCGTGAATATCGTTGGTAACGAATTTGCGGCCATTCAGGCCGTCGCAACCGGCGCGAAAGAATGCACAGGCGCATCGGTCGATTCAAACCTGACCTCCGAGCACCAGACCATCAACGTGGCTGGTCTGTCCGGAAACCCGTCTGAATACACCAGTGCCATCATCGCCAACAGCTCGATCGTGGCGTTGATGAACGAAGATGTTATTCGGCCGCTCAACGATCTGGTGGAACAGCATGGTCAGGACCTGCAGCCAGGTCAGTTGATCAAGATTGGTGATGACATTATGGCCGTGGCGTTCATGGCGAATGCTCAGCACCTGATGTATCGCAAGGACGTGTTGGAACAGGCCGGTGTCGAAGTGCCGACAACCTATGAAGAATTGCTCGAAGCGGCCAAAGCCATTCGCGAGCAGGGCATCATGCAAAACCCGGTTGGCGGCGCCTATGCGTCGGGTTGGAATCTGGCACAGGAATTCAACAACATTTTTCTTGGCTATGGCGGCAGCCACTTCAAAGCCGGAACAGCTGAGCCCAACGTGAATTCTGAGGCTGGTGTCAATGCGCTGAACATGATGAAGGCTTTGTCGGAATACATGAACCCCGACTTTCTGACCCACGATTCCAATGCCACTAATGCCGAATACCGCGCTGGAAACGTTGCAATCATGAACATGTGGGGTTCACGCGCATCGCAGCAAACCACGACCGAAGGCGTGCTTCAGGAAGTGATCGACGGTCATGCGATCGGCGCACCACTGACAGTCGGCGGCGGCTCGACGCCGGCATCGACCCTGTGGTGGGACGGCTGGACCGTCGGCAAGAACATCTCGGATGAAGAAGCCGAGGCTACGTTCATCGCGATGAAACACGGTATCCGTCCTGACATGCTGAACGATGAAACCACGCCGCTGGCGGTATGGTTGATCGAAGGCTACGAGCCTGGTGCGGACGCCGAAGGCGTGTTTGAGGCGGCCAAAATGGGCACACCGCCTTATCCGATGTTGCCTTACATGGGCCTGATGCACAGCGCGCTAGGCAATGAACTTTCAGACTTCATGCAAGGCAAGGAAAGCGCTGAGCAGGCGCTGGCCGATGTCGAAGCCGCATATCGCGCGGCTGCCATCGAACAAGGTTTCCTCCAGTAGGGCCTGACTCGTGCGGGCGTCTGTAAGGACCGCCCGCACAAACCAATTCACGTGGGGATTGCGACATGCGCCATAAGACCTTCCTGTGGTTCTTCCTGCCCACCGGGCTTGCGATGCTGCTGTTCATCGCGATGCCGATAGTCTCGGTGGTGACCCAATCCATTTTCGCGCCTCATCCGGCCGTTTTGTTAGAGGTCGAAAGCTGCACCCCCCTGATTGGCTGCACGACAGAGACCACGATTGATCAAGAGGCAACAGCCGCCCTTCGCGCCGAGAAACCACTGGGCCGATTTGTCGGATTGGACATTTACCTGGACCGTGGCCACCTGGCGATCCAGGAAATTGGACAGATCTGGGCTGCGAATGAAACCTGGGGCGGTTTCTTCTCAAAGATCGGTAATTTGCCCTTTTACAGGGCAATGGCTTTTACGCTGACCTTCACGTTTGTTGTGACGCCGCTCACAATCATTTTGGGGCTGGTGATTGCGCTGGCAATCAACTCCCTGCACCGAAATCTCAAAGGGCTGCTGATCTTCTTTTCGCTTCTGCCGATGATCGTCACTCCGTTGATTGGCTCGCTTATCCTGTTCTGGATGATTGACAGCCGCGGGGTCATCGGCAACGCCCTAGTATATCTGGCCGGGGATCCGGATTTTAGCCTGAAGGCCTCAACCGGGCTGATGTGGGTGGCGCTGATGGTTTATGGAGTTTGGCACGCCGCTCCATTTGCATTTGTCGTGTTCTATGCGGGGTTGCAAACATTGCCCCAGGATCAAATCGAGGCCGCCCAGATAGACGGGGCAACCCGCTGGCAACAGGTTAAGTTCGTGGTCGTTCCTCATCTCATGCCACTGGTCACATTTGTTGCGTTGATTCAGTTGATGGACAACTTCAAGGTGTTTGAACCGATAATCGGGTTCAGCGCAGGTGCGCACGCACAATCCCTTAGTACATTCATCTTCAACGACTTAGGCGGTGAAACCCGGCAGCTTTCTTCCGCGGCCGCGACCTCTGTGATCACGATAATCGGAGTCGCCATTCTGCTGTCACCGGTGCTTGTCCGCACCTGGCGCGACTTCAAAGGAGCAAGATAATATGGCCAGCCGCGCACAAAGAATGCCTAGAAGTCTCCGGATCGCCTCGTCCTTATTTGTGATCCTATGGTTCGTTCTGGCCGCTTTCCCGTTCCTCTGGACGGTCTGGGGTTCGTTCAAAGTAGAGTTGGATTTCTTTTCGATCGCCGACTGGACCAATGCCATCACCGGAGCACGGACCGAAGCCGTCTATGGCTCGCCTTTCACAACCACAGGGTACGAGGGCGCCTGGATACAGGAAGAATTCTGGCGGAATGTTCTCAACACAGGGATCGTCTGTTTCTTTGTTGTCACCATCTCGCTCACAATCGGAACGCTGGGGGGCTATGCTCTGTCCCGGTCGACCTACAACTATACGTTCTGGCTATTGATCACGGCACTTATCTTCCGGGCTATGCCACCGATTACGCTGGTCTCGGGATATTTGCTGCCTTTCTTCGAATGGAACATCTGGGGGATCCTTCCAACCACGATCATCGTGCTTGTGGCGATAAACCAGCCGTTCACTCTGTGGATGCTGCATTCTTTCTTTAAGAATATCCCAAGCGAGCTGGATGAAAGTGCCAAGGTCGACGGATGCAACCAGTTCCAGGCATTTCGTCGCGTGATCATTCCGGTTATGTGGCCAGGGGTGATCACCACCGGGCTGTTCTCGTTCCTGCTGGCCTATAACGATTTTGCTGTCGGGGCGATGCTTCTGTCCGAAAGCAACCGCACGATGGTGCCTGCCATTGCCGCGTTTCTTGGTACAACGCAGACTGAAGGTAACGTGATGTTCGCGGTTGCGGCTGTGGTTTCAGCCACAGTTCCACTGTTCATTCTGGTCATGTTCTTCCAGCGACAGATTGTAGGCGGTCTGACGGCCGGGGCTGTGAAAGGCTAACTCTGATGGGACGCACTCATCCTCAGTCCGTATCTGCCCATGCGCATACAGCCAGACTGAATGTGGCTGCGCGCAGGACCCGGCGGCCGGGACGAATTCCATTTGCTTTGATGCGCGCGGGACCTTGCGGGGCGCTTCTCCGAACACGCCCCGAACAGACCCCATTGAGACAGAGAAGATGAAAAACCTCGACCGTAAACCCTTTCTGAAATTCACCGAAGCACAACGCCATCCTGGCAACTTCCGGCCGGCATTTGACGCCTTCTTCGCCCCCGGTGCACATGTCAACGTGGTGCATCCCTTCAATGAGGTCGCGGGCGGCCTCGGGCTGCACGATCACGTCATCGCCCCGCTCGCCGCTGCCTTCGACGGGCTTTTTCGGCGCGATGACATCGTCATGGCCGGCGAATTTGACGGGCAGGACTGGATCAGCGCCACCGGCTATTTCGTTGGTCGGTTCTCGCGCGACTGGCTCGGCATCCGGGCCACAGGCGAGCTTGCCTATCTGCGCTTCGGCGAGTTCCACCGGATGCAGGACGGCAAGGCGGTGGAAAGCTATATCTTCTTCGATATTCCAGAGCTGATGCTGGCCGCTGGACAATGGCCGATCCCCGACAGCCCGGGCAAGACCCGCGGCTTCACCGGCATGATTCAGGGCCCTGCCAGCCATGATGGCATCTTGACCACTCCGCAGGATCCTGCCGAGGGTGCCAAGAGCTATCATATGGTCACAGAAATGCTGGCCGGGCTTGCTACCGAGAACGAGGCTTGGCGCCCCTACTGGCATGACAACATGGTCTGGTACGGCCCCGGCGCCTTCGGTTCTTTCGTCGGGATCGAGAGTTTTGCCAGCTTCCAGGTGCCTTTCGAAGCCACCTTTGAAGGCTGGTCCGGCGGCACTGCGGGCAACGGTATGACGGCGCATTTCACCCGCTATGGCGAAGGTAACTACGTATGCTCGGGCGGTTGGCCCTCGTTAACTGGCGTCCAGGTGAAACCTTTCCTCGGCCAGTCCGCAAGTGGCAAACGCGTCTTCATGCGGGTCTGCGACTGGTGGCGCCGCGAGGACGATCTGCTGGTCGAAAACTGGGTTTTTGTCGATGTCCCGCATGTGCTGTTGCAACTGGGCTATGACCTCTTTGCTGAAATCGCCGAGCAGGCTGCATGAGCTGCTCTGCCAGACATAACGCCGTTGCGCGCCATCCGGCGCTCAACCGGATGCCAAGGGATTTTCTGACGGCGGATTAATCCTCGCCCTCCACACAGAAGACCCCTTGGTAACCATAAAAGGAAGAGAAACATGAAGGGCTCCCGCCCCGAACAGGCCGTGCTGACACGTGACACGGACATGAGCAAAACCGACGAGACCCGCGCCGTGATCGAGGGGATGGTCGATGGTTTGAACGACCACCGTATCGAAGACATCGGCGAATTCTTCGCCGAAGGGTTCCGCTGGCTTGGCAACCAGGGTTGCGGCACCAAGATGGGCCTGAAGGAATTCCAGGAAAACTGGCAACGCCCGTTCCAGGCTGCGTTTTCCGACAAGACCTGCATCGACGAGGCCCGGCTTTATATGGGCGAGTGGGCGGCAGCTTTTGGCCGCCAGGAAGCAACCCATTCTGGCGAATTTCTGGGGATTGCGCCCACCGGCAAGCGCGTCGAGATCCGTTACATGGATTTCTGGAAAGTTGTCGACGGCAAGATCGTCGACAACTGGGTGAATGTCGATTTTGCCCATGTCGCCTCGCAGCTTGGAGTCGATCTGTTCCAGGGCAAAGGGTGGGAAACATTTGACCGGGGAGAAGAAATTCCGCCCCGGCCCGAAAATTGAGGATTAGGACAATGGCTATCGAATATCTGAAAAGCGGCAAACCCGAGGCCGACCGGGCCGAAGATGACGCCAAAACCCGCGCTGTCGTTGAAGCGACGCTGAAAGACATCGAAACCCGAGGTGATGCGGCAGTGCGTGATCTGTCGGAAAAGTTTGATAATTACTCGCCGGAAAGCTTCCGCCTGAGCCAGAAACAGATCGACGAGCTGATCGCCTCATTGACCGAACGCGAGCTGGCCGACATCAAGTTCGCTCAGAAACAGGTGATAAACTTCGCCCAGGCGCAGCGCGACTCAATGCTGGATATCGAGGTTGAAACCTTGCCGGGCGTCATCCTCGGCCACAAGAACATTCCGGTGCAGTCTGTTGGCTGTTATGTTCCTGGCGGTAAATTCCCGATGGTTGCGTCGGCGCATATGTCGGTTGCGACCGCTAAAGTCGCGGGTGTGCCTCGCATCATCGCCTGCACGCCGCCGTTTCAGGGCAAGCCCAATGCGGCCGTGATCGCTGCCATGTATCTGGGTGGGGCGCATGAGATCTATGTCATGGGTGGTATCCAAGCGATTGGTGCCATGGCGATCGGAACGGAAACCATTGATCCGGTCCACATGCTGGTCGGCCCCGGGAACGCCTTTGTGGCAGAAGCCAAACGGCAGCTCTTTGGTCGCGTTGGCATCGACCTTTTTGCGGGCCCGACCGAGACCATGGTCATTGCCGACGAAACCGCTGCCGATGCCGAACTTTGTGCGACCGACTTGTTGGGGCAGGCCGAGCATGGCTACAACAGCCCCTGTGTTCTGGTCACCAACTCGCGCAAGCTGGCCGAAGAAACGCTGAGCGAGATCGACCGTATCCTCGGTATCCTGCCTACCGCCGGAACCGCAAAAGTCAGCTGGGAGGAGTATGGGGAAGTCATTGTCTGCGACACTTATGACGAAATGCTGCAAGTTGCCGATGATATCGCCTCTGAGCATGTGCAGGTGATGACCGACCGTGACGACTGGTTCCTGGAAAACATGACCAGCTATGGCGCGCTGTTTCTTGGGGCGCGGACCAATGTTGCAAACGGTGATAAGGTGATCGGCACGAACCACACGCTGCCGACCAAAAAGGCCGGACGTTATACCGGCGGCTTGTGGGTCGGCAAGTTCATGAAAACTCACAGCTACCAGAAGGTTGTTACTGACGAGGCTGCGGCAATGATCGGCGAATACGGCTCACGCCTGTGTATGCTGGAAGGCTTTGTCGGCCATGCCGAGCAATGCAATATTCGCGTCCGGCGTTATGGGGGCATCAACGTACCTTACGGCGAAGGTGCGGCTTATCGCGAGGCTGCAGACGCGTCCTCATAAGAGTGAGGTCATTGCTGCAGAACTTGCGCTTGGGGTTTGCCCGGGCACCACGGGTTTTGAAAGAAAAGCAGATAACACAATGCGAGATTTCGCAATGGACACACATTCTACCCATAAGGCCCTGATCGCGCCATTGCGCGAAGCCATGTATAACTTTGACGAAACCGGCGTCCGAGCTGCACTGCAGGCGGTGATTGCGCCCGATGCCGTCATCCACATGCCCCATCCATTCGGCGACCTGACCGGGCCGCAGGAACTCTATGATGCCTGCTACACACCGCTTTTGAAATCCATGCCCGATCTGGAACGCCGGGATTGGATTGTGATGGGCGGGCCGACGCAACATGGTGATGATTGGGTCTGCTGTGGCGGCCACTACGTAGGCACCTTCGTCGCCCCTTGGTTGGACATCCCGCCGACCGGGCATCTGACCCATATGCGGTTCCACGAATTCTACCGCTTTGAAAATCGCAAAGTTGTCGAAATCCAGGCACTCTGGGACATTCCCGAAGTGATGATGCAGGCGAAGGCCTGGCCGATGGCCCCGTCTTTGGGGCAGGAGTTCTGTATTCCCGGCCCGGCGACGCTGGACGGTATCGTGCGGGGCCCCTGGGATGAGGCAAAATCGAAGGCCTCCTGCGACCATATCGTTTCCATGCTTGAACATCTGGAAAAGCATCCCAGTCAGGGTGGCCCCGAAGTGATGGAGATGGAAAGGTTCTGGCATCCGCGCATGAACTGGTACGGCCCCGCTGGGATCGGCACCGGGCGCGGCATTGCAGGGTTTCGCAACTGGCACCAGATCCCTTTCCTAGGTGGCATGCCGGACCGAGGCAAATACGCCGACGAGATCACCTTTCATTTCTTTGGTGACGGTGATTATGCAGCTGTTACCGGCTGGCCGGACATGATCCAGACCATCACTCATGACGGCTGGATGGGTATCGCCCCTTCTGGCCAGCGCATCACTATGAGATCGTTGGATTTCTGGCGATTGGAAGATGGCCTGATCCGGGAGAACTGGGTGTTGGTCGACCTGCTGGACGTGTACCGGCAACTGGGCGTAGATGTCTTTGCCCGCCTGCGCGAATTCAACAAAGCGCGTGTCGCAGGTGAAATTCCATACCCAGTCGGCGAGGTCTGATATGCTCAATTTTCCCAGTACCCCTAGTTTCAGTCTAGGCGGCAAACGTGCGCTAGTCGCCGGGGCATCGTCGGGCATAGGTCTGGCCTGCGCCGTAGCGCTGGCAGAGCATGGTGCCGAGGTCACATTGGCGGCGCGCCGCGCAAGTGCGTTACAAGAGATAGCCGATCAGATGACTGCCAGGGGATGGTCTGCCAAGGTGCTTGAGATGGATGTCACCGATGTCGCAGGAACTGCCGCGGCTGTCGCCGAAAACGGGCCGTTTGACATCCTTTTGAACTCGGCAGGGTTTGCACGTCATAGCAAGGCGGTCGAAACGGTGCCCGAAGATTTTGACTTGGTCATGAACGTCAATGTCCGGGGGGCCTATTTCCTAACCCAAGCCGTTGCCAAAGGGTTGCTTGAGGCCGGGCGTCCCGGATCGCTGATAAATATCTCAAGCCAGATGGGCCATGTCGGCGGGCAGGAACGCGCGGTCTATTGCGCCTCCAAGTTTGCGGTCGAGGGTTTTACCAAGGCGATGGCGCTGGAATTCGGGCCCGCAAAGATCCGTGTCAACACGATTTGCCCGACTTTCATCCTGACGGATTTGTCCCGGCCTACATTCGCGGACCCGACCAAACGGGCCTGGATTTTGGACAAGATCAAGCTGGGCCGCCCGGGAGAGATTGAGGATATTATGGGCGCGGTAGTGTACCTGGCATCAGAGGCGTCGGCTTTGGTTACAGGAACAGCAATGTTGGTGGACGGAGGCTGGACGGCAGACTGATGGTTACTCAGAAGGTTACATCGTTGGACGTTGCCCGGCTGGCCGGGGTCAGCCAATCCGCCGTTAGCCGGGTCTTTACGCCTGGTGCATCTGCCTCGCAAAAAACGGTCGCGAAAGTGCGCAAGGCAGCGGATGAGCTGGGATATCGGCCAAATTTTCTGGCCCGTGCGGTTGTCTCGGGCAAAAGCCGGATCATTGGACTTGTGGTCGCCTATCTGAACAATCAGTTCTATCCTGAAGCGTTGGAAAAGCTGACAAACAAGTTGCAAGAGCGCGGCTACCACGTGCTGGTCTTCATGGCGTCGCATCAAGCCGGCAACATAGACAACGTGATCGAAGAAATACTGGATTTTCAGGTTGATGGGATTATCGCGGCTTCGGTGGCTTTGTCGTCGGATCTGTCGGATCGTTGTCTGGCTGCCGGTGTGCCGATGGTGCTGTTTAACCGGGTTCAGGACGACCCGGCCATGTCGGCGGTCACCTCGGACAATATCGCGGGTGGGCGCAAGGCTGCCGAATTCCTTTTGGCCGGGGGGCATAAAAAGATCGGGTACATCGCCGGTTGGGAAGGCGCGTCGACCCAGCGCGACCGCGAAGCAGGTTTCAGGGCCGCCTTGCATGATGCGGGGGCGGAACTGCATGCGCGCGGCGTTGGGAACTTCACCAGCGAACAGTCGCGGGCGGCAACGCTTGAGATGTTTGCTTCGGACCCGCCCGACGCCGTTTTTGTGGCCAATGACCACATGGCTATTGCAGTGATGGACACCCTCAGATTCGAGTTGGGCCTAAGGATTCCCGAAGATGTTTCGGTTGTCGGATATGACGATGTGGCCGTTGCAGCATGGCCAACCTATAGCCTGACCACTGTACGACAGCCTGCAAACCGTATGGTTGCCGAAACCGTGGACATTTTGCTGAGCAAAATCGAAGGGCCCGATGTTGGTCCGCACCGATTGGAAATAGATGGACCGCTGATTGTTCGCGGTTCTGCACGTATACCTGAAGGATGGAAGACATGAAGGGATTTGACCCGAAATTCAAAGATTTCCCTGACTATATTATTGGGATCACAAAAGAAATCTGGGAAGATCGGGGCATTGCCACGCTGCACCATTACTATGCACCCGATATCGTGGTTCGATCCCCGGGGTCAGTTGTCGTTGGCAATCAGGGCGTCATTGCCGCTACCATGGCAACGCTTGCCGAGTTCCCCGACCGCACATTGCTGGGTGAGGATGTGATTTGGTCCGGCACACCGGAAAATGGCATGCTGTCCTCGCACAGGCTTTTGTCGACTGCGACCCATCTGGGCGACGGTGTCTATGGGAAGGCTACCGGGAAAAAGCTGGTCTACCGTATCCTTGCTGACTGTCACGCCATCAACAACCAGATCAACGATGAATGGCTGATCCGCGACCAGGGTGCGATTGTCCAACAGATGGGTTGGGACCCAAAAGAATATGCCCGCGATCTGATCGCCCGCGAAGGCGGCCCAGAGGCTTGCGCCCAGCCTTACACGCCGGCGAATGATCAGCCTGGACCTTACAAAGGGCGTGGTAATGACAATGAATGGGGTCAGAAATACGCCGACATTCTGAACCGGGTCATGTCTGCAGACCTGAGCGTGATCAGTGCCGAGTATGACCGCGCCGTGCAATCGGAATATCCGCGCGGCACGACTGGTCACAGCTGGGCTCCGGTCGATCGCTTTTGGATGGGACTTCGCGCCTCTTTCCCGAATGCCGAGTTCAAAATTCAACATCAGATCGGTCGCGATGACCCAATGATGCCGCCTCGCGCCGCGATCCGCTGGTCGCTGCATGGCAAGCATGATGGATGGGGTGTGTTCGGCACGCCGACGGGGGCCGAGGTCTTTGTGCTGGGTATCAGCCACGCCGAATTCGGCCCCTGGGGCCTGCGCCGTGAATACACTCTGTTTGATGAAACGTCGGTCTGGAAACAGATCCTTTTGAAAACCGGTGATCTGTAAAATGTCGCATCGTCTCTCAAATCTGGAGGCTGGGCAGGCCCTGCGGCTTTTTCACGCCCACCGGGCCAGCCTGCGTGCCCGGCGACTGAACAACCGCCCGCCTGGTTTCGGAGTTTGACCGCAGCGAACTCCAACCAAAAGGAAGACTGAAATGAGTACCATCCAAAGCCGCATCGTCCGTTATGGCGAATTGAAACCCTGTAAAACCGCGTTCATCGACGCCCATACCCCGGGGTCAGATCAAAAGGAAAACTTCACCATCATCGGCGGGGGCGTATCTGAAAGCCCCGACCAGCATGTCCACATCACCGACAAGATTGGTTTCAACATCGGTGCCGCAGGCCAACCGCCGAGATGCCGGAACTCTCTGCATAGCCACACCACGGCCGAAGTGTTCTTTGTCGCCAAAGGCCGTTGGCGGTTCTTCTGGGGCAGATACGGATCGGCTGGTGAGTTCATTGCCGAAGAAGGAGACATCTTCAACATCCCGACCGGTATCTTCCGCGGGTTTGAAAATGTGGGGCAGGACTATGGGATGATCATGGCGGTCCTTGGTGGTGACGATGCCGGGGGCGGGGTCACCTGGGCGCCGCAGGTTATTCAGGATGCGCAGGCCCATGGCTTGATGCTGGGAAACAATGGGGTTCTTTACGACAGCAAAAAAGGGGAAACGCTGCCGCATAACGTACAGCCCATGCCCTTGCTGACTGAAGAGCAGTTGAAAGCCTATCCCGAGGTCCCCGTCGAAAATGTGATTGGCAATTACGTGGCCCGCTATTGGGATTTGATGGCGCTGTCATCAAACAAGCCTGCCGTTGTGATCGGTGAAAACGGCCTGATCAAAGACAAGCCGGGTTTCGAGGTTGATTTCCTTGGTCGCGGCTCGTGCGTGTCTGATCCGGTCAAAGCCGAAAAGCCTGTGGTCTTGATGCCGGCCAGTGGCCACTGGCGGATTACGATTGAGGATGTCGAAACAACCCTGACAAATGGGGATACCGCACTGGTTCTGCCCGGCGAAAGCTATGGCGTCACGCCTTCGATGACCGGTGACGCGGGGCTCTATCGCGTTACCGCAACCGAAGATCCGGCAGGTACAACTTGGACAGGTGCATGAAACAAACTGCGCTGCCTTCCGGGCGGCGCAGATTAGACTTGCAGAGGGAGAAGAAGGAATGACCCGCATTTCAACCACACATGTAGGGAGCCTTCCGCGTAGTCAGGAGGTCGTGGATTTCATCTTTGCGCGCGAGCGTGCAGAGCCATTTGACGCGGATGCGTTTGATGCCTGTATGACCTCGGCCGTGTCCGAGACAGTGCGCAAACAGGTCGAAGCCGGGGTCGATATCGTATCGGATGGCGAGACATCGAAGATCTCATACGCCACCTATGTCAAAGACCGCTATACCGGCTTTGACGGGGACAGCCCGCGCAACGCGCCAGCGGATCTGAAGATGTTTCCCGGCTTCCTGAAACGTCTGGCTGATGATGGCGGTACGCCACAATATGCGCGCCCAATGTGTGTGGGTGAGGTGCGGTCAAAAGGGCAAGGTGAACTGCAAAAAGACATCGACAACCTCAAGGCCGCCATGGCCGCGCATGGTGTCGAGCGTGGTTTTATGAACGCGGCCAGCCCGGGTGTCATCTCGCTGTTTCTGCAAAATGATTTCTACCCCACGCGTGAAGCCTATCTGGCTGCACTCGCCGATGCGATGAAGCAAGAGTACGAAACCATTGTGGGGGCCGGTCTGGACCTACAGCTGGATTGCCCCGACCTGGCCTTGTCTCGCCATATGCTGTTCTCTGACCTTTCGGACGAGGAATTTGTCAAAGTCGCCAATTTGCATGTTGAGGCCCTGAACCACGCATTGCAGGACGTTCCCGCTGACAAGGTGCGCGTCCATATTTGCTGGGGCAATTACGAAGGACCGCATTGTTGCGACATTGGAATGGACAAAGTGTTCGGCACGCTGATGTCGACCAAATCCCGCTATGTCCTGTTCGAAACCTCGAACCCCCGTCATGCGCATGAATGGACAGTGTTCCGTGACCGCAAAGCCGAAATACCAGAGGACAAAGTGCTTGTACCTGGAGTTGTCGACACCACGACAAATTTTGTCGAACATCCGGAACTGGTCGCCCAACGTATTGAACGGTTTTCGAATATTGTCGGCCGCGAAAGAGTGATCGCGGGCTCGGATTGCGGATTTGGCACTTTTGCCGGATTTGGTGCGGTTGATCCTGATATCGCCTTTGCCAAGCTTGGATCTCTGGCCGACGGGGCTGCATTGGTCACATGAAACCACTTGTAATGTTGCCCGGCATGATGTGCGACGCCCGGCTTTTTGCCCCGCAGATCGCGGCGCTTTCGAGCAGCAATCCTATCCTCTACGCGCCGATTGGGGGGCATGACACGGTGCAGGCTTTGGCCGCCGAAGTGTTGTCTTATGCGCCCCCGCGCTTTGTCCTTGCGGGTCTGTCCATGGGTGGCATCGTTGCGATGGAAATAATCCGGCAGCAACCGCAGCGCGTCGTCAGCGTGGCGCTGATGGATACCAACCACTTGGCCGAACGGGATGACGTCAAAGCCAGGCGTGGTCCACAAATCGCCTCTGTGTCCAGTGGGGGCTTGGGCCGGGTCATGGCCGAGGAGATGAAACCAAACTACCTGACCGACGGCCCGAACCGCGAGGCAATTCTGAACCTGTGCATGGATATGGCGTTGAGTCTTGGACCGGATGTTTTTATCAACCAGTCCAAAGCATTGCGAGATCGCCCCGACCAAAGCGATACCTTACGCGGTTATACCGGGCAGGCCCTGATCCTGTGCGGGAAAGATGATGCTCTGTGCCCGGTTTCGCGACACGCCTTGATGCATGAACTTCTGCCCAACAGCTGTTTCGAGGTCATCGAGCAGGCAGGGCATTTGCCTACACTTGAACAACCCGAACGGACGACAGCGGCTCTGTGCCGTTGGCTGGAGGCACTATGAAAAAACCCTTGCTGGATCTTTTGAAGTCCGTCGACACCCCCACCGTTTGCAACGCGATCGAGGTGGCGCAAGGCAAGCGGGGGTTCGACAGTTTCACGCGCGGCACAATGCTGTGCTCGGACCCCGATGCGGGGGCAATGGTCGGCTATGCCAGAACCGCGAAAATCGCGGCAGTGAACCCGCCTGAAGACCCCCCCGAGGTGATCCGTCAGCGCCGGATGGATTACTACCGGCACATGGCAACGGGCACAGGCCCGGCTGTCACGGTTGTCGAAGATTTGGATTTCCCGGACTGCATCGGTGCTTATTGGGGTGAGATCAATACCACGGTCCACAAAGGGTTTGGCATCAGCGGTGCGTTGACCAACGGCGTGATGCGGGATCTGGGCGATTTGCCGGATGGGTTTCCGGTTGTGTCGGGCTCGGTCGGTCCAAGCCACGGGTTCGTGCATGTCAAAGAGGTGGGCACCCCGGTGACCATCTTCAGCCTCTCGATCAAGGACGGGGACCTGGTGCATGCGGACCGGCACGGCGCTTTGGTGATCCCGCCCGAAGTGGTGGACAGCCTGGAACAGGCGATCCGCAAATTGCTTGAAACCGAAAAGCTTATTCTTGGCCCAGCACGCGCGTCAGAGTTCGATTTTGAAGCCTTTGAACAAGCATGGGCGGCGTTCGAATCCTCGCGCACGTAGTGCAGCAACAACCGCGCGGCCCAGCTATAGACTAACCCGACAGCGAGGCGATGTGATCCTGAATGGTCCCGTCATTAGCGATGGCGATCGTGTCGGAAATCGCGGCTGGATCACACCCATCTCATGCCCAAATCCGACAGATGCCTTTGAACCCGTCCAGGATAGTCCGAGACGATGGCATCAACGCCCAGATCAATCATCCTGCTGATATCCGCCGGTTCATTGACCGTCCATACGGCTACGCAAAGCCCAAGTTCTTTGGCAAGCGCGACGTCCTCAGATATCACATCTGCGAAATACGGACACCAAAGCGCGCCGCCCGCTTGCTTGACCATTTGCGGGATTTTTTCGCTTTGGCCTCGAAAGTCCGGACAAACGGCCTTGGAGGAATCCTCGCCAACGTCATCGGCATTTTCGGGAAGCTGCGTCAGGTAAGATGCCGGCATGTCAGGTGCCTGCCGCTGACAGACTTCCAACAGGGTCCAGTCAAAGCTGTGCAGCAACACGCGATCGGATAGGCCAGCGGCCCGAACCTGCTGTACCACGCGTTCGACAAAGCGGTCCAGATAGGCCGTGTCATGGGCCAGATCCGGATCAGATTTCAGTTCGAGCATCAGATTGGCTTCGCCGTATTCCGGCCGATTGATCAGATCCAGCAGGACCTGCAGCTTTGGCACGCGAACGCCGTCCAGTTGGGCCTGATCGGGGAACCGTCGACCATAATCCGAGTGTCCGTCCAAGCGCCCGATTTCGAACTGTTGAATCTGGTCGAAGGACAGGGACGAGACTTTGGGTTCTTTTCCGGTCAAAAACTGACCGCTGGCATCCCGAAAGGTCGGCGCGTGCAGCCGATGGTTATGGGTTATGACAGGCACATCATCCGCCGTCAGCACCACGTCAAACTCAAGAAGTGGAACCCCGATGGACAGCGTAAAATCGAAACCGATCATGCTGTTTTCGGGCAGGACGCCGCGTGCCCCCCGGTGCCCTACTACACGGATCAGGTTTTTACCGCCGCGAAACGCCTCGACCTGAGGGAAAGGCATCAGCCCTCGAGCCTTATGCCAGAGGTAGGGTCAAACAGATGCATATGCTCTGGCGCAACAGAAAAACGCATATTGGGATGACGGCCTTCGATCGGATGAACACCCGGAAGGCTGATCGTGATTGCCGCGCCAGAGCCTGACACCTGACCGTGCAACAAAGTATTCGCCCCCAGCGGTTCGGCTATCTGAACTATGACATCGAAGGGCCCGTTTTCATCAAGGAACAGATGCTCTGGTCGTATGCCCAATTTGAACGGGCCATCGGGCCCGCCTGATGGGCCAATCTCGGTATCGTTGATCCTGATCTTTCCGCCCTGGCGCTCTGCATCAAAGGTATTCATCGCCGGGCTGCCGATGAATTGCGCAGCGAACAGCGTCCGCGGCGTCTCATAGACCTCAAGCGGGGTGCCGATTTGCTCGGCAACACCACCGTTCATCACGATCATTCTGTCGGCCATGGTCATGGCCTCGACCTGATCATGGGTCACGTATAGCGAGGTGATACCCAGCTTTTCTTGCAGTTCGCGGATTTCCAGACGCATTTGGACACGCAGCTTTGCATCCAGGTTTGAGAGCGGCTCATCAAACAGGAACACGGCAGGTTCACGGACAATAGCGCGGCCCATGGCAACCCTTTGGCGTTGACCGCCTGAAAGCTGACGGGGCTTGCGGTCAAGCAGCGGCTCAAGCTGCAACAGCTTAGCGGCCTCGGTCACCTTCTGGTCAATCTGAGCCTTGGGCAATCCGGCGATTTTCAGACCATAGCCCATGTTCTGGCGTACCGACATATGGGGGTACAGAGCATAGTTCTGGAACACCATTGCAATGTCCCGGTCCATCGGCTCCTTGTCATTGGCGCGCTCTTCGCCAATCCGGATTTCGCCGGATGTCACAGTCTCAAGCCCGGCCACCATCCGCAGCAAAGTGGATTTGCCGCAGCCGGAGGGGCCCACGATCACGATAAACTCGCCATCCGCGATATCGACGTCGATGCCATGAATGACGTCCGTCGGGCCAAAGCTCTTTTTGACGTTCTCAAGGGATACTGTTGCCATTTCTTATTTCTCGCTATCGACAAGGCCGCGGACAAAAAGCTTTTGCATCGACACCACCACAAGGACCGGTGGGATCATTGCCAGGATCGAGGTCGCCATGATCGTCGGCCAATGGGCAAAATCATCGCCCGAGGGGAACATCTGTTTGATGCCCATCACGATGGTGTTCATCTCGGGGTCGGTCGTGATCAGCAGCGGCCAGAGATATTGGTTCCACCCATAGATGAACAGGATCACGAACAGGGCCGCGATGTTGGTTCGGCTCATCGGGATCACGATATCAATAAAAAACCGCATGGGGCGGGCGCCATCCACGCGCGCGGCCTCGGCCAGTTCGTCCGGGATGGTCAGAAAGAACTGGCGGAACAGGAACGTGGCAGTGGCCGAGGCGATCAGCGGAAAGATCAGCCCCGAATAGCTGTTGAGCATACCAAACCCGGCCACCACCTCGAAGGTCGGGACAATCCGCACCTCAACCGGCAGCATCAGGGTCAGGAAGATCAGCCAGAAAAACGTGTTCCGCCCGGGAAAGCGGAAATAGACGATGGCAAAGGCTGACAGGAGCGAGATGACGATCTTGCCCACGGCAATGCCAATCGCCATCACCAGGCTGTTGAACAGCATCGTTGCGACCGGGACGTTCACGCCTGAGAACAGGGCCGCCTTGTAATTCACCCAGAACTGATCACCTGGCACAACCGGCATCGGGGGCGAAATGATATCGGCCTGCGTGACGGTCGAGGCCACAAAGGCCAGCCAGATCGGGAAGAAGATGACCAGAACGCCAAGGATCATAAACGCATGGGTCAGCCACAGGCCCGCACCACGTTTCTCGACCATTCCATGTTGTTGGGCCGCCATCAGTAATGCACCCTCTTCTCAACATATTTGAACTGGATCACTGTCAGCAGGCCGACAACCACCAGCAGGATGACCGACTGGGCCGAAGACGACCCCAGATCTTGGCCCACAAACCCATCGGAAAAGACTTTGTAGACCAGGATGGTTGTGGCTTGTTGCGGACCCCCTCCGGTGATCGTGTGGATCACGCCGAAAGTTTCAAAGAAGGCATAGACAATGTTCACGACCAGCAGGAAGAACGCGGTCGGCGACAAAAGCGGCAGTACGATGGTAAAGAACCGGCGCCAAAAATGGGCCCCATCAATCGCCGCCGCTTCGATGACCGAGCGAGGCACGGATTGCAGCGCGGCAAAGAAGAACAGAAAGTTATAGCTGATGCGACCCCAGGCCGAGGCGACAACTACCAGCCCCATGGCCTCGGCATCGTTCAGGACGTGGTTCCAGTCATAGCCGAGCTGGCCCAGATACCATGCGACCACACCAACGCGGGTGTTGAACATGAACAGCCACAGCACACCGGCCACGGCAGGGGCAACGGCGTAGGGCCAGATCAGCAGGGTCCGATACACGCCTGATCCTTTGATCAGCCGGTCTGCGATGACCGCCAGAAACAAGGCCGGGATCATCGAGCACAGGGTCACAAGCGTCGAAAACACCGCCGTCGTCACGAATGAGGCGCGGTAGTATTTATCGCTCAGCAGGAATTCGAAATTGCCCAGTCCGACGAACTGAGACGACAGCCCGAACGGGTCGGGAATGAACAACGATTGCCATACGGCCTGACCAGCAGGATAGAAAAAGAAGACGGCGGAAATGATGACCTGCGGGGCGATCAGCGCAAGCGGCAGCAGCCAGCCGCGAAAAATGACGCGTTTTTCCATTCTATTGGCCCACCAGAGTAGAATGCGGGCCCAACGAGGCCCGCATCAGATTACGACTTATTGATTGGCGGATTCGAACCGGCGCAGCAGCGCGTCGCCGCGTTCCTTCGCACTGTCCATCGCCTCTTGAGCCGTCTTTTCACCGGCCCAGATGGCCTCAAGCTCTTCGTCGATGATACCACGGATCTGGTCGAATGATCCCAGACGCAGACCTTTCGAGTTTGCCGTCGGCTCTTTCGCGGTCATCTGGATGACGGCGATGTCAGTGCCCGGGTTTTCGTCATAAAAACCAGACGCTCGGGTCGCCTCACCTGCCTCAGTAGTGATGGGCAAATAGCCGGTGTTCTGGTGCCAGGCCGCCTGAACGTCAGACGAGGACAGGAAGCTGAGGAACTCGCCGACGCCTTTGTATTCATCGGCCTCATGACCTTCCATGACCCACAGTGAGGCACCACCGATGATGGTGTTCTGCGGCTCGGCCGTGACAGCTTCCCAATAGGGCAGTGGGCGCACGTCGAAATCAAACTCGGCTTCGGCTTTGATCCCGGCGTATCCTGCCGAGCTTTCGGTGAACAGGGCGCATTCGCCGGACCGGAAGTTCGCGCCACCTTCGTTGCGGCGGCCCGTGTAGATGAATTTGCCGTCCTTGGCCCAGTCACCCATCGCGGTCAGGTGCGCAACCTGGGCCGGGCCGTTCAGCATCAGCTCGGTATCCAGACCGGCAAAGCCGTTATCCTGCGAGGCGAAGGGGACGTCGTGATAGGCTGACAGGTTCTCAAGATGAATCCAGCTTTGCCATGCAGTGACTAACGGGCAATCTTCACCACCGGCCTTGAGCTGATCCAGCGTGTCCCCGACCTTTTCCCAGGTCGACAGATCGGTGTCGGGATCAACGCCCGCCGCTTCGAACGCGTTGCGGTTGACCCATAGAACCGGCGTGGACGAGTTGAAGGGCAGGGACAGCATGTCGCCATCTGTGGTCGTATAATACCCTTTGACCGAGCCGATATAGGCGTCCGGATCAAATGACGCACCGCTTTCAGCCATCACCTCATAGACCGGTTTGATCGCGCCCTGGGCCGACATCATAGTTGCGGTGCCAACCTCGAATACCATCAGGATCTGCGGTTGTTCACCGGCGCGGAACGCGGCGATGCCTGCATTCAGGGTTTCCGAATAGTTGCCCTTGTGGCTTTCAACCACGACATATTCATCCTGGCTGGCGTTGAATTCTTCAACCTGAGCTTTCACAAGCTCACCTAGGCGGCCGGTAAAGGCATGCCAGAACTGAACTTCGGTTTGCGCCATTGCCGCGATCGGGGACAAGGCTGTCGATACGGCAAGAGCGCCAAGCAATTTCGTTTTCATGATTCCTCCCATGCATCAAAGGCGATGCTTCGTTGAATACCGAGCGCTACGCGTAATCGGCACACATGACGATTTCACGACGTTAACGTTACAGAAATATAATTCAAGCCTGATTTTCTGGCAAAAAATATAATACGATGTTATGAAGTGACCGAGATTTGCAGCAAAAACAGGACGCTCCATGAGCCAAACCCTGAGAATTAGGCAGCTTGAGGCACTTATGGCGGTGACCGTCAATGGCTCGGTCACTGCCGCCGCTTTTGATCTGGGGGTCAGCCAGCCTGCGGTCAGCAGGTTGCTTTCAGACTTGGAAAAATCGCTTGGGTTTCAACTGTTCGACCGCCGAGAAGGTCGATTGGTTCCGACGCAAGAGGTCCGCTATCTGCAACCTAGCGTAGAGCGCGTGCTGGAATTGATGCGGCAGATCTCGGATGTCAGTCAGGACATCACGCAACGCAAAGCCGGGCATATTCGCGTCGCCTGCCTTCCTGGCTTCGCCACCAGTCACTTACCAGATGTTGTAGCCGGATTTCTGAGCGACCGGCCTGGCGTCACCATGACGATAGAGCCGGATCGGCCCGAGCGCATCCTGGAGTGGATGATCGGCGAGCAATATGATTTCGGAATCACAGATGGGTTTAATGGCCACCCGGCTGTCGAAAGCACCCATATTGATATCCGCACAGTTTGCGTCTTTCCCGCAGGCCATGCGCTGGAAGACCTTTCGACCGTGACACCGGCAGATATTGCCGATCAGAAGATCATCCACACCCGGCGCGACAGCGACTTTTTCGCACGCCTGTCGCGTGCATTTCAAAACTCGAATGTCGAACTGAACTCGCATATCGAGGTTCGGCAATTCACGGCCGCTTGCGAATTGGTGGTGAAGGGCGTTGGGGTGTCTGTCGTTAGCGAACTGGACGCAGTACAATATCAGAACAGGGGGTTGAGCTATCGGTCTTTCAGGCCATTTCTGCCTCATACGCTGTCGCTGGTGCGACCGGTTTTGAAGCAACCATCGCTGGTCACGCTGGAATTCATAGAACAGTTCAGCGACAGCCTTGGACCTTTCATCGCCGATCCTTAGCTGGATACAGCAGAAAGCGTTGCCCGATTGATTGCCTGAACGCGGCTTTGGGCATTGGCAAAATTTTACAAAAATCGAATTGAGACCCCGGGATTGCTTTACGCGCCCTGAAACTTGTGGGCAAACTGACTTGGTTCATGCCCAGTTCGACGCGTGGCAGGACCTGCCAGCCAGTGTCACACCACTGTTTCGCAGGGCCTGCACAAGTCGCGTCGACAAACGAAAATGAAAGGTGTCACATGCCATTTTCCAACCCCAGCTTGATGTCCCGCCGTCAGTTCCTTGCGACCACCACCGCCAGCGCCGCGGCCATTACACTTCACCCTTTTTCTGCGGCGGCTGCCAATAATCAGGCGCATTTACGGATAATGGAGACGACGGACATTCATGTGCATGTCTTCCCTTATGATTATTACGCCGACAAGCCTCGCGACACGGTAGGCCTCTCCCGCACCGCTTCGATCATCAACGGCATCCGGTCCGAGGCGACGAATTCTCTGCTGGTCGATAACGGAGACTTTCTGCAGGGCAACCCAATGGGCGATTACATCGCCTATGAGCGGGGGATGAAAGAGGGCGACAGCCACCCGATTATCACCGCCTTCAACACAGTCGGTTATGACGCCGCCACATTGGGCAATCACGAATTCAACTACGGTTTGGACTTTTTGGAAAAGGCGCTTGCTGGCGCGGATTTCCCGATTGTACTGGCCAACGTCGCAAAGGAACAGGGGGCAAACCCGCGTGAGGATAAAACGCTGGTCAAACCCTATGCGATTCTCGACCGCCAGATTGAAATGGGCGATGGCAGCAAACACCCGATCAAGGTCGGCGTCATTGGGTTTACGCCGCCGCAGGTCATGAACTGGGACCGCAAGCATCTCGAAGGCAACGTGCAGGCCCGCGACATTGTCGAGACAGCGCAGGCCTATGTGCCTGAGATGAAAGAGCAGGGCTGCGACTTGATCATCGCGCTTTCGCATTCGGGGATTGGCGATGCCGACCATTCCGACGGTATGGAAAACGCCTCGGTTGTGCTGGCCGGTGTTGACGGGATTGACGCGCTGGTGACCGGTCACAACCACCTTGTTTTCCCGTCCGAGACATTTGCCGACCGTCCCGGTATTGACGTTGCAAAAGGGACGTTGATGGGCAAACCCGCCGTCATGGGCGGGTTCTGGGGATCACATCTTGGCCTTCTGGACCTGCTGCTGGAGCGCGATGGGAACGAGTGGCGTGTGGTGACCACAACGTCTGAGGCGCGCCCGATTTCGGTTCGCAACGAAGATCGCTCGATCACGGCGCTGGTCGAGGACGATCAGGCCGTGCTGGCCTCGGTCGCGAAAGATCACGACGAAACACTAGCCTATGTGCGCCGTGCGGTCGGCAAGACGTCGGCCCCGCTGCACAGCTATTTTGCGCTGGTAGCGGATGATCCATCTGTACAGATCGTGTCGATAGCGCAGAAATGGTACGTCGAAGAAATGATGAAGGGCACGGAACATGAAGGCCTGCCCATTCTGTCAGCCGCGGCGCCTTTCAAGGCCGGCGGTCGTGGTGGCCCGGAGTATTACACCGATGTCCCGGTGGGTGACGTTGCCATCAAGAATGTGGCCGACCTTTATCTATATCCCAACACCGTTCGCGCCGTACGGGTGAACGGAGCGCAGGTCCGAGGTTGGCTGGAGAGGTCTGCCGGAATGTTTAATCAGGTCGAACCGGGCGCAAGCGACGCGGTCCTGCTGAACCCAGAGTTTCCGTCCTATAATTTCGACGTGATGGACGGCGTCACCTATCAGATCGACCTGTCCCAGCCATCGCGGTTTGGACCCAAGGGTGAAGAGGTCAACCCTGGCGCGGCCCGGATCGTGGACCTTGCCTTCAATGGTTCTCCGGTCACGGATGACATGGAGTTCATTATCGCAACCAACAATTACCGAGCGTCCGGTGGCGGATCTTTCCCCGGCGCGATGGGCGACACGGTTGTGTTCGAGGCGCCGGACACCAACCGCGACGTGATTGTCCGCTATATCGTCGAACAGGGCACGATTGACCCCAAAGCAGATGCCAACTGGTCGTTTGCGCCGCTGGACGGCACCACGGTCCTGTTCGAAACAGGCCCGAAGGCGCGTGACTATATGAGTGACGTCAAAGGTGTTTCGATTGAGGATGCCGGTGAGGGCGCAGATGGCTTTGCGGCCTTCCGCATCCAGCTGTAACAGATTGAAAGCAGGCTTATCCCCCTATTTCTGACCCAATGGTATGGATCGGAATTGGGGGGTGAGCCAAAATTATTCTGTTAGGCAACTGTCCTGCGAAGCGGCCCGTCCTGGGTCTAGAGTTTGCGTATTCCGTGGAGCGTTAGGGTGCTGACCAGATCAGCGTAATCCTCACGTGCTTTGGTGCCTGCGCCTGTGTTCCACATATAATACCAGTTCAGCATGCCAAAAACTGACATCGTGGCACCGCGCAGCTTGTCCTTGTCATCGCCAAACGAGTCCGGAGACAGGTCTTTCAGGATGTCCCGGACGAAATTCACTAGATCCAGCTGATACCCTCGTAAGAGCTTTTGCTGATCGTCGCGCAGGGCGTTCATGCCGCTGATCTGCACTCGGTGTTCATCATCCGCACCCTGATAAGCGAACAGGATCTCACGAACGGTCTTTCGCAGCTTTTGCTCGGGTGTAAGACCCGTCAGATCGACCTCGCAAATGCGGTCGCGCAGCTCGCGCAGATAGGTTTCGAGGATGTCATACAGGATGGCATCCTTACTGTCGTAATAGTGGTAAATGTTAGCCTTGGAGATTCCGCACTCATTGGCCAAAAGGGTCATCGAAGCGCGATCAAACCCCTGGTCGGCAAATACTTTGGCTGCCGTTTTCAGGATTTGTTCCCGCTTTTGGTCGTGGTCTTTTGCGATTGTCCGGGCCAAGGCTTAATCCTTATCGCGGTTGTCGATGACGCGCTTCGCCTTGCCCTGAGAGCGTTCGACGTCGCCCGGCTCACCTACAACAATTTCGGTTGAAACTCCAACGATGTCCTTGATGCGTTTGGTCAGCATCCGGGCGGCCGCCGTCTTGGACATTTCATCGGTAGATCCCGGAGAGGCTTCGACAAAGACCCGCATGGCATCCATCCGGCCGGATTTATACAGCTCGACCTGGTAATAAGGCGCAAGGCCTCCGGTCGCCATGACCTGTTCCTCGATCTGGCTGGGAAAGACATTGACGCCGCGCAGGATCATCATGTCGTCGCTGCGGCCGGTGATCTTGGCCATGCGACGCATGGAGCGGGCCGTTCCGGTCAGCAGGCAGGTCAGGTCGCGCGTGCGATAGCGGATCATCGGCAGCCCTTCTTTGGTCAGGGTGGTAAAGACCAGCTCACCAGTTTCACCGTCGGGCAGTACTTCGCCGGTGGCGGGGTCGATGATTTCTGGCAGAAAGTGATCTTCCCAGATCACAGGGCCATCCTTGGTTTCGACGCATTCGCTGGCAACGCCGGGCCCCATGATTTCCGACAGGCCATAGATGTCGACCGCGTGCATGTCGAATGCAGCCTCGATTTCCGAGCGCATCGCGTCGGTCCAGGGCTCCGCGCCGAAGATACCAACCTTCAGAGAGCTTTCGCGCGGATCAAGGCCCACCTTATGGAATTGTTCGAGGATGTTGAGCATGTAGGATGGGGTCACCATGATCCCATCGGGTTGAAAATCTGTGATTAAACCAACTTGTTTTTCGGTTTGTCCGCCGCCCATCGGAACCACGGTCGCCTCTAGACGTTCGATGCCGTAATGCGCGCCCAGACCCCCGGTGAACAGGCCATAGCCATAAGCGTTATGCACGATATCGCCCTTGCGCAGACCTGCGGCCCGCAGCGACCGAGCACCCAGATCGGCCCAGTTGTCGATATCGCCTTTGGTATAGCCCACAACGGTTGGCTTGCCGGTTGTCCCGGATGAGGCATGCAGCCGAACCAGTTGGCTGCGCGGCACGGCGAACATGCCGAACGGGTAGTTGTCACGCAGGTCGTTCTTGTAGGTGAAGGGAAATTTCGAAAGGTCAGATAACTGTTGCAGGTCATCCGGATGCACGCCGGCATCGTCGAAGCGCTGGGTGTATATTGGCACATTTTCGTAAGCGTGACGCAGGGACCATTTCAGACGCTCCAACTGGGTGGCGCGGATTTCGTCAACCGAGGCGATCTCGATCGGGTCCAGGTCAGCTTTGTTAGGGGACAGGTCCTCCATCGCGTTACTCCTTCGGTCGCGAAGCTATTCTTGAAAATTCGTGCCACCAATCGCGCGGGACATGCCGCGGAATTCGGCGACCACGTTGCTGTCTTGATTGGTGACGCGCACGTCATAGATGCCGCTGCGACCCGTAACCGAGACCTCGGTCGCGGTGGCCGTCAGGCGATCCCCCAGCTTGCCGGGGGCGAGATAGCTCATCATCGTGTGCTGGCCAACGGTCGCGTGATTACGGCTGTTGCAGGCAAAGGCGAAGGCGCTGTCGGCCAGGGCATGGGTCACGCCGCCATGGCACATGCCGTGCCCATTACAGTGATGCGCAACGACGGTCAGCGCCAGAACTGCGCAGCCTTCGTCCACCTCGACAAGCTCCATGCCAAACCATTTGCTGGCTTCGTCACTCGCCCACATCGCAGCGGCTGATTTGCTGGCACGTTCCTTTGGTGTCATCGTCATTTACCCTGAAAATTGGGCGCGCGCTTTTCAAGAAAGCTGGACACGCCCTCGGCATAATCCGCGCTTTCGCCGCAGATTTTCATCGCATCAGCCTCGAGTTCCAGATGAACAGACAAAGAGGTCGTCGCCGCTGCTTGGATACAGTGTTTGGTCTTGCCCAACCCAAGGGTCGGGCCATTGGCCAGTTGATCAGCCAGCGTACGAGCCTCTGCTAATAGCTGATCGTCGGGTATGGCTTTCCAGATCAGGCCCCAGTCTTCGGCCTGTTTGGCGGGCAGGGGCTGTGCGGTAAAGGCCAGCCCTTTGGCGCGCGCCTCGCCCAAAAGGCGGGGCAGGTGCCAGCTGCCGCCAGTGTCCGGTATCAGGCCGACCTTAGAAAAGCTCTGGATGAATTTCGCGCTTTCCGCTGCCAGAACCATGTCGCAGGCCAGTGCCAGATTGGCCCCGGCGCCGGCAGCGACACCATTCACCGCGCAGATGATAGGGAAGTTCAGCGACCGGATCAGCCGCACCAAAGGGGCATAGAAACTGCGGACGGTCTTGCCCAGATCCGGCGGCCCGTCCATTTTCGACGGATCGCGGTCGCCAAGGTCCTGGCCGGCACAAAAGCCACGCCCGGCGCCCGTCAGCAGCACTGCCCGCGCGCCTGTATCGCGCGCGGAATTCAAGGCAGCCTGAAGCGCATGATGCATGTCTTCGTTGAACGAATTCAGCTTGTCTGGACGGTTCAACGTAATCTCGACCCAGTTCCCGTGATTTTCTACAAGAATCGTATCGCTCATCACTGCCTCGGCCGGTATCGTTTCAACTTTATGATTGCATTAACCGAACGGTTGGTCAATATATAAACGCAAGCCGAATCTGAGCAAATCAAAGGGATGGGTTATGGCAAAATCGCCGGTGGTGAGCGTTGAGCGGAAGGGTGACGTTGCCTGGGTAACGATCAACAATCCGCCAGTGAACGCGACATCCGCTGCGGTGCGTCAGGGGTTGGCCGACGCGGTAGGTGCCATCAAAGGCGCGCGCGTGGCTGTCCTGCGATGTGCGGGTAAAACCTTTGTTGCCGGTGGCGATATGTCAGAGTTCGACGCCCCACCGGTTGAGCCACATCTGCCTGACGTAGTACAGATGATCGAAGACAGTGAAGTTCCCTTTATCGCCTGCATGCACGGTACTGTTCTGGGCGGCGGGTTCGAGATTGCCATGGCTTGCGCTTGGCGCATTGCCGCGTCGGGCACCAGATTTGGTCTGCCAGAGGTCAATGTCGGCCTGATCCCCGGGGCAGGGGGCACCCAGCGTATTCCCCGTCTTGTGGGGATGGAGGCCGCGATTGACATGGCCTGCCGGGGAGAGATCCTGACTGCAGAAACGTTACTAGGGCTGGGTGGCCTTGATCTTGTCGCTGAACAGCCTGAGGCTGCCGTTGAGGCCTTTGCGGCCGAACTGCCGCAGCGACCAGTGCCAGTCAGTCAGCGTAGCCTCACCAGCTTTGCACCGGACCTGATCGAGGTTTCGCGCGCGGAACTTTTGAAACGGTCAAAGGGTCAGCAGTCTCCGCTGGAAAATCTGACGGCATTGGGGTGGGCGACCGAACCCTTTGCCGATGCCTTGCCAAAAGAGCGCGTCCGCCATTTGGCCCTGCGCCAAGGTGCCGAAAGCCGAGCCCTTCGCCATGCTTTCTTTGCCGAACGGAGCGTGTCCAAACCTTCTTTGATCAGAGGCGTAACCCCGCGCGACATCAGCCGTATCGCGGTGGTCGGCGGCGGTCTGATGGGGGCCGGGATTGCAACCGCCGCCCTGAATGGGGGGTTTTCTGTCACGTTGATTGAGCAGAACGCCGAAGCCGCCGCGGCGGCCTTTGGGCGTGTTAAGGGTCTGCTCGAAGGCGCTGCCAAACGGGGAAAGCTGACTGAGGCGCAGATGCAGAGCCGTCTGAGCGCCTTTCGCGCCGTTGACAGCTATGCCGACGCACGGGATGCGCAACTGGCCATTGAGGCGGTGTTCGAGGACATATCTGTCAAACAGCAGGTTTTCGCGGAACTCGCCCGGCATATGGACACAAACGCAATTCTTGCCACCAACACATCTTATCTGGATCCAAACCAGATTTTCGCCGGTATCGACAGTCCGGCCCGCTGTATAGGTCTACATTTCTTCAGCCCAGCCCATGTCATGAAACTGCTTGAAATCGTACATACCGGGTATTCGGACCCAGAGGTCATCGCCACCGGATTTGCGTTTGGCAAAAAGCTGGGCAAAGTGGCGGTCCTATCGGGCATTTGCGATGGCTTTATCGGCAATCGCATGCTGGCCGCCTATCGGCGCGAGGCTGATTATCTTCTGGCAGATGGTGCGCTGCCTTATCAAGTGGATCAGGCCATGCGCGACTTTGGTATGCCCATGGGTCCGTACGAATTGCAGGATCTGACCGGTCTTCAGATCTCATGGGCCAATCGCAAGCGCAATGCCGCAACACGCCCACCGGATGAGCGCTATGTCTCTGTGGCCGACCAGCTTTGCGAGATGGAGCGTTTCGGGCAGCGGTCCGGAAAAGGCTGGTATAGTTATGATGACGGCGACCGTACGCCGATCCGTGATACACAGGTCGAGGCTTTGATCGAAGCCAACTCGGCTGAACATGGCATCACCCGGCGCGCGTTTGCGAGCACCGAGATTTCGTCGCGCTTGATGGCGGTACTTGCGAATGAGGGCGCATTGATCATCGAAGAGGGTATCGCCGAAAACGCGATGGCCGTGGATCTGGTCCAGATCCATGGCTACGGATTCCCGCGCTGGCGCGGGGGGCCGATGAACTATCGAGATGAAATTGGGGCGCAGCTGTCGCGGGAAATAATGGAGACCGTCGCCTCTGAAAGCCCCGGGTCTTGGAGGATTGCGAGGCAGACCACATCACCATGACTATTGATGGTTACAAAACGGACTATTAACGCAGATTCAATGTATGTTTCAGAGGGAGGAGACAAAACCATGAAATTCAACAGTTTGAGCACGCTATTGGCCTCAGCCGCCTTGGCCGTTTCGGGCACCGTGGCGCTGGCCGCAGATTATACGCTGACCATATCCAGCTGGGCACCGCCGACCCACGGTATCAACGCGAAGATGTGGCCAAAATTCGTGGAAATGGTTGAAGAGGCCACAGACGGTCAGGTCACCGCCGAACTGAAGTTGGGCATCGCGCCGCCACCAGCACAGATGGATCTGATCATGGATGGCGCGGCGGATGCCTCGATCATTTTCCACGGCTACCAGCCGGGGCGCTTTGTCACCACAAAGATGATAGAACTGCCCGGATATGAAGGCTCGGCAGAGGCCGCATCGGTTGCATATTGGCGCACCTATGACGCGCATCTCAAGGCCGCGGACGAGCATCGCGGCGTGAAAGTGATCGCCCTGCATACGCATGGTCCGGCGCAGCTGCATTCCAGCAGCGCGGTGACCACGCTGGATGAAGTGTCGGGCCTCAAGGTCCGTATCCCGGGTGGGGTTGGCGGTGACGTCGGCACAGCGCTTGGCGCGACCGGCATCCAGGTGCCTGCACCGAAAGTCTATGAGACCCTTGCTTCGAAAGCAGCCGATGGCGTTGTCATGCCGTTTGAATCCCGCAAGGGTTTTAAGCTGACCGAGGTTGCCCAGAACGTTTACGAGGTTCCGGGCGGTCTGTATCGCGGGTCGTTTGCCTTCATCATGAACGAAGAAACGTTTGCCGACCTGCCCCCTGAGCTGCAGCAGGCGCTGGAGGAGAATGTGTTTGGTGAACCGTTGAGCCGCGAAATCGGCAAGATCTGGGACGAGATCGACGGGATCGGCCGCGAGGCGACCGAAGCCACTGAGGGCAACGCAATCAACGCGGCCTCGGCGGAAGATCTGGAAAAATTCAACGCGATCGCCGTTGATGTCCGCGCCAAGGTGATTGACGAGGTTAACGGCACCGGTGTTGACGCACAGGCGGCCTATGACATGATCGTAAATGAAATGGCTGCCCAGTAACGCAGTCCGGCTGGCGGGGTCTCTTCGCCAGCCATATTCACCAGCCGGGACCCAATCATGCAATCTCTCGTGACTTTTGCGCGTCGCGTCAGCATCGCTCCGACGCTGCTGGCCTGTATAGCGCTGTTCATCCTGATGGTGATGACCTTTTTTGACGTCATAGTGCGGTCTGTCTTCAACGCCCCGATTGAGGCAGCGACTGAGCTGACACGTATTCTCATGGCGATCATGGTGTTTTCGGTTCTGCCGATGATCTCAGCCGGAAAGGGTCAGATCGCCGTCGACCTGACGGACGGAGTATTTTCCCGCTTGCGGCTGAGCCGAGCGCGTGACGCTGTTGTATATATTGTGTCGGGCGTGATGCTCATCTGGCCGATCAAACGCGTCTGGATTCTTGCCGAGCGCGCACGGGACTATGGCGATGTGACTGAATACCTGTCGATCCCGGTATTCTATGTCGGCTGGTTCATCGCCGGGTTCACTGCGATCACGGCCATGGCGATGATTGTCACGGGCCTGATTACTATCTTCTCCCCCCAATCCTTGTCGGAGACCTCTCAATGACCGCCGCACTTATCGGTTTTGCCCTTGTTCTGGTGCTTGTACTGGTGCGTCTGCCTATCGTCTTCGCGATGGGTCTGGTTGGTACGCTTGGGTTCGCCTACGAACGTGGCGGCAGCATCTTTTCGGAGCGCGGCTTGAAGGCGGCGATGTCGATGGTGGGTCGCCAGATCACCGATACGGCACAGGATTACGGATTGTCGGTGGTGCCTCTGTTCATCCTGATGGGCCTGTTCGTGAACAAAGGCGGGCTCGCGCGCGAGCTTTATGCGGTATCCAATGCATTTCTCGGCCATTTCCGGGGCGGCATCGCCATGGCGACTGTCGCGGCCTGCGGCGGGTTCTCGGCAATTTGCGGGTCGTCTCTGGCGACAGCGGCCACCATGTCCAAGGTCGCGATGCCGGAAATGCGCCGGTATGGTTATGCGGATGAGCTTTCGACTGCGTCGATTGCAGCGGGTGGCACGCTTGGCATCCTGATCCCGCCCTCGGTGATCCTGGTCATTTATGGCCTGCTGACGGAAACCTCGATTGGCAAACTGTTTGTTGCGGGCATTATCCCCGGTGTGCTTGGCATTCTTTTTTATCTTCTCGCGGTGCGCTGGACCGTCTGGCGCAAACCAGAGGCGGGACCGGCAGGCGAACGCTACGGTTGGGTCGAGCGCCTGAGGGCCTTGCGCTCGGTCTGGGCCGTGTTGCTGCTGTTCTTTCTGGTCATTGGCGGGCTTTATGGTGCCTTCGATTTTCAACCGCTGAACCTGACCTTCAGCCCGACCGAGGCGGCAGGGATGGGGGCCATGGGCGCCTTTTTGATTGCCTTGTCGCGCGGCGGGCTTAGCCTGGGTTCAACATTCGAGGTTTTGAAGGAAACCACCGCGACCGCTGCGGCCCTGTTCTCGGTCCTGATCGGGGCGCAGATATTTTCGAACTTCATCAACCTCGCCGGTTTGCCAGAAGCGCTGATCGCCATGGTCACAGCGTATGACGTTGCGCCCTTTGTGGTGATCCTGATGATCCTTGGCATCTACATCATTTTGGGGTGTGTTTTTGAATCCCTGTCGATGCTACTGCTGACCGTGCCGATCTTTTTTCCTCTGGTCACATCGCTGGGATATGACCCGATCTGGTTCGGCATTGTTGTGGTCGTCGTCACCGAAATCAGCCTGATCACCCCGCCCGTGGGGCTGAACGTGTTCATTCTGAAGGGTGTGGTCGGGGATGTGTCGACTGGGACGATCTTCAGAGGGGTAACTCCGTTCTGGATCGCAGATATCTTTCGGCTGGCCCTGATCGTTCTGGTGCCCTGGCTTGTGCTGGTTCTGCCGGAACAGATGGGGGCGATGGGCCACTGATGTTTGCGCTGACCAAGCTGCCTGACGGGTTCCACGATGATCCCTATCCTACCTATAGGGCGCTGCGTGAAGATACGCCCGTCTGCCTGCAACCCGATGGGTCGGTGATCCTGTCACGACATCAGGATCTGGACATCATCTATCGGGACACAACGCGGTTCATTTCGGACAAGAAGGCCGTGTTTGGCCCCAAATACGGGGTGGATAGCCCATTGTTTGAACATCACACCACCAGTCTTGTGTTCAATGATCCGCCCCTGCACTCGCGTGTCCGCAAGGTGATGGTGGGCGCGATGAACCCGCGCGCTTTGGCGCAGATGGAGCCGGGTCTGATCGAACTTGTCGACGGGCTGTTGGATCAAATGCAGGCCAAGGGCACAGTTGAGTTGATCGAGGATTTTGCCGGGGCGATCCCGATCGAGATCATCGGCAACCTGCTGGGCATCCCTCGGTCCGAGCGCGAGCCGTTGCGTGAGTGGTCCTTGGCCATTCTCGGGGCGTTGGAACCGCAGCTGACGCCCGAGCAGGAAGATTGGGGCAACCGCGCAGTCCGCGAGTTCAAAGCCTTTCTGCGCGATATCATCGACGACCGCAGGGCCGATCCGCGCAACCCGGAGACCGATGTTTTGACCCGGTTGATACAGGATGACACCGAGGGTGGCCTGACCGAAGTTGAACTGTACCAGAACTGCATCTTCATTCTAAATGCCGGGCATGAGACCACGACAAACCTGATAGGCAACGCTTTGGATCTGTTGGACCGCCACAGGGATAAGCGGACCGAGCTGTTGGTTAATCCAGACCTGATTTCCACCGCAGTGGACGAGTTTCTGCGTCTGGAAAGCCCGAACCAGTTCGGCAATCGCCTGACCACTGAAGAGGTGGAATTTCATGGACATGTCATTCCAGCAGGAACCGATCTGCATCTTTGCATCGGCGCGGCCAACCGCGATCCGCGACAATTTGATTTCCCCGATGACATGATGTTGGATCGCCGTCCCAACAAGCACCACGCGTTTGCGGGCGGGCCGCATACTTGCGTTGGTTTGACCTTGGCCCGGATGGAAGGTCGGGTTGCCGTTAGCCGGTTTTTGAACCGGTTCCCTGATTACCAGATCACGGAAAGTGCTCAGCGTGGGGGGCGTATCCGGTTTCGGGGGTTCGCCCACCTGCCCGCGCAGGTTTGAACTAGCCGCGCTGCTTGTTCTGAAATTTATTGACCGACCGTACGGTTAATAATAAGATACCGCAAATGCCCCGCGCGCTAGCCCTGCCGCGAGTAAGGAGAGACCTATGACGATCCAACAGATTTCCAGTTTTGCTGCGGGCGAGTGGATTGCGCCGGGGGCAGGTGCCCGCAACATCGCAAGCGCGGTGACGGGAGAGGTGATCGCAACAGCCGGAAACAACGCCTTGGACGTTCAGGGAATGCTGGATCATGCGCGCAATGTTGGTGGTCCTGCGCTGCGCAAGATGACGTTTCACCAGCGGGCCAAGATGCTCAAGGCGCTGTCTGTTCATCTGGGCAAGCACAAGCAGGCGATGTACGATCTGTCCTTCAATACCGGCGCAACCCAGGCGGATCATCTGATCGACATTGACGGCGGTATTGGCACGATGTTCGTCTTTGCCTCAAAAGGGCGGCGCGAGATGCCGGACGGGCATGTCTATCTCGACGGCGAGGTCGAGCAGCTTTCGCGCAATGGCACCTTTCTGGGGCAACATATCTGCACCCCGTTGAAAGGTGTTGCGATCCATATCAACGCTTTCAACTTTCCGGTCTGGGGCATGCTGGAAAAGCTGGCTCCGACTCTTCTGGCGGGGGTTCCGGCTATCGTCAAACCGGCCACAAATTCCTGCTATGTGACCGAGCTGTGCGTTCGGCTGATGCTCGAGTCGGGCATATTGCCCAACGGTGCATTGCAACTGGTGTCAGGCGGGCTGGGCGACATGCTCGATCGCCTGACCATGCAGGATGTGGTCAGCTTTACAGGCTCGGCGGATACGGCGCTGAAGCTGCGCGCGAACCCCGTAATCCTGGAGAATTCGGTCCGGTTCGTGGCGGAACAGGACAGCTTGAACTGCTCGGTCCTGGGTCCTGATGCTGCGCCGGGAACGCCCGAATTCGATCTGTTCGTCAAAGAGGTTCAGCGCGAGATGACCACCAAAGCGGGTCAGAAATGCACTGCCATCCGCAGGATCATCGCGCCCGAGCCGCATGTGCAGGCCGTTATTGAGGCGCTGTCCGCGCGTTTGGCAAAGACCACCATTGGGGATCCGAAACTGGAAACCACCCGAATGGGTGCGCTGGTCTCGGCCAGTCAGAAGCGCGATGTTTTGGAGAAGGCCGCGATTATTGGGCACGAGGCCGAGTGCGTCTTTGGCAATCCGGACGACTTCGTGGTCGATGGGGCCGATGCAGATAAGGGCGCCTTTCTGCCACCGATGCTGTTCCATTGCAGCGATCCCGATGCCGCGCAACGTGTGCATGATACCGAAGCCTTTGGTCCCGTCAGTACAATCATGGGCTATCGCGATGCCGACCACGCGATTGAGCTGGCGAACCGAGGGCAGGGGTCTCTGGTGGCCTCAGTCATCACACATGATGCTGATGTTGCCCGCAAATTTGTTATGGGGGCAGGGGCCTATCATGGGCGGCTCTATTTCAACAACCGAGACTCGATGAAAGAATCCACAGGCCATGGCTCTCCTTTGCCGCATATGGTCCATGGCGGTCCCGGCCGTGCTGGCGGTGGCGAGGAAATGGGCGGTGTGCGCGGTGTGATGCATTATATGCAACGTACGGCGATTCAAGGATCGCCGGACATATTGACAGCTATTGGCGAGAGATGGGTGCCGGGTGCAGCCGAGGTCAGTGCGCCAGCCCATCCATTTACACGCCGCTATCACGATCTGGCCATTGGTGAGACGATCCACACCGCACCGCGGACCGTGACCATGGAAGACATTGAACATTTCGCCGAATTCACCGGCGACACCTTCTATGCCCATATGGATCAGGCCGCAGCTGAGCGTAACCCGTTCTTTCCGGGCCGGGTCGCGCATGGATATCTTTTGCTGTCTTTCGCGGCGGGTCTTTTTGTGGAACCGAACGAGGGGCCGGTCCTGGCCAATACTGGGCTCGATAACCTGCGCTTTATGAAACCGGTAGAGGCAGGCGACAGCATCAAGGTGCGCCTGACGGTCAAAAAGAAAACCCGCCGCAATGATGAATATGGCGAGGTGCGCTGGCATGTCACCCTGACCCAACAGGATGATGAGCCTGTGGCCGAATATGAGCTGCTGACCATGGTGGCCTACTAAGATTCTTGGGCCGGATGGTAATTCGATCTGGCCCGATTATACTTGCCGTATGAAAGATTCAGCCCCTGATTGGTTTGAAACCTGCGTTAGCCATCTGACCTCTGAGGGTACGCAACGGGTGTGGTCAGTGCTGGTGACGATATTCGGTGATCTGGCGCAGGAAGAAACAGATCAGATAAGTGGTGCGGTGATCACCGCACTGACCAGCCTTGCCGGGATCAAGGCCGAAGCCACGCGTGTTGCCCTGCATCGGCTGCGCAAGGATGGCTGGATTGAAAGCACCCGCAAAGGGCGCAGCAGCTTTCACCGCCTGACCGCGTTTGGCCGTCATCAGAGTGTGACCGCCGCACCGCGTATCTATGCCAAGGAAGCGCCGGAACCCGGCCTCTGGCATGTACTTATCGCCAGCAATTCGGACTCATCGCGCAAAGAATTGGCTGACCTGATGCTGACTGGGGACTACATCTCTCTCAATCCCGCAACGTCGATGGCTCCGGGTCAGGTTCCGGCGGGTCTTGAAGAGCTGATGGGCGTGGAAAGCAGCGCTATCTCTGTTCCTGGCTGGCTTCGGGATCTCTGCGGGCCAGAGGCGTTGAAAACCGCCTATGATCAGTTCTTGAGATCGACACAGATCATCGGCCAAGAGATGCCGCCCGAGGGGGCGGGCGACCCGATGAAGACGGCCATTCTGCGTGTCCTGATCGTGCATAATTGGCGCCGTATTGTTCTGCGCCATCCCGCCTTTCCTGCAGCGTTTCTGCCCGTTGACTGGAAAGGCCCTGCATGCCGGGCGGCTGTATCTCAGTTGTTGGAAAAACTGCCGCGCCCGGATTTAACATCCTTGGAAGCCGAGCTGGACAGCTAGGTTTTCTTTAGCGTCACCTATCTGATCCGCCCGATGCTGGTCATTCGGCGATCATTGCAGGCGTTTCTCTCGCGCTAAATGTTACATAAAAACTAAAAAAGTAAAAGAACTCGTAACATAAAGCTTGCCTCGAATCGATGGACGCCCTAAAAACCGACCATGCGGTCAATGATACGGATCAGCACCTACAGGAGAATTAAGTGATGGACGCATTCATTTGCGACGCGACGCGCACTCCGATTGGGCGATATGGGGGGGCTTTGTCGTCAGTCAGGACAGATGATCTGGCCGCGATTCCATTGGCCGCCCTGAAAGAGCGCAACCCGCAGGTTGATTGGGCCAGCGTTGATGATGTGATCTATGGCGATGCAAATCAGGCGGGTGAAAGCAACCGCAATGTGGCGCGGATGGCGGCCTTGTTGGCTGGATTGCCGGTTGATGTGCCCGGAACAACAGTGAACCGATTGTGCGCCAGTGGAATGGATGCGGTTGGAATGGCGGCGCGGGGCATCAAGGCGGGCGATTATGATCTGGCTGTGGCCGGCGGCGTCGAAAGCATGTCGCGGGCGCCCTTTGTGATGCCCAAGGCGACCTCGGCCTTTACCCGCAGCAATGCGGTCTATGACACCACAATCGGTTGGCGCTTTGTGAACCCGAAGATGAAACAGGCCTATGGCATCGACTCGATGCCGCAAACGGCCGACAATGTGGCCGAAGACTTTGGTATCAGCCGCGATGACCAAGATGCTTTTGCGGCGCGCAGTCAGGCCCGATGGGCCGCCGCGCACGAGGCAGGTCTGTTCCGGGATGAAATCACCCCGGTCACGATCCCGCAACGCAAGGGCGATCCGATCATTGTCGATACGGATGAACATCCGCGCCCGGATGTGACCGTGGACAAACTGTCCGGTCTTAAAGGTGTCAACGGGCCGGATAAGATGGTGACCGCTGGCAACGCCTCGGGCGTCAATGACGGCGCTGCGGCCATTTTGATGGCCAATGAGGCGGCAGCGTCAAAGAACGGCCTGACCCCGATGGCCCGGGTCGTGGGCATGTCTGTCGCAGGGGTTGAGCCGCGTGTCATGGGCATTGGCCCGGTTCCGGCTAGCCGCAAAGTTTTGGCTCGCGCCGGGCTGAGCATCGAGCAAATGGACGTGATAGAGTTGAATGAGGCCTTCGCGTCACAGGGTCTGGCGACACTGCGCGAACTGAGCCTGCCAGACGACGCGCCGCAGGTGAACCCGAATGGGGGCGCGATTGCCATTGGCCACCCGTTGGGCATGTCCGGCGCAAGGTTGGTTATGACCGCGGCCTATCAGTTGCGGCGCACGGGCGGGCGATACGCGCTGTGCACCATGTGTGTCGGCGTCGGTCAGGGCGCAGCGCTTATTCTTGAACGCGTATAGGGGAGATGACGGGACATGTATGCTCAGATGGTTAAGTCCGAGGCGACACAGGAAGATCCTGCAAAGCTCGCTGCCTTTCAGGCGCGCATCGACGCTGACGAAAAGATCGAACCTAAGGATTGGATGCCCGAAGGCTATCGCAAGACGCTGATCCGCCAGATCGGCCAGCACGCCCATTCCGAAATCGTTGGGCAACTGCCCGAGGCGAACTGGATCACGCGGGCACCCACACTGGAACGCAAGGCGATCCTGTTGGCAAAAGTTCAGGACGAGGCCGGGCATGGTCTCTACCTTTACTGCGCCGCCGAAACACTGGGTGTCAGCCGGGATGAGATCACCGAAATGCTGCTGGACGGGCGCATGAAATACTCGTCCATCTTCAACTATCCCACCCTGAACTGGGCTGATGTTGGTGCCGTTGGCTGGCTGGTGGATGGCGCCGCGATCATGAACCAGGTGCCGTTGCAGCGCACGTCTTACGGTCCCTATTCACGCGCCATGATCCGCATCTGCAAAGAAGAGAGCTTTCATCAGCGTCAGGGCTATGACGCCATCCGCAAGATGGCCGAAGGCACGCCGGAACAGAAACGAATGGCGCAGGACGCTTTGAACCGCTTTTGGTACCCATCGCTGATGATGTTTGGACCGTCCGACAAGGACTCGGTGCATTCGACGCAGTCGATGAAATGGAAGATCAAGATGAACACCAATGACGAGCTGCGTCAGAAATTCGTCGATCAGACTGTGCCTCAGGCCGAGTATCTGGGCCTGACCATCCCTGACCCAAAGCTGAATTGGAACGACGATCGCGGCCATTATGATTTCTCAGAACCTGACTGGTCCGAGTTCTTCGATGTCATCAGTGGCAATGGCCCCTGCAACACCGACCGGCTGGCCGCCCGAAACCAAGCCTGGGACGACGGCAAATGGGTGCGCGACGGGCTGATGGCCCATGCCGAAAAGAAACGCTCTGGCACAGTGGCTGCCGAATAAGTCGACCCTGAGGAGGAAACCCGATGAAAAACGAATGGCCCCTGTGGGAAGTCTTTATCCGCGGTCAGCATGGTATGAGCCACCGTCACGTCGGCTCGTTGCATGCCCCTGACGCGGAGATGGCCATCAAGAACGCGCGCGATGTCTATACCCGCCGCAATGAAGGTGTGTCGATCTGGGTGGTCGAGGCGAATAATATCTCGGCCTCCTCGCCCAGCGACAAGGGCCCATTATACGAGCCCAGCGAAAGCAAGGTCTATCGTCACCCGACCTTTTTCGACATCCCCGATGAAGTGGGGGCCATGTGATGGACCGGGACACGGCATTTGTACAATTCCTTCTACGGATGGGCGACAACGATCTGATCCTTGGCCATCGCGTCAGTGAATGGTGCGGCCATGCGCCGGTGCTGGAAGAGGATATCGCGCTGGCCAACACGGCCCTGGACCTGATCGGGCAAACCCAGATGTGGTTGGGTCTGGCGGGGGAAATCCAAGGCGGCAAAACCGCTGACGATCTGGCCTTCCTTCGCGATGCCTGGGATTTCCGCAATGTGCTGCTGGTCGAGGTTCCCAATGGGGATTTTGGCCGGACCCTGATGCGCCAGTTCCTGTTCGATGCATGGCATTCCATCATGCTGGGACGCTTGCTCAACTCTAGGGATGACCGTGTCGCGGCCATTGCCGCGAAAGCCAGTAAAGAGGTGGCATATCACCTGGAACGCTCGGGCGACACGGTGGTTGGTCTGGGGGACGGAACAGCGGAAAGCCACGCCCGGATGCAGTCGGCTCTGGACTACCTGTGGCCGTATGTAGGCGAGATGTTCACCAGCGACGAAGTTGACGCCGAGATGGTCGCGGCGGGCATTGCGCCGAACCCCGCGGATCTGAGCGCGGAGTTTGACGCTTTGGTGCAGCGGATCCTGTCCGAGGCGACCTTGACGATCCCGGAAGGCGCGTTTGCCCATAAAGGTGGGCGTGACGGGCGGATGCATACGGAACATCTGGGTCATCTGTTGACACAGATGCAGTGGCTGCAACGCGCCTATCCCGAAGCAAGCTGGTAACGCCGATGGATCGGGCATCGACCAAACAAATCTGGGAATGGCTGGATGCTGTTCCTGACCCTGAAATTCCGGTGATTTCAGTGGTCGATCTTGGCATTGTGCGCGATGTGCAGTGGCAGGACGAGACGTTGAAGGTGACGGTCACTCCAACCTATTCCGGCTGTCCGGCAACATCCATTATCAGCCTGGATATCGAAACCGCCTTGCACGATCGCGGGATCAGTGACGTGCAGATCGAAACCAGCATCGCCCCGGCCTGGACCACCGACTGGCTCAGCGAAAAGGGCCGCGCCCGGTTGGAGGACTATGGCATTGCCCCACCGCAACCGGCGGGCGGCCCGGATCGCTGCCCGCGCTGCGGTAGCAAAGCGGTCGAGAAGGTCAGCCAGTTCGGTTCGACCCCTTGCAAGGCGCATTGGCGATGCACCGACTGCCTGGAACCATTTGACTATTTCAAGTGCATCTGAGGAGGACCACCGGATGGCACGTTTCCACGACCTGAAAGTCACAGATATCCACAAAACCATTCGCGATGCGGTGGTGGTGACACTGGAACCTGTGAACGGCGCTGCAGATCAGTTCGATTTCACCGCCGGTCAATATCTGACATTTCGTCGCGAATTTGAGGGCGAAGAACTGCGCCGGTCCTACTCGATCTGCGCGGGCAAGGATGAAGGCGTGCTGCAGGTTGGCATCAAACGTGTTGAAGGCGGCGCCTTTTCCGGATGGGCGAATACTGAACTGAATGTCGGCGACATCGTCGAGGCAATGCCGCCGATGGGCAGCTTTCATACTCCGATAGATGCGGGTGCGGAAAAGCAATATCTGGGCTTTGCAGGGGGCTCGGGGATTACGCCGGTGCTGTCGATCCTCAAAACGACCCTCGCACAGGAACCGCAATCACGCTTTACCCTTATCTATGCCAATAAGGGCATCAACACGATCATGTTCCGCGAGGATCTCGAAGACCTCAAGAACCTCTATATGGGTCGCCTCAACGTGATCCACGTTCTTGAGACGGATTCACAAGAGATCGAGCTGTTCACCGGTTTGGTGACCCAGGAAAAATGCGCGCAGCTGTTCAAACATTGGGTCGATATCGACCATGTCGACACCGCATTTATCTGCGGCCCGGAACCGATGATGCTGGGCATTGCCGCCGCATTGCGCGAGCACGGTCTGGATGACAGCCAGATCAAGTTCGAGCTGTTCGCCAGCGCTCAGCCCGGACGGGCCAAGGCTAAGCCAATTTCGGCAGAAACGGGTACGCAGGGCAATCAGAGCAGTGCGTCGATCACGCTGGATGGATCCACCCAGACCGTGACCATACCCAAGGACCAATCCATTCTTGAGGCGGCCCTGGCAAACGCTATGGATGCCCCGTTTGCCTGCAAGGCGGGTGTCTGTTCGACCTGCCGCTGCAAGGTGCTTGAGGGTGAGGTCGAGATGCTCGCCAATCACGCGCTGGAAGATTACGAAGTGGAAAAAGGCTATGTGCTAAGCTGCCAGGCCTATCCGGTAACAGACCGCGTGGTCGTCGATTACGACCGGTAGAAAGGGGGCAGATATGTCCGATTCAATGACACTCGACAGCTATCTGGCCGCAGGCGGTGTTCTGACCAACCCATCGAACGTGCCGCCTCGCTATCGGGCCGAGCTGATGAAGCTGATGGCGACATTTGTTGACAGCGAACTGGCTGGGGCTGCCGGGTTTGCCGACATCATCAATCAGGGGCCGGGGATCAAGGAACGGATCGCCGCCGCAAAGATCGTGCTGGAAAAGTCAGACCACGCAAATTGTGTTCTCAGCATCATGGGCGAATTTGGCGCAGATACCGAACGCTATGCCAATCACCATCCTTGGACCATGCGCTTGTCGCGGGATGCGGATATCGGGGCCACCCGGTCCGAGCATGACATGCGTCTGGCGGTGTTCAACTATCCGCTGTCCGGCTGGACAGACGCTGTGGTCATGAACCTGCTGATGAGCCGCGCGGTGGCCGAACAACTGGCCGAGTATTCCACCATCTCGTATCAGCCTCTGGCCGAAGCCTTCCGATCCATCGCCCCGGTCGAGGCACATCATGGCGAGCTGGCGTTGGAAGGGGCGGTCAAACTGATCGAGAACGGTGCGGCGGACGACATGCAGAACTCGGTCACTTACTGGTGGCCTCGGGTTGCGGTGTCCTTCGGCGGCGATGACCCGAAACGGTTCGAGCTGTTGAAATCAATGGGCCTGCGTCGCAACACAAACAGCGCATTGCAGGACCGTTGGGGCCAGACAATGGCTGCAACTCTGGCAACGCTTGGCCTCAAATCGCCTGCTTGAACGAAAGCGCCCTAGGCGGACACCCTTCTCGCTCTATCCAAAGAGCCGTCCGAACTGAGGGTTGAGGTCCTCAATGCCGGCCAATCGAAGCATATGCCAGGCAAGCGCCTGATTACTGGAAATGACTGGAATCCCGATCTTTTCTTCTGCCTGAACAATGACGTCAAGGCATCGCAGATTCGTGCAAGAGACAATGACAGCATCGCAGGGCGCTTGAGCCGCGACCTTTTCAATAGCGTCAAGGATCGACCCTTCTGTGATCCGCGCAACAACGCGATCATTTCCTTCCTCGAACGACCCGAAACCTGCGATTTCGAAACCGGCCTGTTCCAGCTTTGTGCGCATCCCAGCGGAAACTTCGGGAATATAGGGGGTGACGAAGCCCAATCGTCGGGCTCCTAAATGCTGACCGGCAGCGATGATTGCCGCCAACGGATCTGTCACACGTGCATCCGGGCAGACCGTCTTTATCACCTTGGCCACATTCTCGGACCCGATCACGGTCGAGGCCGAGGTACAGCCAAATCCGATTGCATCAAAGCTGAGCGATGGTGGCAAAAGCCGTGCCGTCGCAGGCAAGTCCTGTTCCATCCGTGCCAATGTGTCGGGTCGGATTTCGGGCACCATCGGAATCCGGCTGTGATAGAGCGCGACACCAGCTAGGCACATGATCCGAGAGAATTCGTTCTCTAACGTCTCGTCAGTCTCAAGAACAATCACACCCAGATTGGCGCGGGTGCCAATGCCTTCGTCTGTTTCGAAATCAAGCTTCATGATTGGCCTCAGATGATTGGTAGTTCAGGCGCGGCGCGTTTGGTCAAAAGCTCCGCCCCACTTGCACGTATGACGATGTTCTCTTCGTGCACCATGACCCGACCGTCGCCATAGCCAAGCGATGGTTCAAGGGTCAGTACCATATTTT
Organism: Ruegeria sp. YTSA226; assembly: GCF_059609905.1. NCBI lineage: Bacteria > Pseudomonadati > Pseudomonadota > Alphaproteobacteria > Rhodobacterales > Roseobacteraceae > Ruegeria > Ruegeria sp. YTSA226. The sequence goes on from NZ_JBXWMQ010000005.1 coordinate 55,930, forward strand.
CGGCGATCTCGGTTGTATCCCAACTGGTGTGCGAGGGCCATTCGGTCAGCTGCATGCCAAGCCCATGACCCAGCCTGCCGACGTCACCACCCTGATCGTCGAGCTCCGTGATCACCTTCTGCATCGCTTGAAACAATTCTCGGCAAGTCGCTCCGGGGCGAGCTGCGGCCATCCCGGCCTCAGTCGCGCGCCAAAGAACATCATATGCATGGCGTGAGGCGTCATCGGCGCGGCCAATGGCCCAATTCCGATCGAAGTCGCAAAAATACCCGTCCCAGTTGGAACCGGTGTCGAGCATCAGCACATCGCCGCGCGCCAGTGGTCGGCGGGACGGGGGCGAGATGACGTCGTGATAGCCGCCCGTATCCGCACCGCCGACCAAATACGGAACATCATCAGCACCCTGCGCCAGCCCTTCGCGCCGAAAGGAGCGGAACACATCCTCAAGCGGCTGCCCTTCGCGGGCGATTTCGGGCACCCGCTCAAATGTGCGCGACCCGATGGCGCAGATATAGGTGAGTTTTTCGATCTCGGCCTCGGATTTCACCATTCGCAAGCCTCGGACGATCTCGGTCGCGTCAGTGATCTTTAGCCCATTCAGGCCCGCCAACAGCCGCTCATAATCGCCAAGCGGCATCCGCAAATGGGTTTCGTGCCCCTTCATCAATCCAACGGTTTCACCACGGCTGGCATGTGGCGCCAGCAGATCGGTCAACAGCCCGATACCGTCATCCTTTGGTGCAGGTGCGCCCCAGGTGCGGATATCTGTGACCCAGGTTCGCCGCATAAGGTCTGCGCCGATCTCAGGGATGATTGCGATGGGCTTACCGGTTGCCGGGATGAACAGGAACCATGGGCGAGTCGGGCTTTGCCAAAACAGCGTGTGGAACCCGCTGAAATAGCGCACATCCGGTTCAGTTGTCAGCAATATGCCCGCCATACCGGTTTCGGCCATCTTTGTCTGGGCCGCTGCGGTACGCGTTGCGAATTCTTGTTGGTCAAAACCACGTCGTGGGGCGTTCATGACTCTTGATCCTTTCGCGGGGGCAACCGGTCCTGAACCAATCGGGTCCAGAATTCAGCTCCGATCGGCAGCAGTTCATCATTGAAATCATAGTCAGAAGCATGGAGCGGTTGGCCATGCGGCCCGGCCTCGCCATTGCCCAGCAACAGGAAACATCCCGGCACGGCGGCCGAAAACTGGGCGAAATCCTCAGAAAAACTCATCGGTGCCCGATCTTTGATCAGGTCACAACCGGCGGCTTCGGCTGCGCGATATACCGCAAGGGCCGGGGTGGCGGCGTTGATGGTCTCGACGAACTGCGTATCAAAGCTGACCGATGCTTGAATGCCATGTGCTGCCGCAATCCCTTCGGTGATCTGACGCATGAAACCTTCGATGGCGTTGCGGTCCTCGGGCGATCTGGCGCGAAAATCTCCTTTGAGAGTGGCGTTGCCCGGCAAGACATTTCGCTGGCCGTCCGTCAGGAATTCGGTCACGGAAACTACCGCGCCAGAGGCGGGCGCAAGCTTTCGTGCCACCACGGTCTGCAATGCCACCACAATCTCGGACCCTACGGTAATTGCATCAACGCCGGTTTGTGGCATCGAGGCATGACCGCCCTGGCCTTTAACCGTGATCTCGAACAGGGTTTCACTGTTACAGATAATACCGGCGCGGGTCGAAATCTGACCGGTTGGAGCGCCTGGCAAATTGTGGATTGCATAGATTTCTTCGACCGGAAATTGTTCTAGCACACCGTCGTCGATCATCGCGCGCGCGCCCAGGCCGTGCTCTTCGTTTGGCTGGAATAGAAAAACAACCGTACCGTCAAAGGTAGGTTCTTTCGCCAGACGCTCTGCCGCCCCAAGCAGCATGGTTGTATGACCATCGTGGCCACAAGCATGCATCACACCGGGTGAGGTCGAGACATAGTCATGGGACGAGGTTTCGGTGATTGGAAGCGCATCCATGTCAGCACGCAGGCCAATGGCTTTGTTGCCACCGCCGGATCGAAGCACACCGACAACGCCTGCGCCTTCGTGCACTTCGATCCCAAGGGCGCGCAGCCGTTCAGCGACAACCGACTTGGTTCGCTTCTCTTGAAAGCCCAGTTCCGGGTGCCTGTGCAAATCCCGCCGAAGCGCGATCATACGGTTTTCTAAATCGCTCATTTCTTCATCCGCGTGTGAGTTGCATCGGTTCTACAGGATAGGGCTGCGTGTTTCGCATCAAATTTCCGACCCTAAAGCAGAAAAAATTGCACAAAAGCGCCAAGTTCAGATCGGAAGTTCCAGACCAATCTTTGTACGGTCCATCGCGACGGATGTGCGAAATCTGCGGACGTTCGAGTTATCGAAAAACAAGCGATGGGTCAGGTCCTCGAAATCCTCCATGTCCTGTGCGACGCAGATAAGAACAAAGTCGGCATCACCGGTCACATAATAGCATTGCTGAACTTGCGGCTCGTTCCTGGCGCGTTTGCGGAACAGATCGAGTTGCTGAAGCGATTCCCGGTCAAGTTCGACCAGAACGATGAAGGTCATCTTATAATCAAAGCGCGACGGGTTGAGCACCGCGACCTCTTTCAGGATCAGCCCGGAATCTCGCAACCGCTTGAGCCGCCGCTGCACCGAGGGAACTGAAAGACTGCATTCTTGCGCCAGCTGTTCCAGCCCGATTCGACAATCCCTTTGCAGGGTTCTGAGGATTATCGTGTCTGCATCATCAAGTTGTTGGTTCATGAAAAATCCTCGCGATGGAAGAGGCAGGTTTGAAACATATTATCGAGATTAGGGTCAAATACGATAAATAGAAATAGGTCGGTCATGCACAATCTCTGCACATGGAAAAAGCGGATGAAAAATACATGATAGCGACCGACGACCTAAGCTTCGCCCCGGATTTCGTCCGTGCGCAGGAGTTTTTTCAGGGGCAAGAGACCTATGCTGTATCGCCGCTGATTGAAATCACGGGGCCGGATGGTCAGAGCATTCTGGCCAAGAACGAGACAGAGCGTATGGGGCTTGGCGCCTTCAAAGCTTTGGGGGCACCCTATGCGGTTGCACGCCTTCTCGAGGATGCATGGCACGAGAATACCGGTGAAACGCTCTCCCTCACGCGGATGAAGGATGCCGATTTTCGAGAATTCGCATCTGGCCACACATTCGTCTGCGCAAGTGCAGGCAACCACGGAATGGGCGTTGCGGCTGGGGCGCGGGCGATGGGTGCAAAGGCGCGAATTCATTTGGCGCAGACCGTACCGCAAGGGTTCGGCGACCGTCTTAGAACCTTCGGTGCCGAGGTTGTCCGTTCGGGCGATGTTTATGACGAAAGCGTCGCCGCCGCTATTGCTGACGCCAAAACCACCGGTGCCACGCTTTTGGCCGACGGAACCTGGCCTGGCTACACCGAGATACCGAAACTGGTGATGGAGGGCTATTGCGTCATCGCCGAAGAGTTGCGCGCGCGGTTCGAGGCCTCGGGGCAGTGGCCTACGCATGTCTATCTGCAGGCCGGTGTCGGTGGGTTGGCCGCTGCAATGTCGCATATGATCCGTCTGAACTGGGCGGAACAGCCTGAACTGATCGTTGTCGAACCCGGCGCTGCGTCCTGTTTGCGGGCCAGTCACTTGGCCGGACGGGCCACCCGCAGCGATGGGCCGGATTCGAATATGGGTCGGCTTGACTGCAAGGCACCGTCGATCGTGGCCTGGGATGTGCTCGAGCGCTGCGGCGTGAGCTACGAAACCCTTTCCGAAGAAGAAGGCCAGGCAGCCGCAGAAGCTGTCACAGCACTTGGAATCGCGACCACGCCGTCAGGCGCGGCCGGTTACGGCGCCCTGTGCAAGAGAACCAACCAACAGGCGAGGACGCAGGAATTACGTCCTCTTGTCATCATCTCAGAAGGGCTCGCATGAGCGGGCAAGAAAGGACTAACAGAATGACATCCATTTTTAGCAAGCTGATAACCTCGGCGGTTTTCGCGGCAGGTCTGTCGACTGCTGCCTTTGCGGACACCTGGAAATTCGCCTCGGAAGAGGACAAAGGCGACGTACAGGATATCTTTGCACAGGCCTTCGCCGAAAGTGTCAAAGAGCAGTCCGATGGCGACATCAAAGTGCGTATCTACTACTACGGTCAGTTGGGTACCGAGAACGATATTGTCGAGCTGACATCTAAGGGTACGGTCCAGTTCGTATCGGTGGGCACCGGTCACCTGGGGTCTTATGTGCCCGAGGCGCAGGTTCTTGATCTGCCCTATGTTCTGGGCGGTGATATCGACGTGATCCGCGAAGTTCTGACCACCAGCCCGACCATCTATGAAGACCTCAGCGAGAAATTCGAGAAGGTGAACCTCAAGCTGCTCACTATGATCTCGGAAGGCGACATGGCCTGGGGTGCCAACAAGGCGATCCGCAGCCCGGCGGATTTTGAAGGCCAGAAAATCCGTACCTTCACTTCGACCATTCCGGTGGAAACCTTCAAGGCGTTTGGCGCCAACCCGACGCCTTTGTCCTGGGGCGAGGTCTATGGCGCGCTGCAGTTGAAGACCGTCGATGGCATGGTGAACCCGATCTATTTCATCTACAACGCCAAGTGGCATGAGGTTCAGGATTACCTGATCTTCCCGGGCCAGCTTCCTTACGTCGGCACCGTTTCCACCAACAGTGAATGGTTCAACGGTCTGCCCGCGGATCAGCAAGAGATGGTCAAGAACGCCATCGCCAAGGGCGAGCAGGCTGCGCATGATTATCAGATCAAGATCAATCTGGAAAACATGGACAAGATCAAGGCCGAGCGCCCCGATCTGCAGGTCATCGTCTTGACTGAGGACGAGCGCGCTGTCTTTGAAGCCCAAAGCGCCACATTGCACGAAACATTCTTCGATGTGGTCGAAAACGCCTATGACGACGCCGAGAAACCTGCGGCCCGCGCGCAAGCCCAGAAGATCCTCGACGGCCTGCTTAACGAGGTGAGTAATGCGTCGCAATAAAAGCTGACATCACTGAAAGGCGCGGCGTCTCATTCAGACGTCGCGTCTTTCATTTACGGAACGCTGACTGGCGGGCCGAGGGAGGGAAAATCATGAAAAGCGCATTGGTCGCTCTGAGTAGGGGCACCGAGTTCATCGAGAAATTCGTTATCATTCTGGCCATATTGTTGATGATGGTGAATTCGACCGCAAACGCTATTGGCCGCTACGCCTTTGGCAAAAGCCTGTTCTTCTCGGAAGAGCTGAACCAGTTTTTGATTGTCAGCGTGACCTTTTTTGGATTTGCCTATGCGGTTCGGAAAGGTCGAAACATTCGGATGACGGCGGTTTATGACACGCTGTCCCGTCGATCCAAGAAGGTGATCCTGACGCTGATTTCGATCACGACCAGCATGCTGCTGGCCTTTTTGGCCTACAAGTCCGTGTTCTACGTGCTTGAGATCAAAGAGCTGAACCGTCTGAGCCCGGCGCTGCAGTTTCCGGTCTATATCATCTACTCGGTGATCCCGGTCGGCCTGTTTATGGCCAGCCTGCAATATCTGATCGCATTCATCATGAATGTCACTCATGTCGGCATCTGGCACTCGTACGAGGTCGAGGACAATGATGCAGTGGATGTAGGAGTCTGAGATGCCCGGATTCCTTGATTTCCTTGGCGATGTCATAGCTGGTGAGCTGGATATCTATGTCATCACCTTTGCTCTGGTCGCGGCGATGGTGGTTCTGCTGTTCCTCAGCTACCCGATGGTTGTTCCGCTAGCGGTTGCCACGCTGATTGGCCTTGTTCATTTCTCGCAAAGCGATACTGGCGTCATCATCCAGCAGATGGTCACTGGCATTTCGCCAAACGCGCTGATCGCTGTGCCGATGTTCATATTCGCCGCCGATATCATGGCGAGAGGTCATACGGCCAACAATCTGCTGGGGCTGATCGAAGCCTTTGTCGGTCACCGCCGGGCCGGATTGCCGATCACGGCCTGCATCAGTTGCACATTGTTCGGCTCGGTTTCGGGTTCGACTCAGGCGACCGTGGTTTCGATTGGTCAGATCATGCGGCCAAAGCTGCTGAAGGCCGGTTACAAGGACAGTTTTGTCATGGCGTTGATCATCAATGCCAGCGACATCGCCTTCCTTATCCCTCCAAGCATCGGGATGATCCTGTACGGCACGCTGGCCAATACCAGCGTGGGCGAGCTGTTCATTGCAGGAATTGGTCCGGGCGTTGTTCTGGCGCTGATGTTTTCGGTCTATTGCTATTTCTACAGCGTCCTGCAGGGCGATCTGATCGCGCGGGTGCCAAAGAAATCAGGTGCCGAGCGGCGCGCAGCGTTTCGCAAGGCCATACTGCCGCTTGGTTTCCCGGTCCTGATCGTCGGCGGTATCTACACCGGCGCAGTGACCCCGACCGAAGCAGCCTCGTTTTCGGTGCTTTATGCGCTGATCGTCGAATGCGTGATTTATAGGGAACTGAAACTCAACGACGTTTTGGATTCCGCTCTCAGCACAGGATTGATTACGGCGGTTGTGTTCATCCTTGTCGGGATCGGTCAGGCGTTTTCCTGGTATATTTCCTTCGAACAGATTCCACAGGGCCTGTTAGAGCCGCTGAACCTGGAAGGCGCGTCGCAGGAATACATCCTGTTCATCATAGCGCTGTGCTTCTTCGTGGGATGTATGTTCGTCGACTCGCTGGTCGTGCTTGTCATCCTTACGCCAATCTTCGTTCCGATCGTGGATGCCTCGGGGATTGATCCGGTTCTTGTCGGGGTTATGGTGACGCTGCAGATGGCCATCGGATCAGCAACACCGCCGTTTGGCTGCGATATCTTCACCGCAATCGCGATTTTCAACAGACCTTATCTTGAGGTGATCCGGGGCACTTTGCCGTTCTTCGCGATCCTGGCGCTGATGACGGCTATGCTGATCTACTTCCCAGGTATCGCGCTGTTCCTCAGGGATCTGGCGGCGTTTTGACAAAATGAATGACGGATGGCCGGTTGTTTTGAATCGGCCATCCAAACTTGATCCGAAGATCAGCGCCCAATACCGACGTAACTATCGAAGCCGGATTTCTTGACGGCGGGTTCGGAATAGATATTGCGCAGATCGACCATTCGGGGGGATTTCATCGTGCCAGCTAGTTCGCTCAGATTGAGCGCACGGAACTCGTTCCATTCGGTCAACAGCACAACGACATCCGCATCAGCAGCAGCAGCATAGGGGTCTTCGCACCATTCGACGCCGGGCAGCAGGGCCTCACCTTCGGAACGCCCCTGAGGGTCGACAACCCGCACCGTTGCCCCACCACCGATCAGTGCAGGCACGATAGTTAACGAGGGCGCATCACGCATATCGTCGGTATTGGGTTTGAAGGTCACGCCCAGAACAGCGATCGTTTTTCCATTGAAACTGTCGTCGCAGACATCTCGGATTTTCTGGATCATCCGTTTCTTGACCTCGTCATTCACCCGGATGACGGTTTCGGTGATCTGCATCGGGTGGGCATGTTCCTGACCGATCCGGGCCAAAGCGGCGGTGTCTTTTGGAAAGCACGATCCGCCATATCCCGGACCTGCATGTAGGAATTTATTGCCAATGCGCCCATCCAGACCGATGCCTCGGGCGACCTCTTTCACGTCGCCGCCAACACGTTCGCACAGGCCTGCGATCTCATTTATAAAGGTGATCTTGGTCGCAAGAAACGCGTTAGCGGCGTATTTGATCATCTCTGCGCTTTCCAGATCAGTGGTCAGGATCGGGAAGTCCCGCAGGTAAAGCGGGCGGTATATTTCCGCCATTACATCGGCGGCGCGGTCTGATTCAACGCCGACAACCACACGATCCGGGCGCATGAAATCATCAATGGCGGCCCCTTCGCGCAGGAATTCAGGGTTCGAGGCGACGTCGAATTCGGCCTTCGGGTTGGCGGCAGAAATGACCTGATGCACCTTGCGATTGGTGCCAACTGGAACGGTCGATTTGGTTACCACCACAGTGTAGCCCGTAATCGCATGCGCAATTTCTTCTGCGGCGGCCATCACATAAGTCAGATCGGCGTGACCGTCCCCGCGACGTGTGGGCGTGCCCACGGCAATAAAAACAGCATCCGCACCATCCACTGCTGCGGCCAGGTCCGTGGAAAAGCTGAGCCGACCAGCGGCTACGTTTTTGGCCATCAGGACGTCAAGCCCGGGCTCATATATCGGGACTTCGCCAGCCTGCAGCATCTCAATTTTCTGTTCGGCCTTGTCGACGCAAATGACATCATGGCCGAAATCGGAAAAACATACCCCGGACACCAAACCTACATAGCCGGTTCCGATCATCGCAATACGCATACTAAAATACCCTTCTTAACAAATACCGCCTTTGGCGCGCACACATTCGAAGAAAGTTCCGCCGGTTTCAATGCCTGTCAGCGTGCTTGGGTTGCATTCCGGGGATTCTTGCTGTTTTTGGGTCGGCAATCATACACATTTGTTTTCGTAGGGCGGAACTATGACAAAAACGGCATTAATCACCGGGATTACCGGACAAGACGGATCGTATCTGGCCGAGTTTTTGTTGGAAAAAGGTTATGAAGTTCACGGCATTAAGCGCCGCGCGTCCTCATTCAACACGCAACGCATCGACCACATCTATCAAGACCCACACGTTCCCAATCCCAAACTGCACCTGCACTATGGTGATCTGAGCGATACGTCTAACCTGACGCGAATCATTCGCGAAGTGCAGCCGGACGAGGTCTATAACCTTGGCGCACAGTCCCATGTGGCCGTCAGTTTTGAATCCCCGGAATACACTGCGGATGTGGATGCCATTGGTACTTTGCGTTTGCTGGAAGCGATACGTTTTCTCGGGCTCGAGAAAAAGACACGCTTCTATCAGGCCTCGACCTCGGAACTCTACGGTCTGGTGCAAGAAACTCCGCAACGCGAAACCACCCCGTTCCACCCAAGGTCACCTTATGCGGTTGCCAAACTCTATTCTTACTGGATCACGGTTAATTACCGTGAGGCCTATGGCATGTATGCCTGTAACGGGATCCTGTTTAACCACGAAAGCCCGCGCCGGGGCGAAACTTTTGTTACCCGCAAGATCACACGCGGTTTGGCAAATATTGCGCAAGGACTGGAAAGTTGCCTGTACATGGGCAATATCGACAGTCTGCGGGATTGGGGCCACGCGAAGGACTATGTGCGGATGCAATGGCTGATGCTGCAGCAGGACAATCCTGAGGATTTCGTGATTGCGACCGGGGTTCAGTATTCGGTACGACAGTTCATTGAATGGTCGGCAGCCGAGCTTGGCGTTTCACTGGAATTCACCGGGTCAGGCGTTGACGAAACCGCGACTGTCGTTTCGATCGAGGGGGACAAAGCCCCGGGATTGAAACCCGGTGACGTCGTAATGCGGATAGACCCACAATATTTTCGCCCGGCCGAGGTCGAAACCCTTCTGGGCGATCCCTCAAACGCCAAGAACAAACTGGGTTGGGTACCAGAACTGACCGTGCAGGAAATGTGCGCTGAGATGGTGACCGAAGACCTGAAGACGGCCAAACGTCACGCGCTTTTGAAAGAGCACGGGTTTGAGCTGCCAATGAGCCTGGAAAACGGCTGAGGAGGCCCTCATGCGTAAGATCTATGTTGCCGGGCATCGTGGTATGGTTGGCGGCGCAATCCTGCGCCGTTTGCAAAACCGCAAGGACGAAGGCGAAGAGCTGGAGTTGATCACGCGCAGGCATTCCGAACTGGATCTAACCGACCAATCCGCCGTGCGTGATTTTATGCAGACTGAGCGTCCGGATATGGTGATCCTAGCCGCGGCCAAGGTCGGTGGGATTCACGCAAATAACACGTACCCCGCAGATTTCATTTACGAAAACCTGATGATTGAATGCAACGTGATCCATCAGGCTTTTGCAGCGGGGGTAAAGCATTTGCTGCAGTTGGGTAGTTCGTGCATTTACCCACGGGCTGTCCCTCAGCCCATGCGTGAAGACGCTTTGCTGACCGGCGTGCTGGAACCCACCAACGAACCCTATGCGGTTGCGAAGATCGCCGGGATCAAGCTGTGCGAAAGCTATAATCGCCAACATGGTGTCGATTACCGGTCGGTTATGCCGACCAATCTTTACGGACCCGGAGACAATTTTCACCCCGAAAACAGCCATGTCCTGCCGGCCCTGATCCGCAGATTCCACGAGGCACAACGCGACGGGCTGGAAGAAGTGGTGATCTGGGGCACAGGAAAACCGCGGCGCGAGTTTTTGCATGTCGATGATATGGCCGAGGCGTCCTTGTTTGTGCTCGACTTACCGCGCGATATCTACGACGCGAATACCCAGCCGATGCTGAGCCATATCAATGTGGGATGCGGCGAAGATATCTCAATCGCTGAGCTGGCGGCCCTAGTGGCCGGAACAACCGGATTCACGGGTAAGATCACTCAGGATGTCAGCAAGCCTGACGGGACACTGCGCAAGTTGATGGATGTGTCCCGACTGGCAGATATGGGGTGGCGCGCACGCGTTGGACTCGAAGATGGTATCCGCGAGACCTATGCGTGGTTTCTGGAGCAGGCAGACACCGATTTGCGCGCCAAATGACCGCCTGGGCATAGCTCCGGACGGTCTAAAGCTCAGAACCAGCGACCGGTTGCGATTACCGTTGGGGACAGGCTGCTTGTGTCCGAGGATGCCGATAGAACCTTAAAGGGCACTTGTGTTTCAGTGGCCGCGCCCAAACCTATAAACCGGCTTGTCGCGCCGCCACTGCCACCGACCGAGGGTGAGGTTCCGGACGCAAAGGCTGCGGGAAAGCTCCAGGCGGTCTCGGCGCTGGAATACAGCGATCCTTCGGCGTTCACGCAATCGGTGGCCGTCAGAACGCCCGTGCAGATTTGTGTACCATCCGCAAACCGGACGTATTCGCCATTGGCGGTTGATCCGCGTTCGACGACCGCGCCGGTTGGCACCCCGGCGGTTTCTGACACAGAGCCCAGCAGGTTTCCGGGGCAGTAGCCATAGTCGGCCCGCATCAGGCGACCTGCGGTGATGTCTTCGGCATCGTTTTGAATGGCAGAGCCTGAGGCTGTTCCGGTGGCTGGGTCAAAGCTCAGCGCCTCGGTCCAGGATCCGCCATCAGCCGAGACTTTGATGGAAAAACCGGTGTTGCCGGACAATCCCATCTCCGCATGACCGACCCAGTTTGACTGGAACAAAAGCGAGGCGGTATCCCCGGCCGCTGCCTTGTTGATCTTCAACTGGTGCCCCGCCCCGTCATGGCTGAGCAACGTCGCAGGCGACCGGACCGATAGCCGATTGGTGCTATCATACCCGGTTGCGATACCCAACCCGTCCAGGTTCTGGGTCGCGACCTGAGGTTCGGACCAGTCTGCGCCGTCCCAGATCTTCAACCGGTTGGCCTGTTCATCCCAGGCCCGCCAGCCGATTCCCGGGGTCACAAAGTGCCAGGCGTCATCCAACCAGGCCGCAAGGGCGCCCGGCTGCGCGGCCCAATCCCCGGTAGGGTTGGCACCAAGCGCGTGAATCTCGCCCTGTTCCGGCACCGCAGGCGGCACCGAGGCGTTTGTCGACGCTACGCTCAGCTGGACAATCAGGTCCAGAGCACGCAGCGCCTCGTTATGGGTGACGTGTTTCTGGGCCTGCGAAGGTTGCAGGAAAGGTAAATCCAATCTGGGTGAGTTTTGTGACACGGGTGGCGTCCTCCTGTAGCTGTCGGTCCGACTATTGCATTGCGCGCCACATTGCCGTGCCCAGGATGAATCCGGTCTGATCTGACCGAACGTTCGAATAATCATTTGCTAACGTTTGGAGGATTCCATGGGGCGTAGCCAAAGGTCAGGATTCAACGAAAAAGGGCAGCCGAAGCTGCCCTTAAGTTTACCAATCACCGCTAAAGGTTAGCTGCGGGCGTACACATCCTCGTACCGGATGATGTCGTCCTCACCCAGATAAGACCCGGTCTGGACCTCGATCAGAACCATCGGCACCTTGCCCGGATTCTCCATCCGATGAACGGCGCCGAGCGGGATGTAGACAGATTGGTTTTCAGAGATCAGGCGCACATCTTCGTCGATCGTAACTTTTGCCGTGCCCTGAACAACGATCCAGTGTTCAGACCGGTGGTGATGGGATTGCAGGCTTAGTGAGGCGCCGGGGTGAACGTGTATGCGTTTGACCTGGAACCGATCCCCGATGACCAGGCTTTCGAACCAGCCCCAAGGGCGATGATCGACCGGCAGCGATTCCGCTTGTTTGGCGCCTTTGGCCTTCAGGGCCGCAACCGCCTGTTTGACGTCCTGAGCCTTGTCCATGCTGGCCACCAAAACCGCATCGGGCATGGCGACCGCAATCATGTTTTCCAGACCCATCGCAACAACTTCTTGCGTGGGGGTTTCTGAACGCACCAATACGTTCCGGCAGTCAATGGTGGTAACCTGGCCCGTAGTGGCAACGCCATCGGCGTCTGGATTGCTCAGCTCTTGAACTGCCGACCAGCTGCCGACATCCGACCAGCCCGACGCATAGGGTACGACGCTCAGATTGCGGGCTTTCTCCATGACCGCGTAGTCGATCGAGATATCCTCGACCGTGCCCCAGGCTTGGGGGTCGAGGCGCAGAAACCCGAGGTCGGCCTTTGCCTCACGGACGGCCTTGCCGACCGGGTCCAGCAGTGCGGACGCATGTTCTTTGAATGCAGCGATTATGTCTTTGACCGCGAAAAGAAATATCCCCGAATTCCAAAGATAGCTGCCATCGGCGATCATGGCTTGGGCATTCTGCAGATCAGGCTTTTCGACAAAACGGTCCAGCGCAATGGCGGTGTTGCCCGTATCTGGGGCATGGCTGAGCTTGAGATATCCATAGCCGGTTTCCGGCCGGTCCGGAGTGATCCCGAAAGTGACGAGATCCCCACGATCCGAAATCGCGCGCGCGCCTTCGGTAACTGCCTGATGAAAAGCAGCTTTGTCCGGGATGACATGGTCCGATGGGGCGACAAGCATGATCGCATCCGGGTTGCTGGCGGCCAGATACAACGCGGCGGCCAGAACCGCTGGTGCTGTGTTGCGCCCTTCGGGTTCGATCAGAATGGGGCCCGGATCTATGCCAATCGCGCCCAGTTGTTCCGGAACCACAAAACGGAATGCATCATTGGTAAGGATCAGCGGCTTGGCATAAGGCGCGTCCTTGGGTCCCTGCATTCGTTCAGCACAATCCTGAAGCAGGCTTGAATCACCGATCAGAGGGACGAACTGCTTGGGGTAACTTTTGCGCGACAGGGGCCACAGTCGGGTGCCGGACCCTCCGCAGAGTATGATGGGATGGATGGTGGTCATTGCGGCTTGCCTCGAAGGTTCTTGGACTTTGTCACTTTAGAAACGACATGCTGAAGGTTGCGGGCGCTATTGAGCGGCCTTCCCGGCGGCGGCTATCTCGTTCAGATACTGGCTCAGGTCATCACGCAGATCGCTACGGGCCAGCGCAAAGGCAACAGTTGCCTGGAGGAACCCGGCTTTCGAGCCGCAATCAAATCGCTGGCCGTCGAATTTATAGCCAAACACGGGCACACCGTTACAGATGTCTTCTGCGATAGCATCGGTCAGCTGAATCTCACCGCCACTGCCTGTTTTCTTTTGGTTGAGATTGTACAGCACTGACGGCCCCAGAATATACCGACCGATAACGGCCAGGTTCGAGGGGGCTTCTTCCGGCTTGGGCTTTTCAACCATTCCTCTGGCGCGTACCACGGAGCCGACGTTTTCGCCTACATCCAGAACGCCATAGGAACTGGTTTTTTCGTTTGGCACTTCCATCGTTGCGACCATATTGCCGCCGGTTTCCTCATAGGCTTCGACCATCTGCTGCAGACAGGGTTTATCAGCAGCAATGACGTCATCAGGCAACATTACTGCAAATGGCTCGTCGCCGATCAGACGGCGGGCACACCAGACTGCGTGGCCCAGACCAAGCGCCTTGTGCTGGCGGATATAGGCGATGGCGCCGCTTTCCATATTCGTTGCATTCAGCGCCTCAAGCAGGTCATCCTTGCCCTTGGCCTTGAGCTCTTGTTCCAGCACGAGGTTGTGATCAAAGTAATCTTCCAGCGCAGATTTGCCACGCGAAGTTACAAAGATGAATTCGGTAATACCTGCGGCGCGGGCTTCGTCGATTGCGTATTGAACCAAAGGACGGTCAACCAGTGTCATGATCTCTTTGGGGACGGATTTTGTCGCTGGGAGAAAACGCGTGCCCAATCCCGCAACGGGGAAAATCGCCTTGGTGACCTTGCGTACCATGTTACCTCTCAAATTCAATTCTTGCCCGACCGCGTAGGGCAGGCCGGGGTTTCCTATTAGGCTGCGCAGTCAGAACAATCAATGACATCGCGGCCGCAGTCTAAAATCTGACAGGAAGGTGCCACCGGGGGTAGGGGAAGTCAAAACGAACCGCCGTTTGATGCCTTTGAAACCCGTCATTTACCGGTGTTTTGTTGTACAATCCGGCCCTTCGTCCATTCATTGGCAAGAATGCGCCAAGAATCGTCATGAAGTCGTGCAAAGCCAAACCTGTCCCCGAGGCTGTTCATGCGGCCTCGGGGACAGGGAATTTATGTGTTCGCCAGGATTGTCTCAAGCGGATCATGCTCGGCCACGAAATGGTTCGGTGCGACCTCGTTGAGCTGTGGAACATAATCGTTCTGACCGGCCGATAGCCGGCTGGGCAAAAACCTGAGCGCCGCTTTCGGGTCCATCGGCGAAGGCAGCTCGCCCGGCAATTTGAGGCGCTGGCGTTGCCGTTCCACATCCGGATCGGGGATCGGGACGGCCGAGATTAGCGATTTGGTATAGGGGTGTAGAGGCTGCGAACAGATCACCTCTCCATCTCCCAATTCGACGATGCGCCCCAGATACAGTACCATGATCCGGTTTGACACTGTCCGTACCACGGACAGGTCGTGGCTGATGAAAATCATAGACAGCCCGAATTCCTGCTGCAGCTCTTTCAAAAGCTCTACGATCTGGGCCTGGATCGACACGTCCAGAGCCGAGACCGCCTCGTCACAAATGATCAGCTTGGGCTTGTTGATCATCGCCCGCGCGATCCCGACCCGCTGGTTCTGCCCACCGGACAGCTCGTGCGGATAGCGGTTGATCATGTTGGCCTGCAGGCCGACCCGCTCCATCATTTCCCCGACCATTTTCTTGCGCTCACGCTCTGTCAGATCCGGGCGATAGGTTTTCAGCGGTTCAGCGATAGAGGCCGAGATGGTCATCCGCGGATCGAGGCTGGCCAGCGGATCCTGGAACACAATCTGCAGGTCCTTGCGGTACTTGTTCAGCTCGGCCCGCTTTAGCCCGACAATCGTATGGCCCAACCAGCTGACATTGCCACCGCTGGGTTCGATCAGCTGCAGAACCGCCCGCGCCAGTGTGGATTTGCCACAGCCGGATTCACCCACAACGCCCAGCGTCTCGCCCTTACGGATGTCAAAGCTGACACCGTCCACAGCTTTCAGCGGTACTTTGCGCCCGAACAACCCGCCCGACACGTGGATCGGGAAATGCACTTTCACGTCATCGACCCGCAGCAGAGGTTCATCGGTTTCTGCCAGCGCTTTTGGCGCGTCACCGGCATCAATGCGCGGCATCGCTTCAAGCAGGGTGCGGGTGTATTCATGCTGCGGCGCGCGGAAGATCTCGCGCGTGTCCCCGGCCTCAACAAACTGACCCAGACGCATGACCTGAATGCGGTCACACATCCGTGCCACCACACCCATGTCATGCGTGATCAGCGCAATGGCAGTGCCTTCGTCTTTTTGCAGGTGCACCATCAAGTCCAGGATGTCGGCCTGGACCGTCACATCCAGCGCCGTGGTCGGTTCATCGGCGATCAGCAGCTTTGGGTTGCACAACATCGACATGGCGATCATGACACGTTGGCGCATGCCCCCCGACAATTCGTGCGGGTATTGATCCAGACGACGGTTTGCCTCTGGGATGCGGACCCGGTCCAACCACTCCAGACAGCGCGCCCGAGCGGCCGAACCCTGCAACCCTTCGTGAACCTGCAGAACCTCACGCATTTGCTGCCCGACCCTCAGATGCGGGGTCAGGGCGGTCAGCGGATCCTGAAAGATCATGCCGACGTCATCGCCCCGGATCTGGTTCAGCTTGTTGATCGACAGATTCAGGATTTCCTTGCCGTTCAGCGTGGCCGATCCGATTGCACGACCCGCTGAAGGCAACAGCCCCATCGCGGCCATGAAAGTCTGGCTTTTACCGGACCCGCTTTCGCCCACAATACCAAGGCATTCGCCCGGATTAATGTCAAAGCTGATGCCTTTGACGGCCTCGACCACACCATCGGGGGTGTCGAACTGGACGCTTAGGTCCTTAACAGAGAACAGGCTCATATCAGCGATCCTTTGGGTCCAGAGCGTCACGCAGCCCATCGCCGATGAAGAACATCGTGATGATAATGGCGACATAGAATGTCAGAGGGAACATCAGCTGCCAGAGGGTTCCGTACCCCATTGTGCCTGCCCCTTCAGCGATCAGACGGCCTAGCGAGGTATAGGGCTCCGAGATGCCAAGTCCGAGGAACGAGATAAAGCTTTCGGTCAGGATCATCTCAGGCACCAGAAGCGATGCATAGACGATTACCACGCCCAGCAGGTTGGGCAGGATATGGCGATACATGATGGTGAATTCGCTGACACCGGCGGCGCGCGCGGCCTCGATGAATTCGCGGTTTTTCAGGGCCAGAGTCTGCCCTCTGACGATCCGTGACATGGTCAACCAACCAACCGCGCCCAACGCGATGAACAGGGTAAAGAACGACCGACCGGCCACCACAAGCAACAGAATGATGATCAGAGTTGTCGGAATGGCCAGAAGGATATCGACGAACCGCATCATCGCGCCGTCAAGGCGCCCGCCAATATACCCGGCGGCGATGCCATAGCAGGTGCCAACAATCAACGCGGTGGCCGCCCCGACGAGCCCCACCAACAACGATGTTGTTGTGGCCTGAATGACCCGGCTGTAAAGGTCGCGCCCCAGATCGTCGACGCCAAAGAAGTGCCCGGTCTCGATCGACGGCATTCCCATGCCACGGATGTCACCCATCACGTTCCAGTCGATTTCCTCATTGCTCCAAACGGCGAAATATGGGCCGAAGATTGTGAACAGAACGATCATCAGCAAGATGAATACGCTCGCCATTGCGGCTTTGTTGCGGACAAACCGCATCCGCGCATCCTGCCAGAGGGAACGCCCCTGAACGGCCGTGAAATCGGTGATGTCCTCGGCCAGATGGGCGGCTTTTTGTGATTTTCCTAGCATTTTGTGCCCCTCAGTACCGGATTTTCGGATCGAACCAGGCATATGCCAAGTCGGTCAGCAGGTTCACGATCACTGTAAGCGTGCCGTACAAGATCGTGACCCCCAGCAGCACCGCATAGTCACGCGACAGGGCCGAGCCGACATAAGCCTGCCCCAGACCACCGGTCGAGAAATAGATGTCGACAAAAACCGATCCGGTCAGAACATAGACAAAGACCGGGCCCAGATAGGACACCACCGGCAGCAGCGTGGGCTTCAACGCATGGCGCCAGATTACGGTCCTGGTAGGCAAACCCTTGGCCCGGGCCGTGCGGATGAAGTTCGAGTTCAGAACTTCCAGCATCGACGAACGGGTAATCCGCGCGATCGACCCCATATAGGACGTGGCCAATGCGATGACCGGCATGATCAGATATTGCCACTGACCGCCGTTCCAGCCACCACCCGGCAACCATCCCAGCCACAAAGTGAAGGTCAGGATCAGGATCGGGCCCATGATGAAGTTCGGCAGCGCCTGCGCAGCGATCCCCAGACCTACGGCAAAATAGTCGATCCAGCTGTTGTGTCGGATGGCCGCGGCGATCCCAAGGCCAATACCTACGACACTCGCCAGCAGGAATGACAATGACCCGTAAGTGAGCGAGATCGGGAAGCCTTGCGAAATGATATCATTGACGTCTCGGTCCTTGAACTTGAAGGACGGGCCGAAATCGAAATGCACGACAATGTTGTACAGATAGTCCCAAAGCTGTTTCCACAGCGGCTGGTCCAGACCATAGCGCGCCTCGATATTGGCCAGCACCTGCGGCGGCAATGGCCGTTCCGAGGTAAACGGCCCGCCGGGCGCGTAGTGCATCAGAAAAAAACAGGCAACGATCAGCAACAGGATCGTTGGAACGGCGATCAGCAATCGCCGGATGATATAGGCAAGCATTTCATGCCCCCATTATTGGCTTTGCCCCGGGGTGATCCTCGGGGCAAAGCGTGGTCTAAGGAAGGTTATTCGGCGATCTTGTAGAGGTTCTTGGAGTACCAGTTCTGCTCTACGTTCTTGACCGGCCAGTTGCCGACATCGCTGTCCATCATGTAGACGCCAGCATAGTGATAGATCGGGATAACCGGAGTCTCTTGTGCAATGATCCGCTCAACCTCGGTATACAGTGGTGCTGCGTCATCTGCTGTCTTGGCTTGGGTCAGCAATTCGTCAACCTTGGGGTTGTTGTACTTGCCGTCGTTATAGCCGGAATCCGACTGCAACAGGTCCAGGAAGGTCGAGGCTTCGTTATAGTCGCCACACCAGGCGCCACGGGCCAGATCGAAGTTCTGGTTGCCGCGCTCTTCCAGGAACACTTTCCATTCCATGTTGGCCAACTCGACCTGTACGCCCAGTTTCTGTTTCCACATCTGGCTCAGTGCCACTGCGACTTTCTTATGGGCCTCTGATGTGTTGTAGACCATGTCAAAGCTCAGCGGGTTGTCGGGGCCAAATCCGGCCTCGGCCAGCAGCTCCTTGGCCAGCTCGTCACGCTCGGCTTGCGTCATCGAAGCCATTTCGACTTCAGGGACGGTGAACCCAGCGGTTGCTTCGGGTGCGAACGTATATGCGGGCGGCTCTCCACCGGCTTTGACGTTCTTGGTGATAATGTCGCGGTCAACTGCAAGAGACAGGGCTTGACGTACATTTGGGTTCTTGAATTCTTCCGGTCCGCTGTCAGACAGGTTGAATGTATAGTAATAGTTGCACAGGCGCGGGAAGCTGATGGCCTCTTCGGGGTGCTCTTTCTGTAGGCGCGGGAACTGACCAGCAGGTACTTCAGTGCGGTCCAGCTCGCCTGCGAGGTAACGGGTCAGGGCTACGTTTTCGTCGTTGATGACAAGGGCCACGACTTTTTCGACAATCGTATTGTCGTTATCCCAATACATCTCGTTGCGCTCACGGACCGAGCGTTCCTGTGGCAGGTGTTCGGTCAGAACATAGGCGCCGTTCGAGACGATGTTTTCCGGCTTAGTCCAGGCGTCGCCGAACTCTTCGATCACCTTCTGCGGGGCAGGGAAGGTGGTGGAATGGGTGGTCATTTGCGCGAAATAAGGCAGTGCTGCGCTCAGCTTAACCTCAAGTGTGTGGTCGTCGATGGCGGTTACGCCCAGTTCGTCCACGGGCTTCTCACCAGCAATGATTTCGGCCGCATTTTCGATCGACATCAGCTCCATGAACCACGCATAGGGCGAGGACAGAGCGGGATCGACGGCACGTTTCCATGCAAAAACGAAATCGCCTGCCGTGACCGGATCACCATTGGACCATTTGGCGTTATCACGCAGTGTAAATGTGTAAACGTCCTTGGTATCGTTTGTGGTATAGCCGGTTGCGACGCCGGGCACCAAATTGCCGTCTTCGTCCTGGTTCATCAGGCCTTCGAACAGGTCGCGGACAATTTCCGCACCGGTAACGTCTTCAACAACCTGCGGGTCAACCGAACTGTGCTCATCCAGAACGCGATAGGTGAAGGTTTGATCATCCGCCAGCGCCTCGCCGGTTTCGGGATGGGTGCCGGCGGCAAATGCAGCGCCGGTGATCATGGTCGAGGTCAGTAGCCCCGCCAGAGATGTCCGAATGTATTTGTTCATATCTTTCTACTCCCATTTGTGTGGTGGCAAGGTACGCACATCCGTTCAGGATGGTCGCTGACCACCATGATTGTCCGACTCAGATAGACCGGGACTTGTTCGAATTTTGCTTTTTCAGATCGCAATGAACACCGCGTCGCAGTCTTTCGGTTTGCTGTCGGAAACGTAGTTGCGAAAGTCGCCTTTCACTGATGCAGAACGTGGCACTATTTCAAAAAAGGTTAAAGCCTTTGCGTGCAAAATGGCCAGGTGCGGCCGAAATCTAAAAAATTCCACGGGAGAATGGAAATATTATAATGATACGCGATGGTTTCTTGACATTTTTGTGAAGCTCTTGAGTAAGCGGTTGAGCGTTGACGCAAGGTCCGCTTTTGCGGCTTTCCAAAAATTGGCGCGAATCGCTATTGGGTCAGTGCCCGGACCATATGGGCCTGAGGAAAGCATGTGGCGGACTGATTGGTGGCCTCTTGCCAGCGCCCGATAGAGCGGCGTGTTCGAAAGCCCGGCAGGCCGTCAGCGCCGCCGACGTCATGGCCCATCTGTTCCAATGCGCGCTGCATGGCTGCTATATCCGATCGGTAAAGACCGCCGACTTTGTCCCACCGGCCGCGGAAATCCTGGACGCCATATTCTATCCTATCCCCAACATGGCCGACGAACAGGGCGTAGAGATCGCTTTTGTTGTATTCCTTCAGGACATAAAAATTGGGGGTGACAATGAAGGCCGGGCCATTGCGCCCGGCGGGCATCATCAAAAACCCTTGTCCCTGCATTTCTTGTTTTGGAAACGGCTTGCCAGATACACGGGTGATCCCCAACCCGGCCCAGTCGCGAATAGGACGGCCCTGATCCGGCCCTTCAAGGGTGCAGGAAACCGAAGACGGGACAGTTACTTCGAACCCCCAATCACGACCCGAGACCCAGCCATGTTGGTCGAGGTAGTTTCCGATCGATGAAATTGTGTCCTCGGCCGAGGTCCAGATATCCGCGCGCCCGTCGCCATTTCCATCGGCCGCATAAGTCAGGTAGTTCGATGGCATGAACTGCGGTTGCCCAAGCGCACCCGCCCAACTGCTTTTCATTTGATCCGGCGGTATGTGGCCAGCCTCTGCAATCTTGAGCGCGGCGATAAGCTCTGACGTGAAATATTCTGAGCGGGTGCTCATGAAACCTTTGGTGCCCAGAACCTGAAACGCATTATGCCGGATAGCCACCTGCCCATATCCGCTTTCGCGGCCCCAGATCGCCAGAATGACGCGCGCTGGTACTCCGGTATCGGATTCTACCTGTTTCAGTGTCGTGTTATAGCGCCGGGCCATCTTGCGTCCGACAGAAGTGGCCCCCTGAACCGAACCAGCGTTGAAATAGCGCCCGGGTGATCCGAACTCGGCCTGCTTTTGTTCCTTGGGAACCGCTGTTGCCGTACCCGGAGGAACCAGGTCTGGCAGTTTCCAGTTCAGCGTGACGCCGTTGAAGGCCCTGTTCATCGTGCGTTTTGAAACACCCTCGGATTTCGCCCGCGCCCAGACCGTGTGTTTCAGCCATGACTGAAACTGAGCCTCGGTCGCCGCACGATCCTGTGCTGTCGCACTTGTCGACAGGTAGCAAAGTCCAAGAGTAAGGATTAACCAACGCATTGTCCTATGATCTCACCTGCGATCTGCTTTAAGTCAACCTACCAGAACGGCGTTTCTGCCGCTGTGATCCGGGTGGCAAGATCAAATCTCGGGAAACAGGCAGAGCTGTCTAAAAATCCTTGTGAAAATTCAGGACTCTGCCGATAGTTGTCCCAATCAGTTTTGAAATGAGGATGAACAGGCGTGACATATTCCAGACCGTCTTTTGCATCCTTGGTTGTCCTGTCTACCGCCATAGCAGGTCTTGGCTTTGTGCCGGTTGCCGAAGCCAGCAACAATTTCTTGGACCCTCAAGGACCCGTCGCCGCCCTTCAGAAAAGCCACCTTTTACGGGCAACTGTTCTGATATTGGTCGCAGTTGTTCCGGTTCTGATCCTGGTGCCTTTGATTGCCATACGGTATCGAAGGCGAAAGGAGGGGCAGGCAGATTATCGACCGGAATGGGATTTTTCTGCCCGGTTGGAATTCCTCATGTGGGGTATCCCGGTTGTTATCGTGGCCATCCTCTCGTTTTATCTGTGGAAAGCCACCCATCGGCTGGACCCCTACGCGACTTCGTTCGGGGAAGACCCGGCGCTGAATGTGCAGGTTGTTGGTCTCGACTGGAAATGGCTGTTCATCTACCCCGATCTTGGTATCGCCAGCGTGGGTGAGATGGGCCTCCCCGTTAACCAACAGGTCGCTGTCATACTGACAACGGATACGGTGATGCAGTCCTTTATGATCCCGGCGCTGGCCGGACAGATCTATGCCATGCCGGGGATGACGACCAAACTGCACCTTGTCGCCGATAGGCCCGAAACGATGCAGGGCGAGAACACGCAATATAACGGGCGTGGCTTTACCAAGCAGAAATTCAAAGCGATTGCCATGGAGCCCCAGGACTTCAACGACTGGGCCGAAAAGGTCCGGACAAACGGGATTCCGTTGAGCGCTGAAACATACCGAACCCTCGCCATGCGAACCGATCGGGATGAGGTGCAGGCCATGTTGGGCAATGATCAGATGCCGACTGATGCGCTGTATTTCACACTAGCCGATGGTGATCTGTTTCAGTCGATCCTGCACCGCTATCACGGGGCCACACCCTTGCCTGCCGATCAGCAACCGGGCACTGCCGAGTATGGTCAGGAGAAAACACAATGACCGATGTCGAGACTGGTTTTTTCGGCCGTCTAAACTGGGATGCTTTTCCGATCACCGGGTTGATCCAGTCGCCCAACGCAAATGAGATCGTGGCAAATGCTGCCGCTGGGATCGTGATTGTGGGCGCCATTGCCGTTGTGGGGCTGCTGACATGGTTTCGTCTGTGGGGGCCGCTGTGGCGTGACTGGCTGACCAGCGCCGACCACAAGAAGATCGGCATCATGTATATCGTCTTTGCCATCGTGATGTTGGCGCGGGGGGTTCTGGAAGGTGTCGTCATGCGCGCCCAACAAGCCGCTGGCCCGGGCGAAGGCTTTCTGGAAGCCGAGCATTTCGCCGAGCTTTTCAGTACCCATGGCACGATCATGATCTTCTTCGTGGCTGTTCCGTTTGTGTTCGGTGCCGCCAATTTCCTGATCCCGCTGATGATCGGCGCCCGCGACGTGGCATTCCCGGTGATGAACCAGATCAGCCTAGGCCTGACCGTGTCCTCGGGCATGATGCTGATGGTTTCCCTGGTGGTCGGAGAGTTCTCGACCGGGGGCTGGACGGCCTACCCACCCTTTACCGGTGCGGCCTTCAATCCCGGCGTTGGGCCGGATTATTGGATTTGGGCCATCGTCGTATCGGGGATCGGAACGACACTGACCGGGATCAACTTTGCCGTTACGATCTACAAGATGCGCGCGCCGGGGATGCAGTTCATGCGGTTGCCGATGTATTGCTGGACGATCATCTGCAGCTCGATCCTGATTGTCTTTGCCATGCCGCCGCTGGGTGTTGCGGCGCTGATGCTGGCCGCAGACCGGTACTTGGATTTCCACTTTTTCACAAATGACCTTGGCGGCAACATGATGAACTATGCCAACCTGTTCTGGCTGTTCGGACATCCCGAGGTCTATCTGTTGGTCCTTCCCGCCTATGGTATCTATTCGGAGGTTTTTGCGACCTTCTCGGCCAAGCGCCTGTACGGGTACAACTCCTTGGTGATTGCAACGATGTCGATTGCGGTGCTGTCCTTCACGGTCTGGCTGCACCACTTTTTCACCATGGGCCAAAGCGCGCTGATCAATGCGGTGTTTGGGATTGCCACCATGCTGATCGCCATACCGACTGGCGTGAAAGTCTATGATTGGATGGCCACGCTGTTTCGCGGGCGTATCCGGTTCTCGGTCCCGATGCTCTATGGGTTGTCTTTCCTGATGCTGTTCGTGATCGGAGGGTTGTCGGGCGTCATCCTGGCCAATCCGACCATCGACTATCAGGTGCATAACACCCTGTTCCTGGTCGCGCATTTTCACAATGTGCTGCTGCCTGGCGTCCTGTTTGGCCTGCTTGCGGGATACAACTATTGGTTCCCCAAAGCCTTTGGCTTCCGCCTGAATGAAGGCTGGGGACGGATATCTGTCGCGTTGTGGACCGTTGGGTTTATGTTGACCTTCCTACCGCTTTATTTTGTCGGCCTGATGGGGATGCCGCGTCGATCTTACAGTTGGGAAGATCCCAGCTTTCACCCCTATATGATCGTCGCCGTGCTTGGATCTCTGGTCATTCTCGCAGCGCTTCTGTCGATCATTGTCCAGCTGTGGGTCAGCATTCGAGACCGGGAAAAAACCCGCGTGCCGGTTGGCGACCCTTGGGATGGGCGCACGCTGGAATGGTCAATTCCGGCACCGCCGCCTCCGTATAACTTTGCAATCATTCCGCATGTGACCGACCGGGACGATTTTGCCGCCGCAAAAGAGCGCGGCAACGCCTATCCGTCCCTTGATGCCTATGAAGATATCCTCATGCCACGCAATACGGCGATCGGGTTCGGTCTGTGCGTGCTCAGCGGTATCTGGATGTTTGCGCTGGTCTGGTGGATCTGGTGGCTGGCTATTGCGACGACAGCCGCGATGTTGGCGGCTTTCATCGCCTGGACTTTCAGAACCGACACCGAAGAGGTTATTCCGGCCGAGCAGGTCCGCAAAGAGCATGAAGCCTGGCTTGATCTCGTGCGCGCATCGGTTCCGGTCAATCGCGATCATGAATACGCGCCCGAAAACCGCGGCCTTGCCCGTCCCGATCTGGAGGCCACTACATGAAACGCGCGCCGACACACAGCTATCCGGGCCTAAACTTGGGCCGACGCCATCCGGGTGCCGACAAGGCCAGCGAAGTGGTCACCTTTGGGTTCTGGGTCTTTCTGATGAGCGATCTGGTCTATTTCGGCCTGATGTTCGCGATCTATATCACCATGATCGACGCGCAGGCGGGTGGGCCCGGTCCGCATGAGCTGTTCGACCTGACCAGCATTTTTGCCCAGACCCTGATCCTGTTGACCAGCAGTCTTACAGTGGGCCTTGCGATGCTGGCGTTGAAATACAACCTGCCACGGCCCCGTATCGTGCTTTGGTTCGCGGTAACTCTGGTTCTGGGCCTCAGCTTTCTGGTACTTGAGATACGTGACTTTCTGGCTATGGCGGAAAAGGGTGGCATTCCACAGCGCAGCGGGTTTCTGTCAGCGTTTTACGGGCTAGTGCCGCTGCATGGGCTGCATGTTGCTGCGGGGTGCCTGTGGTTGATCGTTCTGGGTATTCAGCTGCGTGTGTTTGGTCTAACCGACGTTCTGATGTCACGGGTGGTTCGTCTGGCCCTGTTCTGGCATTTTCTCGACCTCATCTGGATCGGCATAATCACGATCGTCTATTTCGGAGGGCTGACCTATGGATAGGCGCAGCGAAATGCACCGACGTGAACGCCGCCGATATGTGATTGGCTATGGCGGATCGCTGCTGCTGACGCTGGCGGTCTTTACCATTGCATATACGTTCGGGATCGAGACCAAGGGCGTTTATTTGTCGATCGGTTTGTTGGGGCTTGCGCAGTTGATTGTTCAACTGGTGTATTTCCTGCATATCGACCGTCGACGCAGCAGCCGCGAGGACCTGGACCTAGTCCTGTTTTCCACGATGGTTCTATTGATCATCATTGTTGGGACGGTCTGGATAATGGGGAATCTGGCGGTGCGGATGCATACCTATCCGATGTAGGTCCGGCTGCACCGGATCAGCGCATCGCCATCAGCCCAAGCCACAGCGCGCCCCAACACAGCAAGAGGCTCAGCACGATATTGCCCGCCGCCGTAGCGATTGTACGTTCGCGCCGCAGTTCCAGGGACTGGTAGGCAAAGCTGGAGAAAGTGGTGAAGCCGCCACAAAAGCCGAACACCAGGCGCTGTTCCTCCTGGCTGACGCCCGTCGGTCCGCCCAGATACCCGACCCAAAGCCCAAGCAACAGACTGCCAAAGACGTTCACGATCAGCGTTGCCACGGGCAGGTCATGGCGAATTCGAATGGCGATCCAGTGCCGCAGAACCGCGCCCAGACCGCCGCCTAAACCAAACATTGCATGCAGGTAGAGATCGCTCACTCTGACGACCTCCGCGGGAAAAAGCGACGCCCGGCGGTTTCACCCAAAATCGCCGCAAAAAGACCCGCCACAATTTCCAAACCCGCTGCGGTTAGGGCAAGCCCGAAGCTGACCTCTGCCAGACGTTCCAATTCCGCAACAAATGAGGAAAACGTAGATAACCCGCCACAAAACCCAACCGCGCCCAGATGCAGGACGTGCGCATGCACCCGGTGTCGGATGGCGTATAACCAGCCAAGCACAAAGCATGCGGCTATATTGATTCCAAAAGTCTCGGTCAGGATCGGCAGGCCCGAGATCCCGAGCGATAACGCTTCTCTGACCAGTGACCCAGCCGCGCCACCCGCGAAAACGGCACAGAACATGAGAGCCGTGGCCCATGCTGTTTGCGATTTTTTCACAGCCAATGATCCTGCCCGCGTTGCCCTGCCATCCGGGATACCGATTGGCGCGGCCGGGATCAACTGCGCATGGCGGATCACAAGTTTCACCATTTACGTGATTTCGGGCGTAAAGGCTTGCGTGCAATCGCGAATTTGTACCACGGTGACTCAGCTAACAGCCACAGTGGGAGAGCACGAATGATTATACGCAGACTCTATTACGTGTTGAGCCTCGTGTGCCTGCCACTGACAATCGTGGCCGGGTTTTTCTGGCCCCCGGCCCATTGGCTGCTGCTTTTCCTGATCCCATACGCGGTGGTCGGGCTATATGATATCCTGACCACAAGGCATAACGTGCTGAACAACTATCCGGTTCTGGGGCATTTCCGGTACATGCTGGAATTTGTCAGCCCAGAGATACGGCAATATTTTGTTGAAACCAACGAAAACGGCCGTCCCTATAATCGCATCATTCGCAGCCTGGTTTATTCCCGTGCCAAAGGGCAGGTTGATACCCAGGCATTTGGTACCCAATACGACATCCAAACCGTTGGATACCACAGGGCCAATCACTCGCTTGCGCCCAAACATGTGCCCGAAAGCGAAGAACGGGTGATGCTGGGCGGGCCGCAATGTTCCCAACCCTATAGTGCCTCGCGCCTGAACGTTTCAGCGATGAGCTTTGGTGCCCTCAGCGCCAATGCAATCCGAGCATTGAATGGTGGGGCAAAGGATGGAGGTTTTGCGCATAATACGGGTGAGGGTGGTCTGTCGCCGCACCATCTGGCCGAAGGTGGCGATATCATCTGGCAGATTGGCACTGGGTATTTCGGATGCCGCGCACCGGATGGCGGGTTCGACAAAGACAAATTCACCGAAAGAGCCAGGAACGAGGTCGTCAAGGCGATTGAAATCAAGCTGTCGCAAGGGGCCAAGCCCTCGCACGGGGGGGTGTTGCCTGCGGCGAAGGTGGATGAAGAGATTGCGCAGATACGCGGAGTTCCCCTGCATCAGGACGTGATCTCTCCGCCAATTCATTCCGCATTTGACGGACCTACCGGATTGATGAATTTCGTTCAGAATCTGCGCGAGATGTCCGGTGGCAAACCTATTGGGTTTAAGTTGTGCATTGGTCGTCCGTCCGAGTTCTTAGCGATATGCAAAGCCATGCTGGAAACAGGCATCCTGCCTGATTTCATCACCATTGATGGTGCCGAAGGCGGCACGGGCGCGGCCCCAGTAGAATTCACCAACCGGTTGGGCATGCCTTTGAACGAGGCGTTGATTTTCGTGAATAACTGTCTACGCGGTGTGGGTTTGCGCGATAAGATCCGCATTATTTGCTCGGGCAAAGTCGCCACAGGCTATGACATCATCGAGAAATGCGCGCTTGGGGCCGATATGTGTAATGCGGCAAGGGCAATGATGTTTGCAGTGGGATGCATTCAGGCGCTTCACTGCAACACAAACCGATGCCCGTCCGGCGTGGCCACACAGGATCCGGTCCGAGGCCGCGCTGTGAATGTTCCGCAAAAAAGACAACGGGTACATCGCTATCACGACGCGACTTTAGA
Organism: Ruegeria sp. YTSA226; assembly: GCF_059609905.1. Taxonomy (NCBI): domain Bacteria; kingdom Pseudomonadati; phylum Pseudomonadota; class Alphaproteobacteria; order Rhodobacterales; family Roseobacteraceae; genus Ruegeria; species Ruegeria sp. YTSA226. The sequence continues at coordinate 84,080 of NZ_JBXWMQ010000005.1, forward strand.
GAGCTTTCGTGAGCTGCTGGGCGCCATGGGCAAGGAAAAGGTCTCCGAACTTCACCCTTCGGACATCCTTCGGCGTACTGCAGATGAAAGAGATCGCTCTTATGCTGAACTCTATTTGCATCTTGAAGAAGGCGCTTTGCTGAAGGCTCCGCTTCCGGATGAATATGCAGAGGACTGGAATCGCGCATCGGCGCATCATTTCTGATTTTTTTGTGTGCATTGCCAAGGATTGATGTTTTTGGTTCGTCTTACCCATTGTGATGCGCATGAAAACATCGGATGAGAATCTGGCAAAGGCCGCTGCTGCAGGGGACGCTGATGCGTTTGCCACGCTATTGGCACGCCACTACGACAGGGTCTTTCGGTTGGCCTTTCGACTGACAGGACGCGCGGATCAGGCCGAAGATCTGACGCAGGATATATGCGCCGCCTTGCCGTCAAAGATCGTAGGTTTTCGTGCCGAAGCCCGGTTTACGACATGGTTGTACCGTGTTGTTGTCAATGCAGCCGAGGATGCACGCCGTCGCGCGACCCGTCACACGCGGGCGGCCCACGGCTGGGGGGATGTGGAACAGATGCGCCGGGCCGAGGTGCAGGAAACGGCCGAGGCTGTCGATTGGTTGCAACGGGCCATGCGGTCCCTGCCGCAGGACTTGCAAGACACTCTGGCCCTGACCCTCGAGGATGAGATGACCCATGCAGAAGCTGCAGAGGTGCTGGGTGTTTCCGAAGGGACAGTGTCCTGGAGGATGTCAGATATCCGCAAACGGCTGCGCGCCTTGCGGCAAGAGGAACTGGCACAATGACCGATGAACTGGACAAGCTGAAGATGCTGATGGACGCCGCCACGCCGACCCCGGATGCGTCGCGACGGATTGAAAATCTGAGCCAGGCGCAAAAAAAATTCGATAATATCCAAGGATCGACCTCTGCGCGACGTCCCACTGTCAAGCGCGGCCTCATAGCCCGCCTGACAGAAGGAGCGAAAGCCATGTTGAATGCCCTCTCTTATCGCGGTGCCCTGACCGCTACCACCGCAGTTGCTGCTGTGGCTCTGATAGTGATCTTGCCGCAGACGCGCGACGAGGTTGTTGCGCCACTGCCCTGGTCCGAGGACCGCGCCGACGCACGGCAGGAGTCTGACCTATTGGTGGCGGATATGCCCGAGGCCAATCTCGAAGAACCAGTTGTTGAGGCGCCTGTTGTGATTGAAGAAACAATCGCACCTTCCGCCAAGAGGCAGGGGGCCGTTGCGCAGCTGGGGGCTGCGGACCTTTTACAGAGCGCGCCGGCATCGGCGGTCGGGAAATTTGACATTCAACATGAGACTGTTCCCGCGCCGGAACAGAATACCGAAACTTTCGCGAACGCGGACAGCAACTCGCTGAAGATCACGACGGACGAACCGGTTTCGACTTTTTCGATTGATGTAGATACCGCCTCTTACGCCATTGTTCGGTCGTCTTTGATGAATGGTTATCTGCCGCCCAAGGATGCGGCGCGGGTTGAAGAGATGGTGAACTATTTCCCCTATTCCTACCCAGCGCCTGATGGGGTGGAACCGTTCCGTTCTACGATCACCGTGACACCGACGCCTTGGAATGAGGGGACGCAGCTTGTTCATGTCGGCATCCAAGGGGTCATGCCCCAGATCGAAGACCGTCCTCCATTGAACTTGGTTTTCCTGATCGACACATCGGGCTCAATGCAGGATGCTAACAAATTGCCGCTGCTGAAACAGTCTTTCAGGTTGATGCTGTCTGAACTCAGTCCGGAAGATCAGGTTTCGATCGTCACCTATGCGGGAAGTGCCGGGCAGGTTTTGCCACCGACCGCGGCAGCCGAAAAGATGACCATTCTCTCAGCCCTCGACAGGCTCGAAGCCGGTGGCTCGACAGCGGGGCAGGCCGGGTTGCAGCAAGCCTATCAAGTGGCAGAAGGTATGGTTGCGGACGGTGAGGTGACCCGCGTAATTCTGGCCACCGATGGCGATTTCAATGTGGGTCTGTCAGACCCTGATGCCCTGAAGGATTTTATCGCCCGCAAGCGCGACAGTGGTACATTCCTAAGCGTTCTGGGTTTTGGCCGAGGCAATCTGGACGATGCCACCATGCAGGCTCTGGCCCAGAACGGAAACGGGCAGGCGGCATATATCGATACGCTGGTTGAGGCGCAAAAAGTATTGGTCGATCAACTTACCGGGGCGCTTTTTCCCATCGCCAACGACGTCAAAATCCAGGTCGAGTTCAACCCGTCACAGATCGCTGAATACCGTCTGATCGGTTATGAAACCCGATCCCTGCAGCGCGAGGACTTTTCAAATGACAAAGTGGATGCTGGTGATATTGGAGCAGGTCACACCGTAACGGCGATCTACGAGGTCACGCCAGTTGGTTCCGATGCGATCAGAAACGGCCCGTTGCGGTATGCTGAACAATCCATATCGGATGATTCAGTGGAAATTGGTTTCTTCAAAATGCGTTACAAGCTTCCTGGTGAAGATCAAAGCAATCTGATGGAGCAGCCTATTTTACCCGGACAAGGGACAGTCACGGATGACATCCGCTTTTCCTATGCGATTGCAGGATTTGGTCAGTTGCTTCGGGGCGGAGGATATCTTGGCGGCTGGTCCTATGCGGATGCCATTGATCTGGCCACGCTGTCCCGAGGTGAGGATTCTTTCGGATATCGGGCTGAAGCTGTCACCTTGATGCGTCTGGCCCAGACGCTGGCTGAGTAAGGCCCGGGCTTGGGAGTAACTAGAATGACCTAGGGTTGTTGGCTGTATGGGTACTAATTCTACGAATGCTCCATTCGACAGCATCCCGCATGGTTTTACCCAGAGCAACGTCAAAGGCAGTAACCAGATCTTCGGTCTGGTTACTTTTGGCAATTACGTTCTCTTGGAACGAATTCGATGCGATGATTTTGTCGTCGAACTCGTCCACGATCTTGATATTCATGCGGACTTCGACGCGTACGGTCGAGCTTTCACCATCCTGGTTAACGACAATGCCCTGAAACTCGCGTAGATCGGGAACAATCACATAATCCGGACGAAGCCCCACGGTCGAACGACCCACGGCAGATACCCGTCCGCTGTTTTCATAGCTTTCGACCAAAAGCGCCTGGACGATCAGCGGCGCTCGATCCACCCATCTGGCACGCGGCAGATATTGAACTTGCAAAGGTGTCGGCTGAACTGCAATTTGATCGGTATTTACCGCGGCAGTCGCGGTTGGCTCTTGGACCACGATCTGTTTCTGGATGCGTGGCAGCGAAGAAGAAAACGTGCTTTTGGGTGTCAGCAGATAGAGATCATTGGGTTCTGAGGCCTGCCGCAGCGTTTCCAGTCCAGTACACGCCCCCAAAGACGCCAAAACTGCGGTCATTATCAAATGCCTGATCATTGACGATACTCCGATGCTTGGGTCCCAAGAAGGAAACGGGCGGGGTCGCGTTCAACTTTGTCCACCAGACGATCGAGGCTGATCACCAGTCGTTGGGATTCTTCTATGAAACGGGTGAATTGTGGCAGGCCAACCCGCATGAAATCGGACAGTTGACGTCGATTGTCCTGAACGATGCCGTCGATCGTTCCCAAAAGTTCCGAGGCCGATTTGGACGCGCTGAGGATGTCGGCTGAAATATCATCAAGCCTGTCTGTCACTTTCGTTACCGTGGACGCCACTTGGTTGGCGGCATTGCGGACATCATCCATGACGACGCCGATATCTTTGTTGATCACCTCATTGGCCGAGTCAAATGCGCGTTCAGCTGAGGTCAAAGTGCCCTTTGCTGTTTCCATCGCACCAGTGACGGAGCCGAGCGTTTTGTTTGCGTTCACGAAAGTCTCGGAAACCGTGGCCAGCGCGACGCGCCCATCTTCGGTCAGGACCGTAAGGTGGTCTGCCAGGGTCGAGGCCCGTTCGATGAAGGGCTGCAGATCCTGCTGCATGATGCGATCTGCTGCGTCAAAAGTATCTTTTGCGCTGTCTAGGGCCGATACAGCCGTGTCGGATGCGGTTTTCAGGCTATTTAATGTATTTGTTCCGGCTTCCAGCGTTGTTTCTGCCGTGTCTGCCAATTTTTCGAGGCGTTTTGAGAAGGCTGAAATTTCTTTAGCTGCGCCACCCAAATCTGAGGACAAGTTTTCGAAATCTGCAAGGGTTTTGTCCAGCCTTCCGGTGGCCGAAGATACGTTCTCCAGAATCTGAGATACCTGCTGGCGGTTCTTGTCATCCACCACCTTGTCGATATCCTCGATCAGCGTAATCGCCTTTTCCAACAGTTTAGGGGCACCTTCGAACAAGGACTGGATGGTGCTGCGTTTGCTTTTGATCAGGCTGTCCTGTTCTAAACGCTTGGCCGAGGCCGAGCCTCCGGTCAGTTCCACATAGCTGACCCCAGTGACCCCAAGCGATTGTAACTGGGCGACGGTATCCTCGGTCACCGGGATACTTGCGTCTACTTCAATGCGGACGCGCACTTTAGATGGGTGCTCGTCATCCAAGTTAAGGGAGATTACCTGCCCGACTGGCAGTCCGTTGTAACTGACGCCACCTGCCGCAGACAGGCCCGAAACATTGTCGAACAGTACATTGTAATAGGCGTATTGCCGGGAAACCTCGAATTTGGCCAGCCATAGAAAAAAGCCAAACGCACCCAGTATTCCAGCCAGGGTGAATGCACCGATCAGGATATAATTTGCTCGGGTTTCCATGGGTGTTACCTGTCCTGACCCTTTTTTTGTGCTGCGCGCGCCCGGGGGCCGGTGAAATATTCTTGTACCCAAGGATGATCGACTTTGGTCATCTCTTCAATCGGACCATCAACCAGAACACGTTTTTCTGCAAGAACTGCGATCCTGTTGCAAATCGCATAAAGGCTATCCAGATCGTGCGTGACCATAAACACAGTCAGACCCAGCGCTTGCTGAAGTTCGCCAATCAGGTCGTCATAAGCAGCGGCGCCGATGGGATCCAAACCGGCCGTTGGTTCATCAAGAAATACGATCTCAGGGTCCAGCGCCAGCGCGCGCGCCAAAGCGGCACGTTTGCGCATCCCGCCCGACAGTTCAGACGGGAATTTGCCACAGCTCAGCTGCGGCAGTCCGACCAAGCTGATTTTCAGACCGCCAAGCGCCGACATAAGGCTTTCACTTATTCCTGTATGCTCGCGCAGGGGGGCTACGACATTCTGCAACACGGTGAGCGACGAGAAAAGCGCGCCGTCCTGAAAGGCGACGCCCCAGCGGCGTTCGATGCGCCGCCTCTCTTGTTCGGGGCCGTTCAGGACGTCGACGCCAAGAACTTCGATGCTTCCCGCGGCTGGTTTGTTCAGGCCGACGATGGTGCGGAGCAAGACGGATTTACCCGTGCCCGAGCCGCCGACAATGCCCAGTACTTCGCCCCGCCAGACATCCAAATTCAGATCCTGGTGCACGACCTGCGGCCCGAACCGGTTGGTCAGATTGCGGACCCGTATCACCGCCTCGCGCTGGGTGTCGCCAATCGGCATCTGTTCGTGGGCTACACCGTCCATTTCAGACCCCCAGTACCGAGAAAAAGATCGAGAACATGGCATCCAGCGCGATCACCAAGAAGATCGCCTGGACCACGGACGCGGTGGTTCTTTGCCCAACACTTTGTGCCGATCCTTTGACCTGTAAGGCCTGCCAACAGGCGATGATACCGATGACCAGCGCAAAGAAAGGTGCCTTGATCATACCGATGGCAAATTGCCAGATGCCGGTGTTTTCCTTGAGGCGGGTCACGAACATTCCGGGGCTGACTCCAAGGTCGATCCAGCTCATAAGACCGCCGCCAATCAAGGCGGCGATATCGGCGATGAACCCTAGGATTGGCAGCATGATCAGCAACGCCACAACGCGTGGAATGACCAGAACCTCGATCGGATCCAGGCCCAGCGTCCGCATGGCATCTATTTCTTCTTGCACCTTCATCGAGCCGATGGAAGCTGTAAAGGCAGATCCCGAGCGACCCGCAACAATGATTGCCGTCAACAAAATGCCCAGCTCACGCAGCACAGAGATCGAGATCAATTCGACCACGAATATCTCGGCCCCGAACTGCTTGAGCTGCGTGGCCCCCTGAAATGCTAGTACAACGCCGATCAGAAAACCCATAAGGGCAACGATCGGAATCGCTTTCAATCCGGTTTCTTCCATCTGCGATACCAGCGCAGCCCGCCGCAGACGCCGCGGCATCAAGATTGTGCGGACCAGCCGGTGTAGCGTCAGGCCCAGAAACTCAAGCAACGACAAGCTGTCTTTCCAGCCACCGACTGTGCGCTCGCCGACACGTGCCACCCAATCCAGAAAATCTGGCTTTCCGGGATCAGGGGCGGGTTCGTCCGGCATGTTGCGAGAAACCGTTTCGATCAGCGCAGAATGCGCGGCGGTTGCACCGTGCAGCTCGACTTGCCCGCCGCTGGACTTCACCTTGCGGACAAGGCTGGCAATCAGCCAAGCCCCGCCAGTGTCGAGTGCCTTAACGCCTGTCAAATCAACTGTGACCGTTCCGCCGTTGGGATGGAAATTCGCGAATTCACGCTCAACCATATCCAGAGACTGGGTGTGAAGATCACCCGATATCTGCAGGTGAACCTGATCCGTATCCAGGTCAGTTGTGAATGTAGGCGGGGTCATGGGGGTATCTGATGTGAATCTGCATGGTGCTGCAACGGGTTTTTGTCACGCTTCAAGTATTTAGCCATCAGGCGATGCAAGATGGCATTCATCGCAAGAATGATGGTGTGAGCTTGCAAAAGGCTTGTTTCGGCAACCAGTAGTGTTATTCTTTGCGCAGGTTTTTTGTTTGGTTATTATGGTTGTGTTCAATGTCTGATCATCACGCGAAGGTAGAAGTCGAAATCGGGTCCGAACGGGGCTTTGGTTACGTCTTCACCGCTGTCTTCTTAATTATCGCTCTTTGGCCCTTGTGGGGCGGAGGGTCGGTGCGCCTGATCCCAATGGTTATCGCCGGGGTTATTCTGGCTTTGACAGTTTTTGCACCCGCCACTCTGAAGGTGCCGAACCGGCTTTGGTTCAAACTCGGCATGCTTTTGGGTGCGATTGTGGCCCCAATCGTCATGTTTTTGGTGTTTGTCACTACGTTTGTCCCGTTTGGGCTGGTTACGCGCCTGTTGGGAAAAGACCTGCTGTCACAGAAACTGGACAGTTCCTCAGATAGCTACTGGATTGTTCGTGAAGAGCAGCCCGGCAGCATGAAACAGCAATTTTAACAAGGGAGTACCAGGCGTGACATTCGTATCCGAGCTCTGGTCATTTATGAAAGTCAGAAAGAAATTCTGGCTGTTGCCCATTCTGATCGTTTTGGGTGTGTTTGGTGGATTGATCGTGTTGAGCCAAGGCTCGGCGATTGCACCTTTCGTCTACACGTTGTTCTGATCACATGGCATACATTTTAGGTATTTCGGCGCTGTATCACGACAGCGCAGCGGCGTTGCTTTGCGACGGCAAGATCGTTGCGGCCGCGCAGGAAGAGCGTTTTACACGGCGCAAACACGACCCCGGATTTCCGGTAGAAGCCATCAATTACGTGCTGGCCGAATCGGGGGTTGCGCTTGAAGATGTCGACAATGTGGTTTTCTACGACAAACCGTTTCTAAAATTCGAACGGTTGATCGAGACTTACATTGCAGTGGCGCCACGCGGGTTCAATTCCTTCCGCATGGCAATGCCGGTCTGGCTGCGAGAGAAGCTGTTTCTCAAGGATCTGCTTGCAAAGCAGCTTCGCAAAATCGACCCGGAATTCGATCTCGAAAAACTGCTGTTCGCCGAGCACCACATCAGTCACGCGGCCAGTGCGTTCTATCCGTCACCCTTCGAAGACGCGGTCGTACTGACCGTCGATGGTGTCGGAGAATGGGCAACCACCACCGTGGGTATTGGTCGCGGCAATGAGCTGACCATGGTGAAAGAGCTGCATTTTCCGCATTCGCTGGGTCTGCTGTATTCTGCATTCACCTATTACACCGGGTTCAAGGTGAATTCTGGTGAATACAAGGTCATGGGCTTGGCGCCCTATGGCGACCCCAAATACAAGGATCTGATCCTTGAGCATCTTGTCGACCTGAAAGAGGACGGTTCGTTCCGCCTGAACCAGAAGTATTTTAACTATACCGCTGGTCTGACCATGACGAGCAAAGCGATGGAAGAGCTGTTCGACCAACCGGTTCGAAAAGCCGAAACCGACCAGCTGACGCAGTTCCATATGGATATTGCCGCCTCGGTTCAGGCCGTGACCGAAGAGATCATGCTGCGGATCACTCGGGACCTGGCGAAAGAGCATGGTATACGCAACCTCTGTATGGCCGGAGGCGTTGCTCTGAACTGTGTCGCGAATGGCAAAATCCTTCGCGATGGCGCCTTCGATAATGTTTGGGTGCAGCCCGCAGCGGGTGATGCGGGCGGGGCGCTGGGTGCTGCCTATGCGGCCTGGCATCAAGAGCTAGCGCAGCCGCGGCAGGTGACCTCGGGTGATCAGATGCTGGGGGCCTATCTTGGTCCGCGTTATGAAGATGACGACATAGCGCAAGAACTGGCGGCGGCCGGTGCGAAGTTTTCCACCTATGAAAATGGTGAGTTGATTGACCAGACGGCGCAGGCGCTGGCTGACGGTAAGGCCGTTGGTTGGTTCCAGGGGCGGATGGAATTCGGGCCGCGCGCGTTGGGTGCCCGCTCCATTCTGGGCGATCCACGGTCAGCTTCGATGCAGAAAACGCTGAACCTGAAGGTCAAGTATCGCGAAAGCTTCCGCCCATTTGCTCCATCTGTTCTGCGCGAAGACGTAGCCGATTGGTTCGAACTGGATGGCGATAGCCCTTACATGTTGATTGTGGCGGATGTGCAGGAAAAAATCCGGCGCAAGATGACCGAGGAAGAAGACGCTCTGTTCGGGATTGAAAAGCTGAACGTCAAGCGATCTGACATCCCTGCTGTTACCCATGTTGATTATTCTGCCCGCATCCAGACAGTCCACCAAGAGACCAACCCAGCCTATCACGCGCTGATTTCAAAGTTCAAAGAACTGACCGGATGCTCTTTGGTGGTGAACACTTCATTCAATGTGCGCGGCGAACCGATTGTGTGCACGCCCACCGATGCGTTCCGCTGTTTCATGGGAACGGATATCGAGGTCCTGTCCATCGGGAACTGCCTGTTGCGTAAGGAAGATCAGGATCCCGCGCTTAGGGAGAATTACGAGACAAAATACGAGCTGGACTAATCTGTTGCGCAAGCGGCGGAACCGCGACACAGTCTGCCCCTGAGACCTATTTGGTGGAATCGGGGGCAGGGAATGCGGCAGCGCGGAAATGTCTTGTTTGTCGTGATTGACCAGCTTCGGGCAGATTGTCTGACCGGCGCGCTGGCCGAGCATGTCAATTTGCCTAATTTGCGCGCTTTTATGGACGAGGCCATCACGTTTCAGCGCCATTTCTCGGTTACTAACCCTTGTGGCCCGTCGCGTGCGTCCATCCTGACCGGGCAATATGCGATGAATCATAGATCGGTTCGCAATGGAACGCCTTTGCGGCACGACACGCCAAACATCGCAACCGAGATGCGTAAGGCGGGATATCTGCCCTTGCTCTACGGGTATACAGACACCTCGGCTGACCCACGGGTTTACGATGCCAATGACCCGATCCTGAAATCTTACGAACGTCCCATGGAGGGGTTTGAAGAGGTCGTGGAAATGCGGCTTGAAGAATCTTATCCCTGGCGCGCTGACTTGCTGAAAAAAGGTTACAGGTTCGACTCATACTGGGATCTGCACAAACCTGTTTCAACCTCAGGTGAGCCATCCAAATTGAACGACCCGGCGGTGTACCGCGCCGAAGACAGCGACACCGCCTTTTTGACCAACGCTTTTCTGGACAGTATCGCGGCCTTCGGCGACCAAAGCTGGTTTGCGCATCTGACCTATATCCGGCCTCATCCTCCTTTGGTCGCACCCGCTCCCTATAACGATATGTACGATCCCGTCGCGTTGCCGCGGCCGGTTGGTCATGTCAGCCCAGAAGATGAACTGGCAATACACCCGTTTTTTGGACCAACGATGGCTCGGTATTCGGCTTCGGATTTCGTTTTGGGTTTTGATGAGGTGCAACCCTCCACGGCCAATATTCAGGCGCTGCGCTCTGTTTATCTGGGCCTTGCAACAGAGGTCGATTATCATATCGGCCGCGTTGTCCAGTTTCTCAAGGACAGCAATCAATATGATGAGTCATTGATCGTAATCACAGCTGACCACGGTGAAATGCTGGGTGATCGACATAGCTGGGGTAAGATGACCGTCTATGACGCAGCTTATCACACGCCTTTACTGGTCCGGATGCCAGGCAATCAGGCGCAGGCCGGAGCCGTGGTGACGGCACCGACCGAGTCGATTGACATCACGCCAACCATTTTGGATTGGGTGGGCCAGAGTATCCCGAATTCTATGGATGGGCGGTCTTTGATGCCGTTTCTGCAGGGGCAGGGACCCAAGGATTGGCGAAGCTTTTCTTTCAGCGAGCTTGACTTTGCCGAGCCGGAAAATCCAACCCTTTGGCAACAGGAATTGGGAACGGGCAGTAGCGATTCATGCCTGTCCATCTTGCGTGACGAACGTTTTACGCTGGTCGAGTTTGCGGCAAACCTGCCACCGCTTTTGTTTGACCACCTGCGTCGCGGCGAAATGGAAAACGTGGCGAGCAACCCGGAATACGCAACAGACCTGGCCAGGTTGGGGCGCGAGATGCTGCGGCACCGTATGCGAAATATGGACCATACGCTTTCCCTGCATTCCATCACCAAAGAGGGGCCAAAATCCAAGCTCAGGCATTAGTCGGGAATGTTGCCCTGTCTCTGCTACACCTGCGATCAATCTGATGTTACGCATAGCTTCAGAGAGGGGGCAGATTGAACATCACAGATAACCAGATAAAGGCAATGACGACAGCTGGGCTGAATCTGATCGGTCAGGCGTTGTCGATCTACGACAGTCAGTTGCGGCTGGTGCTTTGCAACCGGCCTTTTCAGGTGATGTTCGACCTTCCGGATGATCTGGTCCGGCCGGGTGCGTTGTTCCGTGACACAATACATTTTCTGGCGAGCATCGGCGAGTATGGCCATGATGAGGATGTCGAGGACATCGTCGCACATAGGGTCAGTCAAGCCCTCACATTTGAACCGCACTATATTGAGCGCGTCAGGGCGAATGGGCAGGTGATCTCGGTCGAGGGTGCACCGCTGCCCAACGGCGGATGGGTAACGGTCTATACCGACATCACGGATACCAAACAGGCCGAAGCGCTATTGCGGGCGCGTTCCGAAGAATTGTCGGACGAATTGTTGACCCGGGCCGAGGAATTGGCAGCGACCAACAGAAAGCTAGCGTCGACAATTTCGGCTTTGGAAGAGGCAAAACGTCAGTTAACCGAAATCGAAGCCCGTACCCGGATGACAACCGAAATGATGCCAGCGCATATTGCGCATCTGGATGCCGATGGGCGGTACGATTATTCCAATCGCAAGCTCAGTTCGGTTTTGCCCGGCCGTCCCTCTGAGATTCTTGGGATGCATATTTCTGACGCTTTGGGACCGGCCGCATTTGCGCGGATCGAACAGAACCTGAACCGTGCCTACGACGGGGAAGCCACGGTATTTGAATTCACAGAGGGTCAGGATTCACGTCGAATCCGTGTTTCGTTCACGCCCGATAGCGAAGGCGGTGTATATGTGATGTCAGTCGATATCACTGAAGAAACGCAAGCCCGTGTGGCCCTGCAACAAACACGTCGCCGGGAAATGGCGGCGCAAATGACAAGCGGTCTTGCGCATGATTTCTCAAACTTGCTGACAATTATATTGGGGATGCAGGCCAAGCTTGATAAAATGGACCTGCCGGAAGGCGCACAAAAGCTGGTGGCCGCCACGCGCCAGACTGCTAAACGCGGCGGGCAGTTGCTGAACCGCATAGCAGGTATGACCGGCAACCGAACGCCGCAACCCAAAGCCACGGATATGCGTGCCCTGCTCGAGGATTTGCGTATTCTCGCCACGCCGTCACTGCCGCGTGGCATGGGGCTTTCGGTCGTGAATACATTGCCGGATGTGGCACTTATGCTGGATCAGGGGATGATGCAGGACGCCATCCTGAATCTGGTGCTGAATGCGCGAGATGCCTGCGGAGAAACAGGTCAGATCACGATCAGCGCGCATACGATTGGTGGAACCTGGGTCGAGATTTCCGTCTCGGACACAGGGCCGGGCTTTTCGGAAGAAGCGCTTGGCAAGGCACTCAATCCTTTCTTCACCACAAAGGGTGACAAGGGATCGGGTTTGGGTTTGCCCATGGTTTACGATACGGTCAAATTGACCGGCGGAAATCTGAGCCTGCGCAATACACCAAGCGGCGCCATGGTGGTTCTTCGGTTACCATACCGCGCCGCGCCGCCTGCGCTGGAAGGGCTGGTTCTGTTGGTTGAAGACAGCAGCCAACTTCGTCGGAATTTCCGTGATATGCTTGTGGAGATGGGGTTCACCGTGATTGAAGCGACTTCAACCGATGAGGCGCTTTCATTGGTGAACCAGATCGAAGACATCGCATTGATATTGTCCGACATTCGGCTGGAAGGACCAGAGACGGGGCTTGACCTTTTGCAGAAAGTGAACCCTGCCTTGCCGTGTATTCTAATGACATCGCTGCCTTATTCCGACCCGCTGCATCGTCAGGCACTGGCTTTGGCTCCAGTTCTGCGCAAACCGTTCACACAAGCGCAGCTTACTGCCTTAATCCGAAATGAGGCCGCATGATGAACCAACCGCTGGTAACCATCTTAGATGATGAGCCTGAGATACGTCGTATCCTGACCGACACACTGGAAGAGGCGGGGTTCCGCACTCAAAGTTTTTCCCGTGCTCGTGAATTTGAAGCATCGTTGAAAAGAGTGGTGCCCGATGTGTGTCTAGTCGACCTGTCTTTGCCGGACACAGACGGCTTGGCTCTTGTTCATCGCCTGGCTTTGGAACAAGGTGCCGCAGTCATCATTATTTCGGGGCGGGCACAGGTACAGGATCGTGTCACCGGATTGGAGCTTGGCGCGGATGATTACATCACCAAACCCTTTGATCCAGCCGAAGTGGTCGCTCGTATCCGGGCGCGGCTTCGATCATCGCGGGCACCAGCGCCTCAGTCAGAGATCGCAGAATTCAACGGCTGGACCGCGTATTTCGACCGCTATGTTCTTGAAGACGGTTCCGGATCAGAAACGCCGTTCAGCCACGCCGAGGCCGAGGTGTTACGTCTGTTTCTAGATAGTCCTAAACGATTGATCAGCCGGTCGCAGATGCAAGAGGCGCTCGGGGGAGGCGCGGGCGACAGCTTTGACCGGGCCATGGACGTGCGAATATCCCGATTGCGAACAAAACTGGGCGAGGACCCCAAGAACCCGCGATTGATTAAAACCATCTATGGGGCAGGGTACATTTTTTTGGGCGACGTCGCCTGGCGATGATGATGACGAAGCTGGGTGCACCTAGCATTCGGTGTGAAACGGGCTCATAAGCTGTCGGAACGTAGGGGCGCTAACGTAGATATTGCGGTCGCCACCCCGTTATTGTCGGTCGCGTGTTGATAATCTGTCGGCAGGCTCTGGATTCTCGGCACAGTCAGGCATAACTAACACAACCGCGCGGTTCTTTGGCTAAGGCTAACTTGGGTTGAAACGTGATCAGATATCGAATTCGAAAAGGTTTTGGAGCGTAAAATGATCAAAGAGACCTTAGCGAACTGGCGATCCAGCCATCTCGGTCGACTTTTGAGTGAAAGTCTCCGGAAGCAGGGTTGGTTGTACGGTGTTGCCATGCTGGCGATGATCGTTGTCGCCGCAACAACGGCCGGAACCGCCTGGATGATGGAGAACATCGTAAATGCGATGACCACGCCAGAGATGAAGTCGCAAGTCTACCTGATTGCCGCAGCGGTCGTCGGCTTGTTTTTGAGTAAGGCTGTCGCCTCTTATATCCAGTCAATCTTTCTGGCGCGTGCGGGCAACCGGATCATCGCGGTGCAACAGGAAAGGCTTTACAATAAGCTGCTGAAACGCGGTGTTGGTTTCTTTGCTGAAACAGAATCGTCCAACCTTCTTATGCGCGTAACTCATGGCGCTCAGGCCGCGCGTCGGCTTATCGACGTCATGGTGACCAGCTTCGTGCGCGATGCCCTGACATTGGTCGGCCTCATCTTCGTGATGATTTACCAGGAACCTGTACTGTCAATTCTGTTCTTCTTTGTGGGTCCCGTTGCGCTTTTGAGTGTGCGTTACATCCTCAAAGGTGTGCGGTCGATCATGCAGTCAGAAATGAAGGCGCTGTCTGAAATCATCAAGGTTCTGCAGGAAACATCTGCGGGCATTCGGGTCATCAAGGTCTTTGCTTTGGAAGACAACATGACTGACCGTATGAATGGGGCGATCAGGTCGGTTGAAAAACGGGCGAACTCAATTTCCAGATTGCAGTCGATTGCCAGCCCGTTGATGGAGCTTCTGGCCGGTGTCGCGATTGCGGGTGTTCTGATCATCAGTACCCTTGATATTACCGGCGGCGAACCGACTTCGGCAGGTCAGCTGATGTCATTCATCACAGCCCTTTTGATGGCTTATGAACCCGCCAAACGCCTGTCAAAAATGCGGGTCGTGATTGAAACGGCCCTGGTACCAGTGGGGATGATGTTCGAGCTGCTCGATCAGGAAGACCCGATGGTCGAAAGCGTGAACCCTGAAAAGCTGAAATCCGGCCCGGGTGAAATCCGTCTAAACAACGTGACGTTCGGCTATCAGGGTGAGCAAAAAGTAATCCGAGATATGAACCTGACCTTCGAGGCAGGCAAGACGACAGCTCTGGTGGGTCAGTCCGGTGGTGGCAAGTCCACGATTTTTGGGTTGATCATGCGGTTTTATGATCCCGATCAGGGCAAGGTCGAAATCGATGGCCAAAACCTTGTCGATGTAAGTTTTGCCTCTTTGCGCCGGAAGATCTCCTATGTGGGCCAAGACACGTTCCTGTTCTCGACAACCGTGATGGAGAACCTTCGTTTTGCGCGACCTGGTGCCACCGATGAAGAGGTGATTGAGGCCGCAAAGGCTGCCCATGCTGATGTGTTCATCTCACAACTGCCAAATGGGTACGATACGCAGGTAGGCGAAAACGGCGCGTTTCTTTCTGGAGGTCAAAAACAGCGTCTGGCGATCGCGCGGGCAATTCTACGCAATGCCGAGATTTTGCTTTTGGATGAAGCCACCAGTGCTTTGGATGCGGAATCTGAGGCGCTTGTTAAGGCTGCGCTGGACAAGTTGACCGAGAATGTAACAACCATTGTAATCGCACACCGGCTTTCAACTGTGCTTCAGGCAGATACCATTATGGTTGTTCAAGACGGTGAAGTTATCGAACAAGGCAACCTTGATGCGCTAATCGAACATAACGGGACGTTCCGCCAACTGTTTGACCAGCAATTCAAGCTTCCGGGATCCTAAGCTCAGTCCGAATGGGCGGGGCCCCACATAGATTCTGAACGGCATCGAGAAGTAATGGGCGTTGGCCCGGTCAATTACTACTCACGAAGAGCCTGATCTTTGACTTTGACAATCGGCTGCAGCAGGTAGTCCAAAACGGTTTTCTTGCCCGTAAGAATATCCACCTCGGCAATCATGCCGGGAATAATTTCAACCGCTACTCCGTTCCCATCCAACATCGAGTGGTTGGTCCGGATTTCCACGACAAAAACTTCTTCATCGTCCCGCTCAGATCGCGTCACGGTATCAGCCCCGATACGGATAATTTGCCCGTCCAAGGCCCCGTATCGAGCAAAATCATAGGCAGTAATCTTGATCCGAACCAACTGTTCAGGGTGCAGAAATGCGATGTCTTCGGGGCGGACATAGGCTTCGACCAACAAAGACTCATCCAGCGGTACAATTTCGATCAGTTCCTCACCGCTCCGTGCCATACCGCCTATGGTCGTGCGGTGAATGCGATTTACGATGCCGCGTACCGGCGACCTGATTTGTGCCTGTTCCGCTCTGTTTCGTAAGGCTGGCAGTGATGGTTCCAGAGTAGCCAGTTCCGCAGTTGCCAATGCAAGTTCGGTCAAAGCCGCACTTCGAAACCTGCTTTGTGTCGCCCGAACCCGATCATCAATTTCCTCCAATCCTGTCTTCAGACGGTTGGTAGCGGCTTCAGCCCTGGTCCGGCGGCCTTGCCACTCAGCCTCGCTGCGTCGCAATGACAATAGTGTCGTGGCGGGTTCCATCTGCTGTTCTACTAGGGGGGTAATGATTGCCCGTTCCTCGGCCAGAACTTTCAAAGTCTCGGACGCGGTCACCGTATCGACAAGCCCTTCTTCGTATTCTCTTAACCGTTGTTCCCGTTGGCTCATCAGAATTGAGATTTCTGCCTGCAACTCTGATCGCCGGCCTTGAAACAGAGCTGTCTCAGACTGAACAACAGTCGGCGCACCTTGGACCAGGATCGTATCAAATGTCAGCTCGGTCCCGTCTATCTCAGCTTGCAGGCGCTGAGATCGGGCTCTCAAGCCATATGCACGCTGTTCCTCTTGGCTGAGCTTGCTGTCGATTTGGGTGGTATCGAACTCCATCAGCAACTTCCCCTTTTCAACAACCTCGCCTTCTCGGACATTCAATGACTGTAGAATGCCGGACTCCGTAGCTTCAATCATCTGAACATCCGCCGACGGCACGATGCGGCCTTCTACACGGGTGACATCATCAAGTTCAGTGAAATGGGCCCAAAACGCTGCAGCCGCCAAGAAAGTCAGGATTACCAAGAGAAGCAATGAACTCCTGACCGGTGACCCGCCTCGCATTTCCCGGGCAAGCGAGGCTAGGTCATGATGCTGCGACATTCAGATGCCTCCGTTGCTTTCCGGAATGCTGTGACAGTATGCTTTTTGGTCCATCTACCCGTACTTTGCCGCCCTCTATGACGATAACCCTATCGACAAGTTCCAATAGGCTGGTTCGATGGGTTACGATCAGCATAGTTGTGTCGGGGGTCGCCTTTTTGAGCCGCTGTATGACCTCAGCTTCGGTTTTGACGTCCATGGCACTTGTTGGCTCGTCCAGAAGAAGAACCGGAGGTTTACCAATCAAGGCTCTGGCCAAGGCGATGGCCTGCCGTTGTCCCCCTGACAATCCCTCACCGCGCTCTGCCAGATTTTGGTCATAGCCTCCGGGATGGCGAGAGACAAAATCCTCGACCCCAGCGACTTGCCCCGCCCAAATCAGGTCCTCATCCCTTGGCCTGATTGCGCCGCTTTTGATATTGTCGCGGATTGACCCGGAAAACAGCCAAATATCTTGCAGAACAGAGCCGATATTGCGCCGCAAATCACCTGGATCAATTTGTCTGATATCGACCCCATCCAATTGAACAGACCCGGCGTCTGGATCGTACAAGCCAAGCATTAGCCGCGCGACCGTGCTTTTCCCCGAGCCGATCGGACCAAGGATTGCAACCTTCTCTCCGGGCGAGATGGTGAATGAAACACCGGACAAGACGTTGTCGTGTTTTTCGGGATAAGCAAACTGGATATTTTCGAAGGTTAATCTCCCTTCAAAGCGATCGCGACTGATCCAGCTCCGCCCTTCGGGGCGTTCACTGTCGGCCTGCATTAAGGCATTAAGGTTTTGATAGGCATTTCGGGCCTGATTAACCCGTGTCAGGGTCTGTGCCAGTTGCCCAAGTGGCGCAAGAGCCCGCCCGGTCAACATGACCGAAGCAACAAGCGCGCCCATGCTTGCCTGACCATCCATCACAAGAAAAACACCGTAGAAAACGATAAGGACCTGGGCGGCCTGTTGGGTAAATCCGGTCAGATTCAAGGCAAATTGAGTCACTGCCCTGCTGCGCGCGCCATGTGATGACTGAAGCTGTATGGCAGCCTCCCACCGCGACCTCATTGGCCGGGCCGCCGCTGTCGTTTTTATGGTCTCCAACCCGGATACAGTTTCGACCAGAACCGATTGCTTGGATTGACCATCGATGAAGCTTTTCTCGGCAAGACGAGAAAGTATAGGTTGCACGATGATGCCTGCTAGCAAAACGACAGGCACAGCCAGAGCTGGAACAAGTGCAAGCGGGCCACCGACCAAGTAAATGACAAAGATAAACAATGCTATGAAGGGTAGATCCACGACTGCCACCAAGGTGGCGGATGTGAAAAACTCACGGAGTGTCTCAAATTCACGAATGGTGCTGGCCATGGCCCCTGTCGAACCTGTGCGCGCCTTCATGCGAATGTTGAGGACCTGGTCAAAGACTCTACGGCCCATCGAAATATCTGCTTTCTGGCCAGCCCGATCTATGAATCCTGCCCGCAGGAGTTTGAGCACGAAATCAAAAAGCAGCGCGATCCCAACACCTGCTGTCAAAGCAATCAGAGATTCTGTGGCTTCGTTTGGCAAAACACGGTCATAGACGACCATGATAAAGACCGAGGTAGATAGACCAAGTAGATTTGCCAACGCCGCCGCAAGCGCAACCTGAGTGTAAGACCAACGATTTGCCGTCATAGCGGACCAAAACCAGTGGCCCGAAGCAGAACTGGACCCCGTAGCTAAATCCTCACGGTGATTGCGCCGCAGCAGGATCGCAAACCCTGTATAGACATCTGATAGATCGGTTTGCTGAATTTCACCTATTTCCGAACCAACCTCTGGATCATAGATCAGAACCCGACCAATTGAGGTTCGGCCATGAAACACAACGTATCTTCCCCCTTCAAGAATCAACAACGCAGGAACCAAAGTGTTGTCAAAAGCTGACAAAGCCCTTCTTCCGTATCCCGCCTGGATCCCAACACGCCGTGCCAGTTCCAATGAATCGCGGATTGTAAGCTCTCCGTTCGAGCCTGTTTGGGCCGCGAGAATCCCGGCAAAAGTGATTGGACAGTCAAGATGGGCCGCAGCGTGCATCAGGCATTTTTCAAAGCACGATAATTCGGGCGTTGCGAAGGCAGGTGTCAATTGTTTCATTGAGAACCCTCAACGGAACTGATTGAAATGCCAAGGAGATCCAGGATGTCACCAGTCAAACTAAGGATTGCGTAGTCTGTCAGGAAATAGTTCTGTTCGGCTAGGATAAGTCTTTCCTGTGCATTCACATAGTCGCGCTGTGCGTCAAGGATTTCGATCAGACTGCGTCGTCCGATTGTGAATTGCGCTCGCGCCGCTGCAACACTGTCAGCATTCGCCTGCGCAGCTATTCGCGCCTCTCTAAGCCGTTGTGCTCCAGCAATTTGGTCAGCGCGAATTGTGTCCAGCTCTCTTTGTATTTCTCGCGTTAGGGATTGATGAACGAATTCCGCTTCGCGAACTTTGGCTTCAGCCGCGGTGATGGCGGCACGGCGCTGTCCAGTAGAGTCCAGCTCATAATTGAAGGACAGGTCGACCCCGAAATTTGCGTCATTGCTATCATCGCGATCCGCAAATGCCGAAACATTCACGCCGGGTTGACGGCGTGCCAAAGCGGCAGCACGTTCTGCCTTGGCGGCAAGCAGGGCCGCTTCCGAACGTCGAATCTGCAGGCTTCCCGTTACGATACTATGATCCGATTGTGAGATCGTCGGCGCTTTGATTGGGGGTTGCAGATCACCTGACGGGCTGCCAAAAACTTCACGAAAACGGGCATCGGCGAGGTCCACTCTGGCTTTTGCATCCGCCAGTCGCGTCCGTGCATCGGCCATCCGCGACCGCGCTGTCAATACATCGGCGTTCGAACCAGCGCCTAATGCAGCCCTCTCGGAAATTTGTTGAACGAGCTGTTGGTGGACTTCCACATTTTTCACCGAAATATCCAGGATTTTCCGTAAATCCAAGACCACTATATAGACCTCAATCGCAGCCAGAGCGGTTGCCGAGGCTGTTGATAACTGGCCGCCGCGACTTTCAAAAACCCGTGCTTTTGCAGCAGTCAAATCACCGGATGCGGCCCCCCCGTCATAAACGAGCTGTGAGATCCGCAGATAAGGGGTCACGTCGGCTGTGTCCGAGTCTACCCGCTCGGATCTGGCGTTGATTCCAAGTGAAACCTGCGGAAGAAAGGCCCCTTTTGCCGCGTCGTGATTGGCTACCGCCACATCCAGCGCGGACATAGATCGCGCGAGGTTGGGGCTGGTCTCGACAGCGTGCCGTACGCGCTTGCCAAAGGAACTGGTGGTTAGTTTCTGAGATGGTTCATGTGTGCGGAAACCCACGGCCCCGGTTGAAAAAGAAGCCTCGACACCGGCAATGTCAGGTGGTTGGGTACAGGCCGATACTATGCTGAAAGAGAGAGCAGAAATCAGAAAACTCAAAAAGCGACCGCATGTGGGCATTTGTCATTCACACTTCATTAGGACCAGATTACGTCATCGGTTTGGGCTTGGGCGAATGCATTCATGAAACCGGTAAGTTCTGAATTTTCGGTGTATTTTACAGATGCACCGGCCTGGGAAATCTGCTTTTGCGCCTGAAAAAGCCATCTGAGATTGGATAATGAAGCCTGATGGCCATAGATCAGGCGTAAGCCTTTTGTTTCGACCAGTTCCAATTTGCGTTTTGCCGATAGCTGTTCCAGGCGTGCAGAGTTGATTTGCAACCAGTTATGTGCAGAGCCGAATTCCAAATTACCGCTCAGGGGCTCAAACAGCCCAAAGGCGTCTATCATTTTGCAAATTTCGGTTGTTCTAATCTGAGAGGTTGCGCGCGCTTTCAAGAAGTTTTGAACTTCTTTCAATTCAGTGCCGAGCGTATCCGGAGTTGAAAAAAAGGGATTGTCAGAGCACTCTTCGGTCAACAGGCCTGAACCTTCATCTACCACCAGCTGAAAGGTGCTGCCGTTATCCATTCGGCGGCACGAAAAGGGGTGGCTGCGCAGTTCGGACGGAATATAGCTGGCCAGCCAACGCCCTTCTGTTGAAACAAATGGCGAGGGTTCACCAGCAAGAAGTGAATATACAGCAATCGGTTCAATTTCTGGGCCGGTCCTGCGAAACACAATCGGAAAAGTGGCTGCAATCTGGAGCACCTCTTCTTCCACGATCACGCTCTCGGTGCGTTCAGCTGCAAAGTCATAAGATGTGAAACGCTTCCAATACTGATGACTGTGACGGTTGAAATTGATTGGAACTAGGCCATTCTGTGCCATGGCAACCTCTTGAATATCGAGAATACTGCCACCCGTGCAGGGTGGCAGTGTAGTCGAGCGTCAGGCACTGGCCCCGGTTGGATCGGTATGCAGAATATTGTCAGCAGTAAGCCCGCTGAGGTCATCCAACCCGGTGAAATGGGCCACCGTTTCGACTGTCGCCGCATCGGATGCGGAATAGTCGACCTTGACTAGCACACTGTCAGTTCCATCCGTAGCCAGGACATAGATCTCGTCACCTGCTTCGGCGCCGGTAAGGCTTTCAACAGCGGTCTCGATGGTTTGAGCCGTCAGATCGCTCAGCTCTGTCGTCAAACCAACCACTCCGGTGTCCGTACCCAGTGCATCCCCTACTGAAAGCGTTTCCACACCGGTTCCGTCTCCGCGCAGGCTGTCGACATCCAATCCACTGAACATGATCGCATCAGCGGTGTCAGTCGCGGGTCCAGTCGTGAAGCCAGTGATCGTATCAACGCCATTTGCTGTTGGGTCCGGCTCGAACACGACAATGTCCCGACCAGCACCTGAGACATCCACTGTGTCATCGCCGTCCTGGCCACGAATGACGTTGTCGATGTTGGTTGCAATCAATGTGTCGTCGCCTGACGTCCCGATCTGCAGCACCGATGGACCACCATCCGGAGTCGTCAACGTCAGAACAATCGGTTCAGAGGCATCTAGAACTGTCATCGTGAATGTGACGATGGGTTGGGACAGGTCGGAATAGGTGGTCGCCGCGCCAGCAAAACTGACGGCTGATCCACTCACCGGGTTCGTCAGGAACAAATCGAATGCCCCATTCTCGACATCTGATCCGGTGTCAAACGTCACCACTGAGGGATCGAAACCCAGTTCGGCTGTGATCGCCAGACCGCTGGACAGATCCGTATCAGGGTCTGCGTAGATTTCAAATGTGACTGTTGATCCACTTTGTCCGGCTTCAGTGATCACATAGGCTGCAGGTTCATGGGCCGTGTTTTCATCCGTAACTGGCAAAGGATCAGGGCCACCTGCCACAGATACCTCTGCGCCAAAGTCCAGATCATCCCCCGCCTCGACTGATGCAAAGGTCGCAACACTTACCAACAGTGTCCAGGTTCCGTCGGCACTGACCGTAGCGGTTCCGACTGACATGGAATTCAACGTCACATCTACAGCCTCGCCTGCGGCAAGGCCTATTGACGTGCCAGAGACAACGAC
This sequence comes from Ruegeria sp. YTSA226, assembly GCF_059609905.1. Lineage (NCBI taxonomy): Bacteria > Pseudomonadati > Pseudomonadota > Alphaproteobacteria > Rhodobacterales > Roseobacteraceae > Ruegeria > Ruegeria sp. YTSA226. The sequence goes on from NZ_JBXWMQ010000005.1 coordinate 106,518, forward strand.
TCCTGAATTTTGGGCGTCATTCAATGAAACGGCACCGTTTGTTCCGGTGTCATTGATTGTCAGGACAGGCCGGAAATCCGTGGTTAACGGGGTGGCGGCGGCGGTAGAGATGTTGCCGGCGGAATCCGTAACCGTCGCTGAAACCTGGAAGGTTGTGCTGTCTGCCAATGCTCCCAAGTCACCGGAAGGAACGGTTGCTGACCAGGTGCCACTTGAGGCGGTGCCTGTATAGGATTGCCCGTTCAGTGTGACCGTCACCGTTTCCCCATCGGCGGCATCCGTTGTCCCGGTGATTGTCAGGTCACTATCTTTTTCGGATACATCCAGCTCTGACCCGACCGAAAGAGGGTCGATGGTGACCGATGGTGCGGTAAAGTCGGTGTCAAAACTGGTTGATGTCGTTGTGGCGTTCCCAGCCGCATCCGAAACAGATGCCTCCACATCATAGGTTTCGCTGTCCTGAAGTCCGGCCAAATCCCCGGCGGAGGCGGTATAGGTCCAGGACCCGCCTGTTACGGTCGCCGTGCCGGTGACGTCAACTGTGCCATCCTGCCGAACGATTTCTACAGTCACAACCGTGCCGTCTGCCGCGGCAGAAGTTCCGGACACCGTAAGGTCGGTTCCCTGTTCTGCTGCGTTCATGACAGCACCATCCGACAATCCGGTGATAGACACCGCCGGGGCTGTGAAATCGGTTGTGAAACTGCCGATGGCCTGCAGGGCAGGGTTTCCAGCCGCGTCCGAGACATCTGCGGTAACATTGACGGTTGCTGCATCGGACAGGGCAGCAAGATCTATCGCCGGGACGGTCGCCGACCAGGTACCGCCAGAGGCGGTTGCGGTGTAGTCCTGCCCATTCATGGAAACGGTTACGGTTTGACCATCCTCAGCGTTCGTTGTTCCAGAGATTGTCAGATCAGTGCCCTGTTCGGCTGCATTCATGACAGCGCCGTCGGAAAAGTTGTCGATGCTTACAGTCGGCGCGGTGGCATCTTTCGAAAGCGGGACACTTGCCTGCGGTGCAGATAGGCCGTCTGTGTCAAGCACATCCGCCGTGATCGTGAAATCGCCCCCATCTGCCAGCGATGCAAGATCGCTTGCAGGGACGGTGACGCTCCAACTGCCGCCGCTGACTGAACCGGTGTAGGTTTGTCCATCCAGGGTGACTGTCACCACCTGGCCGTCCTGAACATTTCCTGTTGTGCCACTGATGGTCAGGTCGGAGGCGGTTTCGGCAGCGTTGATGACCGCGCCAACTGACAATGGCGCGATATTCACCGAGGGTCCCGTCAGATCGACCGGAACCGAGGCGGTGACCGGTACCGATGGGTTTCCTGCCACATCATCTACGACAACACTTACCGTGGCCGGAATTCCGGTGGAAAGCGAGCCGAGGTCGCCGCTGGGTATGGTGACACTCCAAGTACCGCCTGACACGGTGCCGGTATATGCTTGGCCATCGAACGTCACAGTGACCGTCTGACCGTCTGTGGCGGACGTTGACCCGGACACAACCAGATCAGAGCTAATGTCCCCCAGGCCGATCGAGCCGCCAGAGACCGGATCAAGCGTGATCGTTGGAGCGCTAAAGTCTGTGTCAAAGCTTGCGCTTGTCTGTACCGCCGGATTACCCGCGCGGTCGTCGACATCGGCAGTCACTGAAACGGTCACCCCGTCAGGCAGGGCGGCCAGGTCTGTGGCTGGCACGGTAACACTCCAGTGGCCGCCGCCATTCACTGTCCCAGTATAAGTCTGCCCGTTTACAGATACCGTTACTGTTTGACCTCTCTCGGCGTCAGAAGTGCCCGAGATTGTAAGATCAGTCGCTTGCTCGGCGGCATTCAGAATGGCCCCGACCGAAAAGCCCGTAATGCTGACCGTCGGTGGAAGAGTGTCCACATCAAATCTTACCGTTTCGACCGATACTTCCTCACCCGCTCCATCCAGGTTGCGGACGGTGACTGTTGTCACACCTTGAGGAAGGCTAGCCGCCTCAACCGCCGTAAGGGAAATACTCCAACTGCCATCTGGATTGGGCGTTGCCGTCTTGGTCAGTGACCCGATTGTCACCTCGACCGTTGTGGTTCCGGTCGGTGCCATCAGGTTTGCGCTGGCGCTGTTCAATGCGTTCGCTTGCAGACCAGCAAGGTTCAGGCTTTGGATATCCGGCGCGGGCGCCGGAGCCTCGTCATCTCCACCGCCACCGCCACCACCTCCTCCTGCTGCGGCTGCACCCGCCAGACCAAGGCCCCCCAAAACAGCACCGGCGCCGCTAACGCCGCCAGCGGCTGCTGCGGCTCCCCCGGCTTCGGCGGCCAGTGCGAATTGCGCGATTTCCGCCGCCGCATCTTCGGCAATCATGATGGAGCCGCCATCCAGGATATGAACATTCTCTGCCGAGACCAAAATCGTGCGCCCATCTTCCAATTTGAGGAGAACATCGCCATTTGCCAGCAGCTTTGCGCTGTTAACGCCGGGAATCGCATCAGCGAATTGGAAGGTGTCCAGTTCTTCGGTCGTGGCCTGTGCCAACGCAGGAAGGGCAAGCAAGGCCGAACTTAGACTGCCTGCGATACCGCGCCCGACCCAGCGACGCATTTTGTTGCCGATCCACTTGCGTATCTGTTGCCGCTGACCCGCATCGGGCCGGGTACTTGCAGGATTGCGTGTCATATCAGGTGTTTTGGTCATCTTGCCCTCACATGCTGTTTCCGCGCTGAAATCATGGGCAGCGACGTTTTGTTCATGTGTGTTGCCCATCGGATGTTCATGCGGTCGGACCAGAAAAAATTGTGTTAAACTGAAACCGAACTCCTCGTTTTCACCACAATCCCGCTTTGGTATTGGACCGGGCATCAGATCATCCTGTTCAAGAGCCAGATTTTGGCGTGGGGTGATTTGGTATGATGCTTCAGTTCGGCGGAGTAGTTGCAACAGGGAGCGCAGCGCTCGATTCAGGTATCGGCGATACGGCTTTAGAAACGTTTAACGGGGAAACGTATCTGTACAGCCTGACCGGACAGGGAGGGGGCATTGTTGTATGGCACCTCGTCGAAGGCGCGGTTCCCCAGCAGCAAGACATAGAATATTTCAGTGGTACAATCTTGGGCACAGTTGGACGTTCCGGGGTAACGGTTTCTCTGTTGGGGGGCGATCACATCGTTCTGGATGTCAGGTCCGCAGCCGGCCTTGTCAGCTACGAAATCCTTCCAGACGGATCTATCGGAGAATTACAGGAAACCGGGACCCTGAGCGGTGGGGGTGGCTATTCGGCCTTAGTGCAGGTTTCCTTTGGATCGGTCGACATTCTGGCCGTGGCGCAAGAGGGCAGCGGGTTGATTTCGACCTATACGGTCGGCTCAGACGGCTCACTGACCTTTTCGGGGGCCGTTGCAGGTCAGGCCGACTCGATCAAGACCGCTAAGTCCGGGTCGGATCAATTTGTCGTCGCAACCGACGCCACCAGCAATTCGATAACGACCTATTTGGTGGACAGCAGCGCGGCAACCTTGAGCCTCGCAGATTCCGGCGATGGGGTCTCGACCTTGGGCATTGGCGCCCCAACGGCCGTCGAAATTGTGCAGGCGCATGGCCATTCCTGGGTCATCGTTGCTGGCAGCGAAAGCAACACGATCAGCGTCATGGAGCTGTCTGGTGATGGCCGGTTGATACCCACCGATCACGTGCTGGATACACTGAATACCCGCTTTGAATCGGCTCAGGACCTGGCCGTGGTCGAAGTGAATGGTCAGGTGTTTGTCGTGGCCGGGGGAGGCGATGATGGGGTGACACTGTTTACCCTGACACCGGATGGTCAACTGGTCTATCTGGACAGTTTTGCCGATACGTTGAGCACCGGGCTGCAAAATGTCGAATCGCTCAGCGTGGCCCATGTCGGGGACGAAATTCAGATCTTTGCCGCCTCACAAGAAGAGGCCGGGTTAACGCAGCTTACTTTTTCGGTCGCTGACCTGGGTATCGCCGCGGACGGTTATGGGACAGTCACTGGCACCGCGCAGAACGATATGCTCAGTGGCAGCATCCTTGATGCCACTCTACTTGGCGGCGGCGGCGATGACATCCTGATTGCGGGGATTGGGGCCACTATGATGACCGGCGGTTCCGGGTCTGATATCTTTGTGATGCAGACCGGAACCGCGATGACAACGATTACCGATTTTGAAGTCGGATCGGACAGGCTGGATCTGTTTGACTATCCATTTCTGCGCTCACCTGGACAGCTCACTTTTACGTCCACCGCGCAAGGTGCGCAGATCGGGTATCTGGATAATGTGGTTCAGGTGTTTTCGGCGTCAGGTGCTCCGCTGACCAGTTCAGATGTCTTTGGCGCCGGATTTGGCGGGCCAGACCATATTCCGTTGGATTTGAACGGTTTGGGCGGGCTCGACCCGGACAGTTCGGCAGGCATTCAAGGGAATATTACCATTGATTCACAAGCTGCAAATCCCGGTCTGTCAAACGCTGAAATACGTTTCACCCCGGACGGAGGCGGCACGGTTAGTGTCCAAGCCGACGATGAAGGGAGGTTCGATCTGGATCTGCCTTCGGGCACATTTATCGGTGAACTGGATATCATAAAGTCCTATTCGGCTGGGACCGGCGAGATCACGGCCTTGGACGCATTGCAGGTCTTGCGGCTTTCTGTGGGACTGGACCCGACATGGGGGCAGGCAGCACCGGAAAACCTAATTGCAGCCGATATCAATCAAGATGGCCTCATCAACGCTCTGGATGCGCTGGCTATCTTGCAGATCGCCGTCGGATTGCCCACAGCGCATGAGGCAGAGTGGGTGTTTCTGGACGCAGACGCTGATTTGTCGGGGATCACAAGTTCAAACGTGACCTACGAAACCGGTGTCGATGTCGTCGCGGTAGACGGAGTGATCACGACTGACATGACTTCGATCCTGTTGGGCAATCTCGAAGCGGTTTAAAGACGACGGAATCTATTCCCGGAAGGCCCTGTTAAAGTAATCGGCCATCGGTTTTATCAGATATGAAAACGGGGATCGCTCGTCCGTCTTGATCATCGCTTCGACTGGCATGCCGGGTAGAAGGCGTTGCCCGTTCAGGCGCTCGATCTGGTTGGCATCAGGTAACATTTCAGCGCGATAAAATGTGTGTCCGGTGTTCTCATCAGTGAACGTATCGGCAGAAATCGTGACAACATGCCCTTCGATTTCGGGGGTTTCGCGTTGGTTGAAGGCGGGAAATCGCAGGAGGGCGGGCTGCCCAATATATACTTGGTCCACATGAATCGCATCTACGCGAGCGGCGATCAGCAGAGGAATTTCCTGTGGTACGACATACATCATCGGTTCTGCCGGCTGTACAACCGAATGCAGTGCAAACACCTGGCTTCCATAGACAGTACCGGAAACCGGCGCCCTAATATCCAGCCGCGATAGACGAACAGCCAGCGAGAGCCTGCGTTCAGACAGTTCGGCGATTTTCGATTGCGCATCGCGTAAGGCGGTGATTGCTTCTTCGCGGCGTGTCGCCTGCAGTTCTACAATCTTGATCTCGGTTGCCGCGATTTGGCCTTTGAGCCGCGCGGCAGCCGCTTCGAGCCTGCCTATTTCACCTGTCAGGCTGGCTTCTTCGCGTTGCAAGGCGGAAACCCGACTGGCTTGTGTCAGACCGCGTTGAAGCAGGCTTTGCTGGTCCTGCAGCTCCTCCTGTATCAGATCGACCTGACGGCGCAGCGAGACCAGTTGCGCCAAGGTGCCCTCGATCTCGCTTTCTATCTGAATCCGTTGTTTGCTCAACTGCTGAGTCTGCTGATTTAGGGTATTCAGACGCGCCTCGAACAGGCGTTGCTGGCCGGCGATCAGCTCAGGGTCAATGTCTTCTTGTTTCTGTACGTCGTTCAGCGCGGATGTCAAAACAGTCAGATCAGTGCCATCGCGTTCGGCCTGAAGCCGCGCCTTTCGGACGAGTAATTCAAACAGCTGCGCCTCAACGATGGTCTTTTCCGAGGTCAGAAACGTGTCATCCAGACGTAACAGAATGTCGCCGCCGGTGACGGAATCACCGTCGCGCACAAAAATCTCGCCGACCACGCCACCGTCTGGATGCTCGACTACCTGGCGGTTGCTTTGAACTTCGATGACGCCCTGCGATACAATGGCGCCTGCCAGCCTGGTCTGCACCGCCCAAAAGCCCAACCCGCCGATTAAAATAGCCAGTGCGAGAAACCCGACCAGAGCAGGAAATGTAATGCGCCAAACAGGGCGCGTGTTATTATGATTGGGCTTTTGCATTACTCACCCACCCGTGCCAGACCCTTTTTGATCGCATTTGCGTTCTGAACCATGGCGCTTAGCACCTCGTCGCGGCTGCCGGATTTCACAACCTGCCCATTTTCAACAACTGCAAGATCGTCGCATTCGGAAATGGCCTGTGGCCGGTGCGTCATGATGATGGCTGATTTACCCGCGGCCTTCAGTTCTCGGATCGCGGTGTTCAATGCCTCAGTGCCATCAGCATCCAGAGCCGAGTTCGGCTCGTCCAGGATCAGTAGGACAGGATCTCCATACAAAGCGCGCGCCAGAGCAATACGTTGCTTTTGGCCACCCGACAGTTGACTGTCATTGCCTTCCAGAAAAGTGTCGTACCCCTTTTCCAATGTCAGGATCAGGTCATGAGCCTTGGCTTTCTTGGCTGCAGCGATGACCGCTTCCGAATCCGGGTTTTGGGACATCCGGGCGATGTTTTCGGTCACTGTTCCGTTGAACAAAGTGACTTCCTGCGGCAGATAGCCGATGTGTTGGCCCAAATCATCAGTCCCGTATTGATCCAGTGTAGCGCCTCCAAGCCTGATTTCGCCAACGGCCGGTTTCCACAATCCTAACAGGGCCTTGGCAAGTGTGGATTTTCCTGACCCGCTTTTGCCGATCACGCCCAAAGCTTTGCCCGGTTCTAGTTTCAGTGAAACGTTCCTGAGTGTCGGTAAATCGGCGCCGGGTGGTACAACGGTCAGTCCTTTGGCGATCAGGCGCGCATCTGGTACAGGCAATTTGGTCCGGTCCGGCTCGGGCGGGGTGGTGTCCAGGAATCGGTTCAGTGAAATCCACGCAGATCGCGCACGCTCCACCAATGCCCATTGGCCCACCGCCTGCTCGACCGGGGCCAATGCGCGCCCAAGCAGGATGGACCCTGCAATCATTGCCCCAGGGGACAGTTCGTTTCTTAAAACCAGCAAAGCTCCCAATGCCAGCATGGCAGATTGCAAGAACAGCCGCATCGACTTGGTTAATGAGGTAAAGCTTCCGGTCCAATCGCTGGCCGAGATGGTCTGTCTCAGCGCATCGGTCCTCTGGGTCAGCCAGCGTTGCGAGATGTCGTGCTGCATTCCTTGCGAGCGGACAACTTCTGCGGCTTGTCTGGCATGTTCCGAGAATGAGCCTGCCCGCGCCGAGGCCTGCTGTGCAGCGGCAACCTTTCTATGAGTGAGCGCCTGATTAAGCAGAGCGATGACAATCAGGATCGCGCCACCCGCAACCGCAAGCCATCCAAGCATCGGGTGGAATAGGAAGATTGCTGCCAGAAAAACCGGTGTCCAGGGGATATCCATTACGGCCAGCAAAACAGGTGAGGAACACAGGTTCTGGATTGCCTCAAGGTCGCGCAAGGCAGTGGCTGGGGCTGCACGGGCCTGCGGAACAAGAGATTTTCGCAGCGTTGCCTCGAACACCCGCTCGTCCAGTTGCGACTGGAACCTCGCTCCGAACCGCGCAACGATACGTCCTCGCGCAAAATCCAGCATGGCCATAAGGCTATATAATAGAGCGACAATCAGAAACAGCGCCGTGAGGGTTTCAACCGCCCGAGAGGCAAGGACCCGGTCATAAACCTGCAGCATGAATAAAGGCCCCGTCAGCATCAGCAGGTTGACAAAGATGCTGAACAGGAAGGCTAGTGCCAGAAATGACAGCCCCTTGTTGCGCACCTTGCGCAACTCATGTCTGGCAGGCAGGGACCTGGGAATTTCAGAGCTCACGTTGTTAGCCTTGGGTTACTGTTCGATACGGGCATTTGCGCCTTAATTTCTTGCACATTAGCCTTTGGTAAGCCTAATGCAAATGTGCGACTTACCGGTTCAGGGAAATGGGCTGATATGTCAACATGATCACCACAGTCTCAAGCGGGTTTCTGCCAGACTGGGGCGATGGATCGCAAGGTGCTAAACGTTGCACTCAAATGAGCAACTTACGATCTGTAGGAAAGCAAAAACTGACCAACCTGAATCCGGCGTCAGCCTGAATTCTATTGATGCAGGTCAATGCGCAGCGCCAGCGAATGGCGTTCATGTAGAACCGTTCAGGTCGCCTCGGGGTCATTCATCCTTTGTAATCTCATATTGAGACTGTATGAAGAGACCGGAAGTTTCGAAACCCAATCTCAGCTCTTTTAGGAGTTTGATGACATGAAGCTCAAGTTTCCAACTGCATATACAATTCTGTTTGCGTTGATAGCACTGGTCGCCATTGCAACCTGGTTTGTTCCCGCTGGCCAATATGACCGCGTCGCTAACGAAGCCCTGGGACGCGATGTTCCGGTACCGGGCAGCTATCAGGTTGTCGAGCCCAATCCGCAGGGGTTCTATGATGTCGTACTGGCCCCTATCGGGGGGTTCTATGACCCTGTCAGTTATGAAGCGCGGGCGATTGATGTTGCACTTTTTGTGCTGGTGATTGGCGGTTTTTTGGGAGTTGTAACGCGAACCGGGGCGATTGACGCCGGGATTGCGCGCGCAATGGTGCGTCTGAAGGGGCGCGAAAAATGGATGATCCCCATCTTGATGGCCTTCTTTGCTGCGGGGGGCACAATCTATGGCATGGCCGAAGAGTCACTGGCTTTTTACGCGCTGATCATCCCAGTGATGATTGCCGCGCGCTATGACGCGGTAGTGGGTGTGGCCATCATCATGCTGGGGGCGGGGGTTGGCACGCTGGGATCGACGATTAACCCGTTTGCCACAGTCATCGCCTCGGATGCGGCGGGGGTGCCCTTCACCAATGGCATAATGCTGCGCTTTGCGCTGTTGCTGGCATGCTGGTTGGCCTGTGTGGTTTTTGTCATGCGATATGCAGCCAAGGTCAAAGCCGATCCGGATCTGTCCATCGTTGCCGACAAGCGCGAAAGCAATGAGGCGCATTTCCTCAAAGGTGGCCGCACGGGCGGTGAAGCTCCGACCTTTACGAGTATGCATGGGCTGATCCTTTTGATCTTTGCGGCCAGCTTTGGCGTGATGATCTGGGGTGTCGCGGCAGGAGGCTGGTGGATGGCCGAGATGTCCGGCCTGTTCATTGTGTCCTCGATAGTCGTGGGATTGATCGCACGGATCGGGGAAGAGGAATTCACCTCGACCTTCGTTGACGGTGCCCGGGATTTGCTGGGCGTTGCGCTGGTGATCGGGATCGCGCGCGGGATCGTAGTGGTCATGGACGCAGGAAACATCACCGATACCATTTTGTATTGGGCAGAAAGTGCCGTGGATGGTTTGGGCAAAGTGGCCTTTATCAATGCGATGTTCGCCTTGCAGGGGCTGTTGTCCTTCCTCGTCCCGTCATCTTCGGGCCTGGCGGTTCTGACGATGCCGATCATGGCGCCGCTAGCAGACTTTTCCGGCGTAGAACGGTCTTTGGTCGTGACGGCCTATCAGTCAGCCAGCGGTTTGGTGAACCTGATTAACCCCACCTTTGCGGTGGTCATGGGCGGGCTTGCCCTAGGGCGTGTGCCCTATGAACGCTGGCTCAGTTTCATGTGGCCGCTTTTACTGATCCTGATCGTCATCATCATGGCCGGGCTCAGCCTTTCCGCGTTGGCATGAGGTCGCATTATGCCCACCGACACCCGATCTAAACCCAAAGGAACCCTTGGGTTCTGGATGTGCACCGCGCTGGTGGTGGGCAATATGATCGGGTCCGGTATTTTCCTGCTGCCGTCTTCTCTGGCCGTGTTCGGGCCAATCTCGATGGCGGGATGGGTTCTGACCGCAGGTGGCGCGATTGTGCTGGCCCTGATCTTTGGTCGGCTGGCGCGATTGTCTTCCAATACCGGCGGGCCATACGCTTATGCGCGCGAGGGCTTTGGTGATTTTGCCGGTTTCCTGATTGCTTGGGGCTATTGGATCGCGCTGTGGTCTGGGAATGCCGCCGTTGCCGTCGCCTTTGCTGGCTATCTCAGCTTTATGGTGCCCGCCATTGGGGAAACTGCGCTCGCGGGATTGGCGGTCTCACTTGGTGCGATCTGGCTGCTCACCTGGGTCAATCTGCGCGGCGTTCGGCAGGCCGGGATTGTGCAAGTGGTGACCACGGTGATGAAGCTGGCCCCGCTGCTGGTGCTGATCCTGCTGGGACTGTCCCATGTCCAACCGGCCAACTTCCGGCCGGCCAACCTTAGTGGAATGTCGAACATATCGGCGATCTCGGCCTGCGCGGCGTTGACGCTTTGGGCCTTTGTGGGGCTCGAATCCGCAACGGTTCCGGCGGGCGATGTCAGGAACCCTACCAAAACGATCCCTCTTGCGACGATTGTCGGAACCTGTGTTGCCGCATTGGTCTATATTGCCACGACCTATGTGGCGCTTGGGGTGGTGCCATCCGGCACGCTGGCCGGAAGCAACGCACCGCTGGCGGATGTTGCGCATGTGATGTGGGGGTTTGGCGGTGCGGTATTCATCGCGGTCGGGGCCTGCGTTTCGACCTTCGGCACGCTCAACGGATTTGTGCTGCTGACCGGGCAAGTGCCACTGGGCGCGGCGCGTGACGGGTTGTTCCCGGCCGGTTTTGCCCGGGTGTCACGGACTGGTACGCCGGCATTTGGCCTGATCTCCTCAAGCCTGCTAGCCAGCGCTTTGATCGCTATGAACTACACCCGATCCCTGGCTGAACAGTTTGAATTCATTATTCTGTTGGCCACCCTATCCACGCTGGTTCCCTACCTGTTGTGCGCAGGTGCCGAAATTATGATCCGCGCAAAACGCAAAGAACGCACCCGCCTGCCACCGCAGGCCTTTGTGCTGGCGGGTCTCGGTTTTGTCTATTCATTCTGGGCGATTTTCGGCGCTGGAAAAGACGTCGTTTTCTGGGGCGTCCTGTTGCTGTTGGCTGGGTTGCCCATCCATGTCTGGCTGCGTTGGCAGTCCGGCGCGATTACATCAAAGGAGATATCATGACTGGATTTGGCGCACATTCCGAGATTGGGAAACTTCGAAAGGTGATGGTCTGCGAACCGGGTCTGGCCCATTCCCGCCTGACCCCCGGCAATGCGGCAGAATTGCTTTATGACGATGTTCTTTGGGTGCACAAAGCACGCTCTGACCATGCCGATTTCCGCATGAAGATGGAGGATCGCGGGGTTCAGGTTTTAGAATTCCAGACGCTGCTTGCAGAAACGCTGAAGGACAAGGGAGCCCGTAATTGGGTTCTGGACCGCCGCATTACCGAAAATCAGGTGGGCGTCGGTATGCTGAATGAGCTGCGCGGCTGGTTGGATGAGATGGCGGCCAAGGATCTGGCCAGATATCTGATCGGCGGCATCGCGGTCGAAGATATGCCGTTCAAACCCTCAGGTATGTTCGGCAGCTATCTGGGGCCATTGGGCTTTGTGATCCCACCGATTCCAAATACGCAGTTCACTCGTGACAACAGTTGCTGGATCTATGGCGGCGTTACGGTCAACCCGATGTACTGGCCGGCGCGACGCCCCGAAACCCTGTTGGTGACCGCGATCTACAAGTTCCACCCCGAGTTCCGCGACGCAGATTTCGAGATCTGGTGGGGTGACCCAGACAAGGATCACGGTGCGGCCACGGTCGAAGGCGGTGATGTCATGCCCTGGGGCAATGGCAGTGTGTTGATCGGCATGGGCGAACGCACCAGTCCGCAGGCGGTTGGTCAAGTCGCCCGCGCTCTGTTTGCCAAAGGCGCGGCGGAGAGGGTTGTTGCCTGTCAGATGCCCCGCAGCCGCGCGGCTATGCATCTGGATACAGTGTTCAGCCATTGCGACCGTGAGACCGCGACTGCCTATGTTGATGTCTGTAACGACATCCAGTGCATCAGCCTGCGCCCCGGAAACAAAGAGGACACGATCGACTTCCGGCGCGATGACAAACATCTGTTCGATGTGGCCGCCGAATGCTTGGGGATCAAATCTCTGAACATCGTTCAGACAGGCGGAGACGCATTCAATCAGGAACGCGAGCAGTGGGACGACGGCAACAACGTGGTGGCGTTAGAGCCCGGCGTGGTCGTTGCCTATGACCGCAACACCTATACCAACACGCTGCTGCGGAAGGCGGGGGTCGAAGTGATCACGATCTCGGGCTCGGAATTGGGGCGCGGACGCGGCGGCGGGCATTGCATGACCTGCCCGATCTGGCGTGACCCCGTGGATTATTGAACCCGATTACTGAAAAAAGGAGATTGACCAATGGCATTTAACATCAAAGGCCGCAGCTTCCTGAAACTGCTCGATTTCGACCAGCGCGAGCTGCGTTATTTGCTGGACCTGTCGCGCGATCTGAAACGCGCAAAATATGCGGGGTCTGAAATCCAGCATCTGAAAGGCAAGAACATCTGCCTAATCTTTGAAAAATCCTCGACCCGGACCATGTGCGCCTTTGAAGTGGCCGCGATGGATCAGGGGGCTGGCGTCACCTATCTCGGCCCCTCGGGATCACAGATCGGGCATAAGGAAAGCATGAAGGACACTGCCCGCGTGCTGGGCCGCATGTTCGACGGCATTGAATATCGCGGTTTTGGGCAGGAACTGGCGGAAACACTGGCCGCCAATGCGGGCGTGCCGGTCTATAACGGGCTGACCGATGAGTTCCACCCGACCCAGATGCTGGCCGATCTGCTGACCATGCAGGAATATGGAGAAAAGCCCCTGCATGACATCAAATACGCCTATGTGGGCGACGGGCGGTCCAATATGGGCCATTCGCTGATGATCGCGGGCTGCATGATGGGGATGGACGTCCGCATCGCCGCCCCACGTGATCTGTGGCCGTCCGACGAATTCCGCGGTCCGGCGGAAGAAGCCGCCGCGCGTTACGGCGCGACGCTGACCATCACCGATGATCCTGCGGCCGCCGTGGATGGCGTGGATTTCATCCACACCGATGTCTGGGTCTCGATGGGCGAAGCACCAGAGGTCTGGGACAGCCGGATCAAGCAGCTGACCCCCTATCAGGTCAACAGCGCGTTAATGGCAGCGGCAAACAATCCAAACGTCAAATTCATGCATTGCCTGCCCGCCTTCCACAATACCGAGACAAAAGTGGGCGAAGACATCCACGAGAAATTCGGCATCACCGAAATGGAGGTCACCGAAGAGGTATTCGAAAGCCCCGCCGGTATTCAGTTTGAACAGGCCGAAAACCGAATGCACACAATCAAGGCCGTTCTGGTCGCCACTCTGGGGGCCTGAGTCATGCGCATCGTCGTCGCCCTTGGGGGCAATGCGCTGCTGCGGCGGGGTCAGGCCCTGACCGCCGAGAACCAGCGTGAAAACACGGCCATCGCCGCGCAGGCGCTGGCCACCATTGCCGAGGGGAACGAGTTGATTGTGACCCACGGGAATGGCCCTCAGGTGGGATTACTGGCCCTACAGGGCAACGCCTATAAACCGGATGAGGCCTATCCGCTGGACGTGCTTGGGGCGGAAACCGAGGGCATGATCGGCTATATGATCGAGCAAGAGCTGGGCAACCGTCTGCCGCCCGAGACGCCTCTGGCCACGCTGCTGACCATGATTGAGGTCGATGCCAAGGATCCCGCCTTTGACGACCCCACAAAATTCATCGGTCCGGTATATGACAAACCCGAGGCTGAACGATTGGCCACCGACAAGGGCTGGCAAATTCGTGCGGATGGTGACAAATGGCGACGGGTTGTTGCCTCTCCGCTGCCGAAACGGATTTTTCAAATCAGGCCGATCAAATGGCTGCTGGAACGGCAAACCGTGGTGATCTGTGCCGGTGGCGGTGGCATTCCCACGGCCTATACTTCTCCGGGTTATCTGGAGGGGATAGAAGCGGTGATCGACAAGGATCTGGCCTCGGAGCTGCTGGCCCGAGAGGTCGGGGCCGATTTGTTCATTTCGGCAACGGATGCTGATTGTGCCTATCTGGACTGGGGTACCGATACTCAGCGTGGCATAAAAGCCGCCTCACCAAAGGCCATGGCCAAGTTCAATTTCGCCGCCGGTTCGATGGGCCCAAAGGTCGAGGCCGCCGCCCAGTTTGCGCGGCTTACCGGCAAATCCGCAGCCATCGGCGCACTGGCCGATCTGGCGGATATCGTTGCGGGCAGGAAGGGCACAACCATAAGCAAAGACGCAGCTGAAATCCTATTTCACGACTAACTCAGATGATTGCTGGGGCTGACGGCACTTCTAACAGAACCGCCAGCATGTTCAGTTCCACCTAAGTGGTTCTGTTTGAATTCTGGCAACAAGGGCGAGGCGGCACCGGACGTGTATTCTCCAGAACCAATAACGGCTTGAACTTTCATTTTCTTTGCGCGACTTGAAAGCATGAAGACTTTGAACTGTCCAAACTGCGGTGCGCAAACCCCGATTGCGCTGAAAGGGATAAAGGTTGCCACCTGTGCGTCCTGCGGTACGACGTTGATGATCAATGATGTCCAGGTTCAATCGGCGGGCCAGCAGGGTGAGATGCACGATGCACCGCTTTTGTTCGGGATAGGCGATCAAGTGCAACTGGGTCGAACGTCGACATTGATTCTTGGTCATGCGCGCTATTCCTACGGGCGGGGGTTCTGGGATGAGTTCTGCGGTGTCGATGGTGATGGCCGCACCTGCTGGATATCGCTCGATGAGGGAGATGTCGTTCGGCAGAAACGCTTGACCGAAAAGGACACGCCGAAATTCATGCCTCCGTTCAAGCTGGGCGAAACGCTGGATTTCGACGCGGCCACATTCACGGTTACCGAAGTTGAACATGCCGAATGTATCGCGCTGCGTGGACAGTTCGATGAGGTGCTTCAGGTCGGGGAAAGCCATGAATTCGTGAACGCTTCCGCCGGGGACGAGGCTTTGTTGTCCGGCGAATTCTGGCCCGGTCATGCGATCTGGTTCTACGGTCGGTGGTATGACGCATTTGACGTGAAGGTTCAGCGGCAGCCATGACCCGAGATCCAAGTCTTCTTTCGATCAACTGCACCTGCTGCGGCGCCGGTCTGGATGTACTGGGCGGTGGCCGGGTGATCGTGCAGATCTGTTCGTATTGCGGGGCCGAGCTGGATGCACAGAACAACTATCGGACATTGCGGCAGTTCAAGGATCAGAAACGCCCGGAAACCCCGCTTTCGATTGGGATGAGTGGGTCGTTGTATGGTGCCGAGTTCACCATAATTGGTCTGATCGAACATGCCGAGCGCTGGGGCGGACGGGTCTACCAATGGATAGACCATCAGCTCTATTCGCCAACTCACGGCTATGCCTGGCTGACGCTTGAGGCGGGGCATCTGGTGTTTTCCAGACGCTATCGCGGATCGGCCTGGATGTCGGAGCGGTGGGTTGAGACGGCGGAATCCCCTCCCTCTGTGACGATCGAGGATGGGCGCTTTGTGTATTACGAGACCACCACAAGCGCGGTCACCTATGTTGAGGGTGAATTCACCTGGCCGCCGTCACTGGGGGAAAAGACAACCACAATTTCGGCGATGTCTGATACGGCGATGCTGGGGTTTTCGACCACCGGGTCCGAGCGTGAGACCTATCGCTCGTTCTATGTTTCGAAACAGCAGGCCGAAGCAGCTTTTGGGGTTTCATTGAACCTGAACCCACATCGGGTGCATCCGCTGCAACCTTTCATCGAGGGCCCAAACTATAGATTTTTGCTGGTCGTATCATTCGTGTTTACGATCCTCTGTCTTGTGATGGCGGTCTCTTTCTCTCAACGATCAGGGGAGAGGGCGATAGAGCGTCAGGCGCTAAAACGTGGCGACTTCCCGGCCGAAATCACAATCCCGCTTGAAGCCGACAGCCAACTGACGCGCGTTTCCTTCTCGGGCAATGTCAAAAACAGTTGGATCTATCTGGACATCGAGCTGCTTGATCCCGAAGGAGAGCCAGTATTCGAGGCGGGCCGAACGATCGAATATTACACCGGGCGCGACTCGGAAGGATCGTGGAGCGAAGGCAGCAAATTTGCGAGCCTGACGTTTCGACCAGATCGCACAGGCGATTACACACTGGTATTAGACGTGCCTGAGCAGGGGCTTTGGACCGGGTCGGGCGTAGGCCATGTACCGGGGCAGCCGTTCAGCCAGTTGCAGGTCAGTGTCAAAACCGGACTGTCCAGTGGTCTTTGGACATTCGCGCTGGCCGGGGTTTTTGGAGCGCTGTTCCTGTTTCAGTTCGGGCGCAAATGGTTGCATCAACGCGCCCGGTGGTCGGGAACTGATTGGGTAAATGAGGATTAAAGTGACAGCTTTCAGGATCATTTTCGTCGTCATTTCAACTCTGGCCGTGGCTGCCACAGGTTATGTCTCGTGGCATGGGTATTGGGCCGAAAGCCGTGACTTGGACACCTCGGTTCGGGTCGGCAGCGGTGGCGGCGGGTACTATCGGTCAAATCGGATAAAATAGTGAGGAATCAATGGATTATATAGCAGCAATTCAGATTGCAGAAATCATCAGCACAATCTTCTACACCCTTCTGGGCGTGACGCTGATGTGGGTCGTGTGGAAGGTGATCGACTGGATGACACCCTTCTCGGTCGTGCACGAGATCGAAAAAGATCAGAACATCGCGTTGGCGATCCTGATCGGGCTGCTGTTTGTAGCAGTTTCCATCATCATTGCGGCTGTCATCTTGTCATGACCCCGCCCCGCGCGGTTGAGGCGCGCGCCGCGTGGTTGTTGCTGGCCACCTTTCTGGTGGCCGTCGCCGGTCTGATCTATGAGCTGATTGCAGCCACACTCTCCAGTTATCTGCTGGGGGACTCCGTCCGCCAGTTCTCGCTGGTGATTGGTATCTTTCTGTCAGCAATGGGGGTCGGGGCCTGGCTATCGCGCTTTGTCTCGGATGCGTTTTCCGGATTTGTCTGGGCTCAGATCCTATTGGGCATTGTCGGCGGATTTTTGGCGCCGGTGTTGTTTCTGAACTACGCGTGGATGGGGCAGGTGGCCCTGCCGCTGTACGGCGCCTTGATTGCCATTGGTATCCTGTCGGGGATGGAGATCCCTTTGATCGCCCGTGTTCTGGAACAGATTGGGGCGTTGAAGTTCCGCTTTGAAAACGTGCTGAGCGTCGACTACATCGGTGCGCTGGTTGCCTCGCTGGCTTTTCCACTGCTGGTAATCCCATATCTGGGACTGATGTCGGCCAGCCTGGCCTTTGGAGGGTTGAACCTTGCCGTCGCAGGCCTGTCTCTGTTGGTGTTTCGGGAATGGGCCACGCGAGTCCAGGTTGCGGTTTGGGCGGTGGCCTTTGTGGCAACACTGGGCGCACTGTGGCAGTCCGAACGGCTGGTCTCGGTCGCCGAGGCCGAACTGTTCGAAGATGATGTCATCCTGTCCGAGGCCACGTCGTATCAGCAGATCACCGTCACCCGGTACCGCGACCGGGTGCGCCTGTTTCTGGATCATTCGATCCAGTTCGATTCCCTTGACGAACACCGCTATCACGAGCCACTGGTGCATCCGGCCATGGCCCTTGCGCCGCGCGCGCGTGACATTCTGATCCTAGGGGGTGGAGACGGCATGGCCGCGCGCGAGGTGCTGCGCTATCCCGAGGTGCAGTCCGTGACGCTGGTGGATCTTGATCCGCGTGTGACGCAGTTGTTTCGCGACCATCCAGATCTGTCCAAGCTGAACGACAATGCTCTCAGCGACTCGCGCGTGACGGTTGTCAATGAAGACGCCTGGAGGTTTCTGGAGCGGGAAACCCAGATTTACGACGTGGTGATCATTGATCTGCCAGACCCCAAATCCATCGCCTTGTCCCGGTTATACACCAAGCAATTCTACGGCTTGCTGGCCGAACGGCTAAGCGGGCAGGGGGTCTTTGTCACTCAGGCCGGATCAACGTTCTTTGCTCGGCAGGCCTTTTGGTCGGTGGCCGAAACGATTGAGAGCAGCCGCAATCCGCAAAGACCCGGGCGGGGACTGCAGGCGGTTCCCTATCACAGCTACGTGCCGAGCTTCGGCGAATGGGGGTTTGTTCTGGCTACATTTGAACCATTGACCGACCGTAGAATCGAACTGCCGGATGGGTTGAGCTATCTCGACGATGATGTTTGGCGCGCGGCACAGATTTTTGGCGGTGATACCGACCGGGTCGATGCCGAACCTAATACACTGCAATCGCATGCACTGATGGGATATTACTTAGACGGTTGGGACTACTGGTTCCGGTAAACCGCGGTTGACGCGCGTAATTTCAACTCGGGCAGGGCGCATGTACTTCTCAAGATATGCGACCGCTTTGTCCGGTTGCGTTGTGCCACACATGAAGATGTCGATGGCGGCATAATCATTTTCCGGCCAAGTGTGGATCGAGATATGGGATTCTGCCAGCAACAACACTCCGGTCACACCGCCATGCCCGCCAAATTTGTGGAACTTGCCCGACAGTATCGTTGCGCCAGCCTCCCGCGCCGCGCGGGTCAGTGCCTCTTCGATGTGCATTACGTCGGTTAGGTATAGGCTGCCGTAATGATCGACCAGAATATGCATTCCCGAGCCAGCCAGCGTGCCTGTGTCAGCGTTTTTGATTGCTGGTATGGTCATGATCCTGGTCCTTTCTGCGATTTGATTTTTCGCAGATTCTTAGGGGTTTGTGCGCGGCAAGTACCTAGTTGGCTTCGCCCTTCAGGGCAATGGAAATGAAATTGAGGGATGCAAAGAGGACTCTTCAAATTTAATAGTTAAGAAAGAAGAACGTACTCAGGTTCTATTTTCTCTTGATCAAATGGGACGCAGCTTTCCACGATTATGCTCGACCTAAGGTCCAGACTTGCGTGTCATGGTTCTGGGGTGAAGGGCCGAGACGATAGGGTTTCACTGGACAGTAATTTGGAATTTTATCCTTGTAAATCTTCCATCAAATGGGATAAATGCAAGGTATGATCAAGCGCGGTGATAGGAAGTCAGTTGAAGACTCTCTCGAGAACCAGGCGGGTGTAGTCCTGCTTGGGCCGCGGCAAGTTGGGAAGACAACCCTCGCGCAGGATATCGCTGAAAGCCGTGACGCTGTCTATCTTGATATGGAGAGATCTGCTGATCGCCAGGTGCTCGAAGAACCAGACCTCTATCTCGACGAGCAGGTTGGGCGCCTGGTGGTGATCGATGAAGTTCAGCTTATGCCCGGCCTGTTTAAGGCATTACGCGGTCAGATTGACCGACGACGAAGACAAGGGTATCGGACTGGGCAATTCCTGCTGCTGGGGTCGGCCTCGAACACGCTTTTGCACCAAAGCGCAGAATCTTTGGCTGGCCGGGTCAGCTATCACGAGCTGACGCCTTTCATTTTGTCGGAAACCGGAGCGGACTCGATCTCTGCGCTGTGGTTGCGGGGTGGGTTTCCAGATAGCTTCCTTGCCAAGAACGACAAAACCAGCCTGGCATGGCGCGAGGATTTCATCCGCACCTATCTGGAACGCGATGTTCCGGCTTTTGGGTTGCGCATCCCGGCGGAAACATTGCGCCGGTTCTGGACAATGCTTGCCCATGAGCAAGGCGGGTTACTCAATGCGGCGAAACTCGCGGGAAACCTTGGCGTATCGGGCCAGAGCGTTGCCCGCTATCTTGATTTGCTGGTCGACCTGATGCTGGTGCGCCGTTTGCAGCCATGGCATTCCAATGCCGGAAAACGTTTGGTCAAATCTCCCAAGGTTTATATTCGCGATTCCGGGTTGGCCCATGCGCTTCTTGGGATCGAAACACCGGAAGACCTGCTTGGGCATCCGGTTGTCGGCGGTAGTTGGGAAGGGTTCTGCATCGAAAACCTGATCGCCGCGGCACCGCGCGGAACAGAAGCAAGCTTCTATCGCTCTTCAGCAGGGGCTGAGGTGGATTTGATGTTGAAACTTCCCCGCGGCGGCCTCTGGGCCATAGAGATCAAGCGGACGACATCAGCGAAGGTCACGCGTGGGTTTCACATCGCGACAGAAGAATTGGACGCCTCAGAGCGCATCCTTGTCTATGCCAACGACAAGGAAGTGCAGGGGCAGGGAGGTGTGCGGGCTATGCCTCTCATGAGCGCAATGAAACGGCTGGCGTCTGCATAGACGCAAGAGGGACCGCGCCATTGGCTCAACGTCATGCCCTAAATTCGAAGATAACGTGGTCGTAGAAGCCATCGAATCCGACTGCTTGTAGTAGATTTCCCGAAGGAGTAGTCACGTTGACCGCCAGCCCGACAGGGACAGCGGGTTTACAGACGGTTGAAAGCTCTACAGAAAAACGCCTGTTTTGACTATCCCAAGCCTGCGCTTCTGCCGCGTCTCAACAAATTGAACCGAAAGCGGCGAGGGTCTCAAGCCGCTACTGAAAGGGAGCAGTACGGACAGGATACGGGATTTTCAGCGCATCTGTCCCGGTTCGTGGCTATACAATAGTCAAGACACTCGTTAAGGGGCTGTCTTTACCCATGGATGATGCATTGATTGCAATACCGCACAATCCCATCTCCTGACCGATGAAAAGAACCACCGCTGTGAAACAAACCATTGCAAATGCGCTGGCTCGCAAGGGCTATGACACCTTAACCCAAGTTCAGCAGGCTGTAACCCGGCCCGAACTGGAGGGGAAGGACATGCTGGTTTCGGCCCAAACCGGATCGGGAAAAACCATCGGGTTTGGCCTGGCGATTGCGCCGCGACTTTTGGGTGACGCTGAGACATTCGAGACCGCAGGCGCGCCGCTGGCACTGGTTGTTGCACCTACAAGGGAACTGGCGCTGCAGGTAAAGCGTGAACTGAGTTGGTTGTTTGCCGATGCGGGCGCGTTTTTGGCGTCTTGCGTTGGGGGCATGGACATCCGGGACGAACGTCGTGCCTTGGCACGTGGCGCGCATATTGTTGTCGCCACTCCGGGACGGCTGCGGGATCATATCATGCGGGGCTCGATCGACCTGACGGCCATTCGCGCCGTGGTTCTTGATGAGGCCGATGAGATGTTGGATCTCGGGTTCCGAGAGGACCTGGAATTCATTCTGGATGAAACACCATCAGACCGTCAGACTTTGCTGTTTTCTGCCACTGTCCCACGTGCGATTGCCAATTTGGCGACACGGTATCAGCGCGATGCAGAACGTGTGAGCACCGTCAGCGAAAAGACGCAGCACGCCGATATCGATTATCGTGCTATGTTGGTCGGCCCGCGCGACGGCGAGAATGCAATTATCAATGTGTTGCGCTATTATGAGGCGCCGAACGCCATCGTGTTCTGCAATACCCGCGCGATGGTGTCACGTCTGACAGCGCGCCTGTCAAACCGGGGCTTTTCGGTCGTCGCCCTATCCGGAGAATTGACCCAGAGCGAACGCTCGAACGCCTTGCAGGCCATGCGCGATGGGCGTGCCAGGGTCTGTGTGGCAACGGATGTTGCCGCCCGCGGTATTGATTTGCCTAACCTTGATTTGGTGGTCCATGCGGAACTGCCAAACAGCCATGAAACACTGCTGCACCGCTCGGGTCGAACAGGCCGGGCCGGGCGCAAGGGTGTCAGCGCACTAGTGGTTGCACCCGCGTCGCGGAAAAAGGCGGAACGTATTCTGAAATTCGCCAAGCTGACCGCCGATTGGGGGACAGCCCCGTCAGCCGAAGAGGTGACCGAACGCGATCAGGTGAGAATGTTCGCATCAGATGACTGGCAAGCAGAGATCACGGAAAGTGAACGCGCAGCAGTTCAGAAAATGGTAGAAAGCTTTACCCCTGAGCAGATTGCAGCAGCTTACCTGCGGCAGTACAAGCTGCGTCATTCCGCGCCAGAAGAGTTGTCGACGGTCGATCAGCAAAGCCAGAAACCGCGCGCGGCCTTTGGCCCCAGCGTCTGGTTTTCGCTGTCCGAGGGGCGCAATCAAAATGCGTCGCCGCGTTATATGCTGCCGATGATCTGCAAGTCAGGCAATCTGACGAAGGATGACATTGGGGCCATCCGGATTGCCGATGATGTGACCTATTTCGAGATCCGTGAGCCCAGCGTCGAAGGGTTTCTGACAGCCGTTGGGCCCGAGATGAAGATCGAAAAGGTCAAGAATCTCGTGCGTCTGGACACGGCACCGGACTTTGCTGCAACTGGCCGGACCAAGCCCATCGGAAAGCAAAAAGGCAAACCGATTACGAGCAAACGAGATACGACTCCGACCGAACGGAGCGGCACTGCAACCTATGGACGTCGCAAGCCTGAACCCGAGGGCCGGGCACCTTCCAGCCCTGCAGAACGTTCCACAAGGGCCGTCAAATCAGCCAAAGTAGAACGCCAGCGTGCTTCGAAAGACGAGGCAGATGCCTTGTTCAAACCGGTTGGTGCAAAGCCAAAGGCACGTAAGGGCGGTAAATCTGAAGCCAAAGGCGGCGATATCAAATCTGCCCGAACAGCATCAAAGGGTCCACCTCCACCCAAAGGTAAGTCAAGCAGCAAGAAGAACCGAGCGCGAGTCGCAGCGGCCAAATCTACAAAAGGTGGCGATTCTGTCCCGAAACGGCGGAAGACTTAGCCTGCATTCCATTCCGAACCTGGTTTTTTGGCTTTGGGCATTACCTTTAAGGGACAATGGAAGGCATGGGCGAAAGAAACCGCTCCATCACGACCAGGATCGGACTATCCCCCACAATGTACCTTTGGTTCACGGGTCGAGATTGTGTGAGAGGCTCACCATGGAGAGCCGACAAGCCTATCCAGTTGCTGTACCACGCGGGTAGCAGAGATGCTGGTGGAAACCATTAGGCAGAGGTTCTTTCGTATTCGTTTGCTCCCAGAAAGTTTGGCAAACTTCACATCAGAACGAGAAAAGCTTCGCGGACAGGTCGAAACCCATGTCTGTAATTGTCGAGAGGCAGATGTAACTGCCTCTCGACAAATTGAACCACAATGGCTGCCTATCTGTTGAGGAACTCCATTTCGTACTTATCCTCAACATCGGGCACTGGATGCTCAGCGTGAAGCGACGAGACAATACCATAGATCATGAACAACAAGATCACAGCGATTGGTAGCCCTGCGACGATGGACGCTGTCTGTAGCGCGCTCAACCCACCGGCCAGCATTAGGACACCGGCAACAACGCCTGCGGTAATACCCCAAAATACACGGAACTTGATTGGCGGATGCTCGTCACCCATCGACAGCATTGTGCACATCACGAGTGTCCCCGAGTCAGAAGACGTGACAAACCACGAAATCAGCAGAACCGTAATCAACACTGTGATCGGGTACACCAACCATGTGTAGCCAAATCCTTTGACCGTTTGGAATACGCCAGCGGCGTAGTCATTGTTGACCGCCTCGACGACACCTGCGTCGTAGAACAGATCGACCCCGGCTGCTGCGCCACCAAAGACACCCATCCAGAGCATCACGACTGAGGTTGGAATAAGAAGAACGCAATAGCAGAATTGCTTGATCGTCCGCCCCTTTGATACCCGCGCAATGAACAGTCCAACAAACGGGCACCATGCGATCCACCAGCCCCAGTAAAAGATCGTCCACCAGCTCTGCCATTGGTTTTCGGGCTCACCGTTGATCCAGAAACCCATGGGTATCACCGTCCAGAGGTAATCTCCAAATCCGGATATGGTTATGCCCAACAGGAATGCCGTTGGTCCCAGAATGATGAACAGGAGCAGCAGGCCAACACTTGCCATAACGTTGGCTTCAGACAAGATACGAACGCCTTTGCCAACACCTGATGCAGCAGAAGCCGTGCCAAGACAGGTGATGATTGCGACGAGGATCAACTGATTTGTCTGGGTGTTTGCCATCCAGCCAAGATCCTCAAGACCGGCGGCTATTGGTGTGACGCCCAACCCCAATGAGGTTGCGAGGCCAAAGATTGTACCAAATACGCCAATCAGATCGACGAGATGACCCCAGGGACCGTAGATTCGTTCCTTCAGCACAGGATAAAGAGCGGTGCGCAAAGTCAGAGGAAGCCCATGGCGGTACGAGAAATATGCAAGGCAGAGGCCAACCAGCACATAAAGGGCCCAACCGTGGAAACCCCAGTGGAAATTCGTGATCGTTACCGCAGAAACCGCGGCGTCAACCGAACCTGGTTCAATTCCCGCCCGCTCAAGGAATGGGCTGCCTTGGATATGGAACATTGGCTCTGCAACACCCCAATAGATCAGACCAGATCCCAAGCCCGCACTAAACAGCATGCAAATCCATGAAAACGTTGAAAAATCTGGCTCGTCATCATCCTTGCCCAGCTTCACGTGTCCGAACCGGCTGATCATAAGCCAAATTACGAAAAACAGTGCCGCGTTAACGACCAGTACATAGAACCAGTCCAGGCTACCGATGATGAAGTCTTTACCTGTCGCAAAGATCGCACTTGAAGCTTCAACATCACGGATCGTGAAAAACACAAACCCCAATATCATCACCATCGAAGCGATACCCATCGTCGGATTCATACCTTTGAACAAGCCGCTCTTTGCTACAAGATTGTCAGGTTTCTGTGTTGATTGATCACTCATTTTGCACCTCTTAGACCTGTTGTTTCGGCTTACCGTGTTGAACCCGCAGCGCCCTGACGGGCGGAGGTTGCGAGCCAGGACTGGAACGCCTCTTCCAGGCGCCCGTGGTTGGTGGCCCACCACTCGGCGTCCGACAGAATGTAAAGATTGTCTTCATACGCCGGACCGTTCGGGATGCGCTCCAAAACGTCGTCTGACAGGAGTGTCATCGAAGATTTTCGGGTTGGACCATTTGGCAGGTACCCGACCATATCGGCCAGCGAATTTGAGCTGCTAGCAAAGCGAATAAAATCAATGGCTTCTTCTTTATTCTGGCTTCCTTTTGGTATTCCGAACAGATCCAGCTCAATCACACGGCCGTCCATGTTGACCGTAAAATCGGAACCGTCTTCCTGGGCGGCCGTTGCACCGGTAGTGGCCCAGATCGATGACATCGCAATGTCGCCAGAGTTCAGCAGACGTACGGGTTCACGCCCGGTTTCCCAGATTTGCAGGCCGGTTTTTATGTCGTCCATCTTTTTCAGCGCGCGCTCAACACCTTCTTCGGTTTCGAGCGTTGGATACACATCATCGCGGGCTACGCCGTCGGCCATAAGGGCCCATTCCATGATCACTGTCGGATCATTTCGGATGGCACGTGGCCCAGGATAGGTTTCTGTGTCGAAGAAATCCGAAATGGTTGATGGAGGCGTTTCTGCGAATTGAGAATTGTTATACGCATATGCGGTGCCCCATACGATGACTCCTACGCCACAATCATTCAGGGCACCTTCGACAAAATCCTCTCGAAATGGTGTGCCATCGACGCCATCAGGCAGTTCTATGTCAGATATGTTCTCCAGCAAGCCCTCTTCGCAGGCGCGAAGTGAATCTGCTTGCGTAAGGTCGACCACATCCCAAATCACATTTGCGCTTTCGACCTGATCGCGGATTTCCGAGATGCCACCATTGTAATGTGCAACATGCACATCAGCGTTTTTGGCTTGCTCATAAGGGCGCACAAACCCAAGCATCTGACTTCGCATGTAAGGGCCGGTCCAGGATGTGAAGGTGATGGACGGCCCGGGCTCTGGGATTGTGGTTTCGCTCTCAGAGTTACTTTGCGCCATCGCATTACTCAAAGAGAGAGTAGAAAACAGCGCAGCTATCATTATCCGACAGCCCCTGACCGCCTTTAGCCTATAGTACATCATCAAATTCCTCCCTAGTCGCTTCTAATTTTGTATAAGCGCTTTGTTTGGGTCGTTCTCCTGGTCAATTCCCAGCACATTCAGCAAGAATACATCAAATTCACCCTGATGATCAGCAATAATCAAAAATTGCGAAAGCTAAATACGACTATTACGCCAGACAGAGCGACAGATTTGGCAGAGCCACCAAGAAACAAGGCTTGCGGTTACAGGTTGTTTTCCAGAAGCCAGCGATACAGAGAAACCGGTTCCTGTTCATCGACCACAGTTAATTACGGACCTGATCTTGGGGCCTATCTCACCTTCGGCGAAAGAGCCTCAGGGGCGTGCGCGGGCGCTGGAATGACGACGCCCAGGACATGGTGTGCCACTTCGCACACGCGACGGATATCAACATCGCGGAGCTTTGAAGTCTTGATCAACATTCTCATGACAGCTGCATGATCGCCGCCGCCCACGGGCGTAGGCAAATATATCCTGCGCGCTTTGTGATTTGTATGTCGTTCGCTGTGTAACCGTTCAGGATGTCGATAGGGGCCAGTAACTCTGTGACTTGCTGGTTGAAGTCGCAAACCACCAAGCACCGGCCGAGCAATTTGATACAATTTATCTTGCCCTCGACGCGCCTCCAGCGATGCTCGTTGTCTCAATTTTACCTGATGGCGCGACAGAGGTTTCTAGAGGCGCGCAGGGCCTCATTCCTTGCGCCGAGCCGTTTCAACGCTTCATTGTAGGCCAACCAGTTCGTCATTTTGACTTCGTGGGAGTAAAGCAGTTCATACCACACAGCTATCACCTTGGATTCATGCAGTGAATCCTCGAACCAAATTGTGCGGAAAAGTAGGTTTATTGGTCAAACAGCAAAAAATCTTTGCAGTTGAAACCTTGCTTTATTGGTCGGAGTGAGAGGATTCGAACCTCCGACCCCTGCCTCCCGAAGACAGTGCTCTACCAGGCTGAGCTACACTCCGACCGTGGCGGGTGATTTATACCTGAGGGTTTGGATGTGCAAGAGGGATTCTGGGTCTGGTTTGTGATTAATAACAGGCTTTGGACAGGCTCAAAATCCCCGCGATTAGACCCATGTCAGACCAGGCGGTCAGTGCGATAAAGTCGGATTTTTGTGCCGCCGTGATCCACTACCGGCCCTGCCGGAAGCAAAGGAAGGCGCGTGGCATGGGCCAGGGATGGGGTGCTTGTTACGATGCCAACGCGCCAGCCTTTGAAGCGTGACATCAGAACCTTGCCGAAACTCCCATACAAGGATCGCAGCCGTTTTTCATCGCCTATCCGGGCGCCATAAGGGGGGTTTACGATCACTAACCCCTCAGCACCTTGCGGGGGCTTCAGATCGCTGACGGAGTGGCAATGAAATGTTGTATTGGTCGAAACACCGGCTTGTTCCGCGTTGGCTTTTGCGGCCTCGATCGCGCCTGCATTCCTGTCGGAGCCGAAGAACTGAACCTCGGGGGCAGGGGGTTCTGACCCAGCGCGCATGTCGGACCAGATGTCGGGATCAAAACTCCTTAGGCTTTCGAATGCAAAATTACGCGTGCGACCGGGAAGCAGGCCCAATGAGATCTCGGCAGCCTCGATGACGAAAGTGCCCGACCCGCACATGGGATCCAGCACCGGTTCGGTCCCGTGATAGCCACATTCGCGCAGGAACATGGCCGCCATTGTCTCGCGCATGGGGGCCTTGGCGACGGAAGTCTTGTGACCTCGCTTGTGCAGGGGCTCTCCGGAGGTGTCGATCGAGAATGTGCAGATATCTTTCTCAATCCGCAAAAGCACGCGCAGGGCTGCATCTGTCGAGATTGGAGTCCCCAGTGTCTCGGCCAGCGCTCGTTCGATCCTTTGGCGCGCGGCACCCGCATGATAAATGCGCGATTTGCGGCTTGTCGCCTCGACTTTTGCCGGCACTTCCGGGCGCAGGAAATCTGACCACGGAAATTTTCTGGCGCGTTTGTCCAGTTGTGCCAGATGGACAGCGGGAAAGCTGCCAATCCGAACCAGAACTTTATTTGCGCCCCGAAGGAAAAGGTTGGCACGCCATACTTCGGGCCACCCGCCCCGACAAACCACGCCACCAGCAATGACCTTAGCATCGGCGAATCCCTGTTCGGTGGCCTCGGCATGCAGCGGCGCCTCTAGTCCGGGCGTTGCTACCAGAAAAATTTCCAGATCGTTCGTTTGTTCCATCAAGGGTGCTTACACTGGACATGATCGGGGCGCGACAGGCAATTTCAGCGAAAGTGATACAAGAAAGTGAATACCGTGAGGGAATTTTGACGGTTACAGGTTTGCTTTTGGTATCATCCCCGCGTAAAGGGGCCACAATCAGAGGGACGGCCGCGGATTTCAGTCGCAATTCGACGCTTTTGCGACGACTGCTTGGAATTCTCGCGTTATTGTCTGACACTAGATAGGTGTTGGCTCAGCCGGCACAGGTAAAGAGGCTTGGAAGACCGTAGCGACATGCAAACTTTCAAACTGAAAAAAGGGTTGGAGCTGCCGGTGCAAGGCGCACCGGAACAAACCATCCATCCGGGTCCAGAATTCAAGACTGTTGGGGTTTTGGGGGGCGATTACCTTGGCTTGAAACCGCGAATGCTGGTTCAGGAGGGGGATGACGTTCAACGTGGCACTCCGCTTTTCTGTCACAAGGACGCACCCGAGGCGATGATGGTCGCCCCGCTAAGTGGTAAGATCGTTGCCATCAACCGTGGTGCGCGCCGGGTTTTGCAAAGCGTTGTGATCGAGGTTGCGGATGCCAACGACACGGGTATCGATTTCTCGGGTGTTGGTGATGCGGACAGCGCCGAGGGTGTTACCGCCAAGCTATGCGCCGCGGGGCTGTGGACCGCTTTCCGTACGCGTCCCTATTCCAAGATACCAGTTCCGGGCACCAAGCCAGCAGCGATTTTCGTCACCGCCATGGATAGCGAGCCACTGGCCGGAGATGCAGAACTCATCATCAATGACGCGGGCAAAGCATTTGCGGATGGTCTGGTAGCCGTATCCAAGCTGACCGAGGGCAAAACCTATTTGTGCCAGCAGGACGGTGCTTCAGTTCCGGGTAGCGATCTGCCAGACGTAGAGGCGGCGGCATTCTCTGGTCCGCATCCTGCGGGTTTGGCCGGAACCCACATCCATTTCCTCGAACCGCTTGCGGGCGAAAAGCAGGTCTGGACCATCGGGTATCAGGATGTCATCGCCATTGGCCGCCTGATGCAGACGGGCCATCTGGACCCTAATCTGGTGATCGCCCTGACTGGCCCGGGTGCCCGTCAGCCGCGCCTGATCCGTACGGTGATGGGAGCGTCGACCGAAGACCTGACCAGGGATGAGATTGATGTGGAGGGCACGGCACGGATCATTTCGGGCTCGATCCTATCTGGTCAGCATGCGGATGGCCCAACGGCTTATCTGGGGCGTTTTGCAAGGCAGATGACCATCATCCGTGAGGACCACGACCAGATTCCGATGGGTTGGATCCGCCCGATGCCTTCGAAATTTGCGGTTCAGCCGGTGCTGGGTTCTGCTTTCGCCAAAAAGCTGTACGCGCTCAGCTCGAATCTGAATGGGGGGCGCCGCGCCATGGTGCCCACGGGTACGTTCGAAGAGCTGATGCCGCAGGACTATCTGCCGACGCAACTGCTGCGGGCACTACTGGTGATGGACACCGATACTGCGCAAGCTCTGGGCGCGCTAGAGTTGGACGAAGAGGATCTGGGCCTTGTCGGCTTTGCCTGTCCGGCAAAATATGAATACGGGCTGGCGTTGCGCGACTGCCTGAACAAGATTGAAAAGGAGGGCTGATCCAAATGGGTTTGCGCAGCTTCTTCGATCGGATCGAGCCGAACTTTACCAAGGGCGGCAAGTACGAAAAGTATTTCCCCATCTACGAGATGGTCGAAAGCTTTATCTACACTCCGAAAACCGTGACCTCTGTGGCCCCGCATGCGCGGTCTTACGTGGATATGAAGCGGATCATGACCTATGTCGTGATCGCGACCATTCCCTGTATCCTTTGGGGGATGTGGAACACCGGCTATCAGGCCAACTCGTCCATCGCCAGCCTCGGGCCGGACTCTGCCGCCGGTTGGCGCATCGCTCTGCTGCAGATGTTTGGTATCTCGCTGGACCCCAGCAGTGTCTTTGCAAATGTGATGCACGGGTTGATGTATTTTCTGCCTATCTACATCGTCACACTGGTCGCAGGCGGCATATTCGAGGTCATCTTTGCCACCGTGCGCGGTCATGAGGTGAACGAAGGTTTCCTCGTAACATCAATGCTTTACACTCTGATTATGCCGGCCACTACACCCTTGTGGCAGGTGGCTTTGGGCATTATCTTCGGTGTGGTGATCGGCAAAGAGGTATTTGGCGGCACCGGCAAGAACTTCCTTAACCCCGCGCTGGTTGGTCGTGCGTTTTTGTACTTCGCTTATCCTGCGCAGATGTCGGGGGACTCGGTCTGGACCCCGGTTGACGGGTTCTCGGGTGCAACCGCGCTGGCGGTGTCAGCGGCCGAGGGCGTACAGGCTCTTGCTGCCGAAGGGATCACATGGTCCAGCGCTTTTTACGGCACCATTCAGGGCAGCTTTGGCGAGACCTCGACCTTGGCCTGCTTGATTGGTATGGCCTTCCTGCTGATGACCAAGATTGCCAATTACCGCCTGATCGTTGGCTGTCTGGCCGGGACCATCGGATTTACTCTGCTGCTGAACCTGATCGGGTCGGATACCAACCCGATGTTCGCGATGCCGTGGTATTGGCATGTGGTTCTGGGTGGGTATGCATTTGGCCTGGCCTTCATGGTGACCGAACCGGTTTCCGCCAGCCACACCAACCTGGGCCGCTATATCTATGGCGCCTTGATCGGAGTGATGGTTGTGATGATACGCGTGATCAATCCGGCCTTCCCCGAAGGCATGATGCTGGCCATCCTGTTCGGCAATGTCTTTGCACCGCTGATCGACTATTTCGTCGTGCAGGCCAATATCAAACGGAGGGCGCGTCGCCATGTCTGATCCGCAACCTCAAGAACCCAAGGGCGCATTGGCTCGCTTTCTGGCCGCCTCGCCGGATTCGGTTGGCAAGACGATCTTCGTCGCCGTTGCTGTCTGTCTTGTTGCCTCGATGGTGGTCTCCGCCGCTGCGGTCAGCCTGCGCCCGGTGCAAGAAGCCAACGCGCTGAAGGACAAACAGGTTAACGTTTTGCAGGTGGCTGGTGTCTTCGAGCCGGGCATAGATGTGACCGAAGCCTTCGCTGCGTTCGAGCCGCATGTGCTCGAGCTTGCCACCGGCGAATTTGTCGACGATCAGTTCGAACCGGCAACCTTTGATGACCAGGCTGCTGCAAGTGATCCTGAACTCAGCGTAGCATTGGACACTGACCCGGCGGGTATTGGTCGTCAGGCCAAGTACCGAGTGATCTATCTGTTGCGCGATGATGCGGGCGATTTAGACAAAGTGATCCTGCCGCTGCATGGTTATGGCCTGTGGTCGACGCTCTATGGTTTTATCGCTCTAGAAAGTAACGGCAACGACATCTACGGCCTGCAGTTCTATCAGCATGGTGAGACCCCCGGCCTTGGCGCCGAGGTGGACAACCCGCGATGGAAAGGTCTGTGGAATGGCAAGAAATTGCGCGACGATGCAGGCGAGCTGCAGATTACCGTCGCCAAGTCGCAGCCCGCCGCCGGTCCCGATTTCTATGTCGACGCGCTTGCTGGGGCCACTCTGACCTCGGTTGGTGTCGATAACCTGGTGAAATTCTGGATGGGTGACGCGGGCTACGCCCGGTTCCTGGCCAAACTGCAAGCAGGAGAGTTTTGATGTCTCAGACCAAGAAAGAGATGCTGGTCGACCCGCTTGTCGACAATAACCCGATCACGCTGCAGGTCCTGGGCATCTGTTCCGCGCTGGCCGTGACTTCTTCGTTGCAGGTGGCCTTTGTAATGGCGCTGGCTGTGACCTTCGTGACCGCCTTCTCGTCGATGTTCATTTCGATGTTGCGCAACCAGATACCCGGCTCAATCCGGATCATCGTTCAGATGGTGATCATCGCGTCGCTGGTGATCCTGGTGGATCAGGTTCTCAAGGCCTATGCCTTCCAGATTTCGAAAACCCTGTCGGTTTTCGTTGGGCTGATTATCACAAACTGTATCGTGATGGGCCGTGCCGAGGCATTTGCGATGAAGAACCCCCCGATAGCATCTTTTATCGACGGTGTTGGCAACGGCATGGGCTATGGGCTGATCCTGCTGCTAGTCGGCTTTATCCGCGAGCTGTTGGGGGCCGGGTCGCTGTTCGGTGTCACCATCTTGCAGACTGTGAACAATGGCGGCTGGTACGTACCCAACGGTATGCTGCTGTTGCCACCTTCGGCGTTCTTCATCATCGGCCTGATCATCTGGGCCTTCCGTACATGGAAGCCGAACCAGGTCGAAGAACGTGAATACAAAATCCAGCAGGTAGAGGCGCACTGATGGAAGGGCTTATCTCACTGGCCGTAAAGGCCATCTTTGTCGAAAACCTTGCGCTCAGCTTCTTTCTTGGCATGTGTACCTTCATCGCCGTGTCCAAGAAGATCTCGACCGCGCTGGGTCTTGGGATCTCGGTCATGGTCGTGCAGGCGATCACCGTTCCCGCCAACAACCTGTTGCTGACCTATCTGCTGAAGCCGGGCGCGCTGGCCTGGGCCGGGTTCCCGGATGTGGACCTGACCTTCCTTGGCCTGATCTCGTATATCGGCGTGATAGCCGCGATGGTTCAGATCCTCGAGATGGTCTTGGACAAGTATTTCCCCCCGCTCTACAACGCGCTGGGTATTTTTCTGCCGCTGATCACGGTGAACTGCGCCATCCTGGGTGGCTCGCTGTTCATGGTCGAGCGGGATTATAACTTTGCCGAGGCCACGACCTATGGTCTGTCCTCCGGCTTTGGCTGGGCGCTGGCGATTACCGCTATGGCGGGGGTGCGCGAAAAGCTGAAATATTCGGACATTCCTGATGGCCTGCAGGGTCTGGGGATCACCTTTATCACCGCGGGTCTGATGGCGATGGCCTTCATGTCCTTCTCGGGCGTGAAATTGTAAGGGGGCGGCAATGGAAACCTTTAGCCTAGGCGTCGTTCTTTTCACGCTGATCGTTCTGGCGCTTGTCGCCCTTATCATGGCCGCCCGGTCGCGGTTGGTGTCGACGGGCAATGTCAACATCACCATCAATGGTGAGAAAACCGTGTCCGTGCCCGCCGGCGGCAAGCTGTTGCAAACCCTGGCAGCTGAGAAACTGTTCGTGCCATCGGCCTGTGGCGGCGGCGGGACCTGCGCACAATGCCGCGTACGCGTCCATTCCGGCGGTGGCTCGATCCTGCCGACCGAAGAAAGCCATATCACCAAGCGCGAGGCCGCTTGTGGCGACCGTCTGTCTTGTCAGGTTGCAGTTAAACAAGACATGGATATCGAGGTCCCCGAAGAGGTCTTTGGCGTCAAGAAATGGGAATGCACGGTTAGGTCGAACGAAAACGTTGCCACCTTTATCAAAGCGCTGACGCTGGACCTGCCCGAAGGTGAGGATGTGAATTTCCGCGCTGGTGGCTATATCCAGATCGAAGCCCCCGCCCATGCGCTGAAATACACTGATTTCGATGTCGAGGAGGAATATCGCGAAGATTGGGATCGCTTCAATCTGTGGCAATACGACTCGGTCGTTGCCGAACCCATCGAACGCGCCTATTCCATGGCCAACTATCCGGACGAAAAGGGCATGATCATGCTGAACGTCCGGGTTGCCTCACCGCCTCCGGGTTCCGAAGGGATACCGGCGGGCCAGATGTCGTCGTATATCTTCAACCTGAAACCGGGTGACAAGGTCACGATCTCGGGTCCATTCGGTGAATTCTTCGCCCGCGAGACCGGAAGAGAGATGGTGTTCATCGGTGGTGGTGCTGGTATGGCGCCCATGCGCAGCCATATTTTCGACCAGCTCAAACGGCTTGAGAATCGCGACCGTAAGATCACCTTCTGGTACGGTGCCCGGTCCAAGAAAGAGATGTTCTTTGTCGAGGATTTCGACAGTCTCGCGGAAGAGTTCGACAATTTCGAATGGCATGTCGCCCTGTCGGATGCCCAGCCCGAGGATGACTGGAAAGGCTATACCGGCTTTATCCATAACGTGCTGTTCGACGAATACCTCAAGAACCACCCGGCACCCGAGGATTGCGAGTTCTACATGTGCGGACCGCCGATCATGAACCAGTCGGTCATCAACATGCTGCTGGATCTGGGTGTGGACCGCGAAGATATCATGCTCGACGATTTCGGCGGGTAATCAGTTATCCGGCGCCCTGTGGCGCCGGTTTCATTTTAGGTCTTTTGGTTCGATTACAGGCGCAGGTCGCTTGCCTCGCGTGGCAGGCAGGATTTGATGTCGAAGACTACGCTGTTTTCTTTGCCATAGGCTCGAAACTGCAAAGGATCGAGTGCCCGATATTCCGCATGCGCGACGGCCAGGACGACCCCGTCATAGAGCCCTGGCTCAGGTTGGTCGATCAGGGCCAGGTCGTATTCTTCTTGCGCGGCTTTGGGGTCGGCATGAGGGTCGTGGACATCGACGCTGATGCCATAGCTTTGCAATTCTTCGATAATGTCGACGACACGGGTGTTGCGCAGGTCGGGGCAGTTTTCCTTGAACGTCAGGCCCATCACCAGAACACGGGCGGCGCCAACATTGATACCGCAACGGGTCATACGTTTGACCAGTTGCGACACCACATAGCTGCCCATCCTGTCATTCAGGCGCCGCCCTGCAAGGATGATCTGCGGGTGATGGCCCACGGCCTCGGCCTTGTGCGTCAGGTAGTAAGGATCCACGCCGATGCAATGCCCGCCGACCAGACCGGGGCGGAAGGGCAGGAAGTTCCATTTGGTTTCGGCTGCGCGCAGCACAGCCTCGGTATCGATGCCCATGCGACCGAAGATCATCGCCAACTCGTTCACCAGAGCGATATTCAGGTCGCGC
Organism: Ruegeria sp. YTSA226; assembly: GCF_059609905.1. Lineage (NCBI taxonomy): Bacteria > Pseudomonadati > Pseudomonadota > Alphaproteobacteria > Rhodobacterales > Roseobacteraceae > Ruegeria > Ruegeria sp. YTSA226. Next base: position 141,444 of record NZ_JBXWMQ010000005.1, read on the forward strand.
TGGGTGTTTTCGATCACCTTCGCGGCCTCAGCCACGCGGATGCTTTCGGCCTTGTAGGTTCCAGCGGTGATGATCCGGGCATAGAGCGCGTCAACTAGATCAGCGACCTGCGGGGTTGAACCAGCGGTGACTTTGCAGATGTCCGCGATACGGTGGGTCTTGTCACCGGGGTTGATCCGCTCGGGGCTGTAGCCTGCAAAGAAATCCGTGTTGAAAGTCAGGCCCGAGGCGCGTTCCAGCACCGGAACGCAATCTTCTTCGGTTGCGCCGGGATAGACGGTGGATTCGTAGATCACCAAATCACCGGATTTCAATACGTGGCCAACTGTTTCCGACGCAGCCAGAAGGGGGGCTAAATCAGGCTGCTTACCTGCGGTGATCGGCGTGGGGACGGTTACGACATAGGTATCGCAATCGGCAATCTCCGAGGGGTTGGTTGTGAATTTCAGGCCGCCCGCCGCGCTCAGGTCATGTGGCTCAACCTCATGCGTTGCATCTACGCCAGCGCGTAGTGCCTCGACCCGCGCCGCATTGATGTCAAATCCGATCACCTTGCCAATTTTGCCGAAGGCCACGGCCAGGGGCAGGCCGACATAACCCAGCCCGATCACAGCAATCTTTCGGGAATTGGGGTCGGTTTCAAGCATATGCGTCACTTACCATGATAGTCGCGGAACCATTCGACAAACTGGGCGATTCCATCTTTGAAATTTGTCTGCGGACGATAGCCGGTCAGCTTTTGCAGCAGATCACTATTCGCCCAAGTGGCAGGAACATCACCCATCTGCATAGGCATGTAATTGCGGATGGCTTTCTTGCCGATAGCTTCCTCAATGGCTTCGATAAAATCCATCAGCCGCACTTTGTCGCCATTGCCGATATTCACCACGCGCCAGGGCGCCGCCGGCGACAGGCTGTCACCTTCTTCAATCTCATCTGCGCTGTCCGGCCGCACCGGAGGGACGTCGATCAGCAGTCGGATACCGCGGACAAGGTCTTCGACATTGGTGAAATCCCGATACATGTCGCCGTGGTTATAGATATCGATCGGGCGGTCATCCAGGATGGCGTCCACAAATTTGTAGAGCGCAAGATCGGGTCGCCCCCAGGTTCCATACACGGTGAAGAACCGAAACATGGTCGTGGGCAGGTTCCACAAATGAGCATAGGAATGGCCCATCGCCTCGTTTGCCTTTTTGGTTGCGGCGTAAATCGTCAGCGGTGTGTCGGCCTTTTCGACCTCAGTAAAGGGCATGACCTCGTTGGCGCCATAAACCGAGGATGTCGAAGCCATCAGAAGGTGGTCTACCTTATGCTCGCGCGCGATTTCCATGACGTTGAACGTGCCGACCACGTTGGAATTGATATAGCTGCGCGGGTCCTCAAGGCTATAGCGGACACCAGCCTGCGCCGCGAGATGCACGATCACTTCGGGCTGGAACTCCTCAGCGACCTTTGCAAGCTGGTCGTAGTTTTCCAAAAGATCCTCGGTTGCGGAAAACCCAGGGGATTGCAAGAGCATCTGATGGCGGCGCTGCTTGAGCGAGACGTCGTAATAATCCGTCATCCCATCGTAGCCGTGAACCTGAAACCCCTCGGCCAGTAGTAGTTTTGCCAGGTGAAAACCGATGAACCCTGCTGTGCCTGTGACTAATACGCGCTTCATTTAACCCTCAACCCAAACCAAAACCGTTTGAAACATCAGGGATACTTTCAGCCCCTCAAGGTCAAGGGGATTTTCCCACAAACCGCGCCATTGGGGCAATCCGGAACCCGAATTCACTTGCGGATTGTTGTTGCCCGCCAGTCAGGGTAGGAAATTGCGATGGTGTGGGATTGGATCAAAACCAGGTGGAAAAAACCTCAGGCGGCACAGAATTCAGTTTCTGACATCGCGCCTGACCAGAGGTTTTATGCCGTTGGGGATATCCACGGGCGATTGGATCTGTTGCAGACTTTGCTGGCAAGGCTGGATCCAGATTGCCCCACAATCTTTGTCGGGGACTACATTGATCGTGGCAATTACAGCGCCCAGGTGCTGCACCAGTTACGGCACCTTAGCCGGGTCCGAGGCAATGATTTCATTTGCCTGCTGGGTAATCACGAGGAGATGCTGTTGCGGTTCACCGATGACCCAAAACGGGTCGGCAGGCTTTGGCTGCAAAACGGTGGCCTACAAACGCTCGCCTCATTTGGAATTACCGGTGTGGATGAAGACACGGTTGGTGCGGATGCTGTCTCGGTGGCTGACAGATTGCGACGCGCAATGGGCGATGATTTGCTGTCTTGGCTGCACGACCGTCCCCTGACCTGGACCAGCGGAAACGTTACCGTGGTGCACGCAGGTCTGGACCCGGGCAAGGCTTTGGACGACCAAACACGCCAGGTTTGCCTGTGGGGCCACCCAAATTTTTCACGGCAAATGCGCGAAGATGGTCAGTGGGTTGTCCATGGTCATACGATCACGTCAGAGCCCCGCGCTGAGAATGGTGTTGTTTCGATCGACACCGGCGCCTTCTTCAGTGGCAGGCTGACCGCCACTAATGTTCGCGCCGGCGAGGTCCGGTTCATCGCAACCGACGAGCAGCCGGAATAGCTGTCAACCGACGATCATCTGCTTCATGCGAAGGGCTTCATACTCCAGCTCTTTGAGGCGGAAATGCACGACATCACCGATCGTGATCACGCCACGAAGATGGCCATCGCTGAGGACGGGCATGTGGCGAAAGCGCCCCTCCGTCATGGTTTTCAGCACATCGTTCAACAGATCCTCGGGCGCGCAGGTCTGTACGCTGCGGGTCATCAGATCTTCGACAGATTGGGGCAGGGTCTGGCCCGGAGTATCGGCCATACGGCGCACAATATCACGCTCGGACAGGATACCCTGAAGCGTACCATTCTGATCTGTCACCACCACAGCGCCGATCCGCTTTTCCTTGAGGATATTCACCACCGAATGAATTGTGTCTTTCGGGCGCACGGAAAAAACCGCGTCCCCTTTGCCAACAAGCAGCTTTTCGACTGTTGTCTGTGTATGAGAAAGGTTCGATTCAACCGACTGGCTATGCGAGGCAGCCGCGGCCTTGTCGCCGCGTGTCGGTGGCTGGTAAGAGCTTGGGGCCATGGGCAATCTCCTCTTGCTTTGCTTTTCACCTTACCGCAGCCATATGACCTGTATAGGGTACAAATGCCCAATCCGGGGAAATCTGCCAAAAACCAAGGAAATCCGGCCCGTTGTCCAACTTTTATCTGACCCCCCCTGTTGCCGTGCTGATATTTTTTGCGGTTGTCGTTTGTGGCCATAATTTTCGCATGACCTGGAAACAGCAGGCTCCAGGATGGCAGAAGAAAGCATGGCTGTTCGGGGTGCCCGCCGGAATCGGTTTGTTGGCGCTAGGCTTCCTGCCGCTGAAAGCCTGATGCAGGTTTGACTCTGATTGGGGCCGCTGTCATATGCCGGGCACGCTTTTCCTCAGGAGGGACCCATATGCGTTTCTTGCCAGTCCTGGCTGTCGCCACACTTATTTCCGGCTGCTTGTTCGACAAAGAGCCCGAGGTGGTACGCCTGTCAGGCGAAACGATGGGGACGACCTTCAACATCACGGCCATCGGTGTCGATGTTGATGAAGAAGCGCTGGCGGGTGCGGTCGAACAGACGCTGGCCGAAGTTAACGCAAAGATGTCGAACTGGGACCCGAATTCCGAGGTTTCGACCTTCTCGGACTCGGGCAGCACTGAACCTGTAGCCGTTTCGGATGAATTTGCGCTGGTGCTTGATGCCGCGAATGATGTGCACGAGAAATCCGGGGGTACATTCGACGTGACTCTCGGCCCGCTGATCGAGCTGTGGGGCTTTGGTCCGCGCAAACCGGAAGATCCGGTGCCCGCAGATGCTGACATCCAGGCGGCTTTGGGCAAGGTCGGACAGGCCAGATTGCTGCAACTGGATCGCGATGCCGGAACTTTGGCGAAGGCCGATGCCGGAGTCGGCATTAACCTGTCCGCCATTGCCAAGGGGTATGGCATCGACGCCGTGGCCGAAACGCTGCGCACGGCTGGGATTGAAGACTATATGGTCGAGATCGGTGGCGATCTGGTCACAAGAGGCGATAACGACAAGGGTGAGACTTGGCGGATCGGGATCGAAAAACCCCAGGCCGATGCGCAGAATCTGCAGTTGATCGTACAGCTTGATGATTTGGGCATGGCGACCTCGGGCGACTACAAGAATTTCTTTGAACAAGATGGTGTGCGGTATTCGCATATCATTGACCCAACTACTGGCCGCCCGATCACGCATCGGACCACTTCAGTCACGGTACTGGCCGAAAATGCTATGATGGCAGATGCTTGGGCGACAGCGATGTTGGCCTTGGGTCAGGAAAAGGGTTTGAAACTTGCCGAGACGCATAAACTTGCCGTGTATTTCATCTCGCGGGATGTGACAGGCGGTGAGGATGCCTATATCACGGTACACAGCACAGCGTTCAAAGAGGCGTTGGGCACCAACTGACGGGTTGAGCTGAGATGAGCACTTTTATTCTGGCCTTCATTCTGCTGCTGATCATCATGGTTGGCATGTCGCTGGGTGTAATGTTGATGGGTAAGACCATCAAGGGCAGCTGCGGTGGCCTGAATGCGATCTCGGGTGCGGATAAATGTGTGGTCTGCCAAAAGGACGTGGACCCTAACAGCCCCTTGCGCGACAAGCTTCAGTGCAAACGCGCCCAAAAGATGCTTGAGCAGATGGAACGGCAAGCCTAATAACTTAGCGCTTCGTTTGGCGGTTGGAATTGGCTAAGCAGGTCCCTGAATAACGGGGGCGCAGATTTGGCCAAAGCAAGAAACATCCTGTTCATCATGTTCGACCAGCTGCGCTGGGACTATCTGAGCTGTTACGGGCATCCGCATCTGCACACCCCCAACATAGACCGCTTGGCTGCGCGTGGTGTGCGGTTCGACAGGGCCTATATTCAGTCTCCTATTTGCGGTTCCTCCCGTATGTCGACCTATACCGGGCGCTATGTGCATTCGCATGGGGCTTCTTGGAACGGTATCCCGCTGAAAGTGGGTGAGATGACCATGGGTGATCATCTGCGCAAGGCCGGGATGGACTGTTGGCTGGTGGGCAAAACCCATATGCGCGCGGATGCTGAAGGCATGGCGCGGCTGGGGCTGGAACCGGACAGTCTGATTGGTGCGCGCGTGGCCGAATGCGGGTTCGACGTGTTCGAGCGTGATGACGGAATGCTGCCCGAAGGGCCGGATGGGTATTATGACCCGGACGGAGCCAAGGAATACAACAAATATCTATCGGCCAAAGGATATGACAGCGACAACCCCTGGCATGACTTCGCCAATTCTGGTCTCGATGCTGAGGGCAACGTTCTGTCGGGCTGGTTTCTCAAGAACTCTACCCAGCCGGCGAATATTGCCGAGGAAGACAGCGAAACGCCCTATCTGACCGGGCGCGGGATCGAATTCATGGAAACCCATGACGGCCCCTGGTGCTGCCACCTGAGCTTTATCAAACCGCATTGGCCCTATGTCGTGCCGGAACCCTATGCCTCAATGTACGGACCGGAACATATCCTGCCCGTGGTCCGGTCTGAGGCGGAACGCCGGAATGCCCATCCGGTGCTCCGGGCATTCATGGACACCAAGGTTGGCGAGGCGTTCTCGCGGCAGGATGTGCGCGACGCCGTGATCCCCGCTTATATGGGTCTGATCAAGCAGGCCGACGACCAAATGGGCCGGCTGTTCGCATGGCTGGAAAAGACGGGTCGGATGGAGGACACGATGATCGTGTTAACCTCGGACCACGGGGATTTTCTGGGCGATCACTGGATGGGTGAGAAGACCTTTTTCCAGGACGCATCGGTCAAGGTGCCGTTGATCATCTATGACCCATCCCCCGAGGCTGAGGCAACCCGTGGCACTGTCAGCGACGCGCTGGTCGAGTCCATCGACCTCGCCCCAACATTTTTGGACATAGCCGGAGGCGAAGCGTCGGGTCACATTCTGGAAGGTCACTCCTTGTTGCCGATCTTGCGTGGCCATCAGGTCGAGACACCTCGGGAAGTGGCAATCAGTGAGTATGACTATTCCGCCTCGCCCATGGCGGAAAAGCTGAATGCCTCGGTTCGGGATGCAGTGATGTTCATGGTGGCCAACAAGAAATGGAAGCTGATCCATTGCGAAGGCGGGCATCGGCCACTGCTGTTCGATCTTGAAAACGACCCGAATGAACTAACCGACCTTGGCAACAGTGCTGAACACGCGGATATCATCGCCAAGATGTATGACCATCTGTTCACTTGGGCGCGTCGCCCGTCGCAGCGCACAACACGTTCCGAACAGCAACTGATCGATATGCGCACCAATAGTCGGGGCAGAGGGGTGGTTATTGGAATCTATGACGAAAACGACGCACCACTGGATTTGACCGTGAAATACAGAGGCCGCAAAGCGCGCCCCTATCAGGACCATACCGGCAAGGAATAGCCTTTGTAACATGAATTCTGACTGATCAGGGCAAAAGGCGGTTCACCCTGCGCGGGGCAGGCGATACAAGACCAACCAAGAGCAGCAAACCCGGAGAGCCGAAATGACCGCCCCGAAACCCGTCGTCCTGTGTATTCTTGATGGCTGGGGCCTGTCCGAGGACACCGAGGCCAATGCGCCTTACCTTGCCGACACGCCAACATTTGATGCGATCATGGCCAAGGGCCCACACGCCAAGCTGATCACCCATGGTCCGGATGTTGGTCTACCAAGTGGTCAGATGGGCAATTCCGAAGTCGGTCACACAAATATTGGGGCTGGCCGCGTTGTTGCGATGGATTTGGGCCAGATTGATCTGGCGATTGAGGACGGTTCTTTCTTTGCCAACTCCGCGCTGCAGAACTTTATCGGTAAGGTAAAGGCTGCAGGTGGCACCGCACATCTGTTGGGGGTGGTCTCGGACGGGGGAGTGCATGGCCACCTGAACCATATCATTGCTGCGGCAAAGGCGGTAACGGATTCTGGTGTGCCCGTTGCCTTGCACGCGGTTACGGATGGCCGGGATGTGGCCCCGAAATCAGCGCTGACCTATATCACAGAGCTTGAGGAGCGCTTGCCCGACGGCGCCCGTGTTGCCTCGGTCTGCGGGCGCTATTTTGCCATGGACCGCGACAACCGATGGGAACGTGTTAGCGAAGCCTATGGTGCAATGATCAAGGGGAAAGGGCGCAGCGCTGTTTCGGCGCGCAATGCCGTGGATCAGGCCTATCAGCAGTCGGAAACGGACGAGTTCATCGTTCCGACCGTCCTCGACGGCTATCACGGCATCAAAGACGGAGACGGGTTCTTCTGCCTCAACTTCCGCGCCGACCGGGCCCGCGAGATTCTGCGGGCGATTGGCGAACCCGGCTTTGATGATTTCGACACCGGCCCGCGCCCACAGCTTTCAGCCCTGCTGGGCATGGTCGAATATTCCGACGGGCACAGCGCTTATATGACCACTGTTTTCCCCAAACGTGACATCATCAATACACTGGGCGAATGGGTGGCAATAAATGGGCTCAGCCAGTTCCGACTGGCCGAGACTGAGAAGTACCCGCATGTGACCTTCTTCCTCAATGGCGGCAAGGAAGTGCCTGAGGCGAACGAAGACCGCTTTATGCCTAAATCGCCCAAAGTGGCGACCTACGACCTGCAACCCGAGATGTCATCGGCCGAAGTAACCGCAAAATTCGTCGAAGCCATCGGGGCGGGCTATGATCTGATCATAACCAACTATGCCAATCCGGATATGGTTGGGCATACCGGCGACCTGCAAGCGGCAATCCGCGCCTGTGAGGCTGTGGATCAAGGGCTGGCGCAAGTGGTCGCCGCGTTGGAAAAAGTGGGGGGCGCAATGATTGTAACGGCCGATCATGGAAATTGCGAGATGATGGTCGATCCCGAAACCGGCGGGCCGCATACAGCCCATACGCTGAACCCCGTGCCCGTGGCGTTAGTCGGGGGACCAGCAGGGGTATCCTTGCGGGATGGTCGCCTGTCCGATCTGGCGCCCACACTGCTGAAACTGATGGTGTTGGATCAGCCCCCTGAAATGACTGGAAAGAGCCTGCTTTCATGACGCTTCGTGCGCTGCTTCTGGCGATTTTCTTTGCATCCAGGGCGGTTGCCCAGACCGACCCCGCGACCGCTGCATTGAATGCAGCGCAGATGCTTGAGCAGGCATCAGTATCGTTGACCGAGGCCGAAAGCGCCCGCGACCGGGTCCGTGCCCTGACCGAAACCATACAGGCGTATGAGGCGGGTCTGTCGGCCATGCGCGATGGCCTACGACGGGCGGCAACACGCGAAGCCCAGCTAACAGCCGAATTGCGCAGTCGAGAAAAGGACGTGGCACAGCTGTTGGGCGTATTGCAAACGATCGAAACTACGGCGCCTCCGGTTCTGATGCTACACCCGTCAGGGCCGTTGGGCTCGGCCCGGGCCGGTATGATGCTGTCCGAGGTTACGCCGGGTCTGAACGCAAAAGCGCAGTCTCTTGCGCGTGATCTTCAAGAAGTGCGCACGCTGCGATTGTTGCAGCAAAGCGCCTCGGAAACCTTGGTCGAGGGCTTGACCGGCGTTCAGAATGCCCGCACCCAGCTCAGCACCGCCATCGCAGACCGAACGGATTTGCCGCGCCGCTTTGTCGAGGACCCGATCCGCACAGCGATCCTGATCTCATCGACTGAAACGCTTGACGGTTTTGCCAGCGGGCTTTCCCAGATCTCCGAAGGGCAAATCGCCGAAACGGATGCGGATATATCAAGTATCAAGGGTCAAATTGCGCTGCCGACGCAGGGCATCATCCTGCACCGGGCAAATGAAACCGATGCGGCCGGTGTCAAACGCCCTGGTATCGTATTGGGCACCCGACCGCGCGCAATAGTCACCTCGCCAACGGCGGCCACGATACGGTATCGCGGGCCACTACTGGAGTTGGGGAATCTGGTGATCCTCGAGCCGCAACCGGGGCTTCTATTTGTCTTTTCCGGGCTACAAGAGGTCTACGGAGAAGCCGGTCAGGTGATTCCCCGGGGGACGCCAGTCGGATTGATGCCTGCAGAATCGAAGGAAATCGGCGCAATTTTGTCAACAAGCAGTGATGGCACTGGAACTGACCGGTCAGAAACGCTCTATATAGAGGTAAGACAGGATAACAGCCCCGTGGACCCGGAATCGTGGTTTCGGACCGACAAGGATGGATAAACGAGTATGAAGAAATTTGTGATGGCCGGTTTGGCTGGAACTATTGCAGGCCTGATTGTAACGACGCAGATCGCCGGTCCGTTGCTTGCCCAAGAAGCCGAAAACAAGGCCAGTGTCTATGAACAGCTGGATCTGTTTGGCGATATTTTCGAACGCATCCGCGCGCAATATGTCGAAGAGGTTGAGCCCGAAGACCTGATTGAGGCGGCCATTGACGGTATGCTGACCTCGCTGGATCCGCATTCCAGCTATCTGTCGCCGGATGATGCCGAACAAATGCGGGTCCAGACCCGTGGCGAGTTTGGCGGTCTGGGTATCGAAGTCACGCAGGAAGAGGGCTTTGTCAAAGTTGTCTCGCCGATCGACGATACGCCTGCGGATGAGGCCGGGATCGAAGCCGGAGATTTCATCACCCATGTCGATGGCGAAAGCATACTGGGCCTGACCCTGGACAAAGCGGTCGATCTGATGCGCGGGCCGGTGGGCTCGGAAATCGTGATCACCGTTGTCCGCGAGGGTGAACAGGAACCTTTTGACGTGCCTATCATCCGCGACACAATCAAACTGACGGCAGTACGCGCGCGCACCGAAGGGACCAGTGTGGTTCTGCGTGTGACCACCTTTAACGACCAAACCTATCCCAACTTGCAGGAAGGTCTGGCCGAGCAGATCGAAGAGGCCGGAGGGATCGACAAGGTGAATGGTGTCGTTCTGGACCTGCGCAACAATCCCGGTGGTCTGCTGACACAGGCAATCAAGGTTTCGGACGCATTCCTAAACGAGGGTGAGATCGTATCAACCCGTGGCCGCGATCCAAGCGATGGTGAGCGTTTCAACGCAACAGTGGGTGATCTGGCAGAAGGAAAGCCGATTGTCGTGCTGATCAATGGCGGGTCCGCCTCGGCATCCGAGATTGTAGCCGGCGCGCTGCAGGATCATCGCCGAGCAATCGTTGTGGGAACCAAAAGTTTCGGCAAAGGCTCGGTCCAGACTGTCATGCCACTGCGGAGCGATGGCGCGATGCGTTTGACCACGTCGCGCTACTACACGCCGTCGGGCCGGTCTATTCAGGCGCTTGGTGTCAGCCCCGACATCATCGTTGAACAGCCCCGCCCAGCCCCGGAGACCGAGGAAGAAGAGGCCAATGGGAACACCCGTTCTGAGGCCGATCTGCGTGGCAGTCTGAACAATGACAGCCTGAGCGAGGATGAAATCCGCCAGATCGAAGAAGATAGGGCCAAGGCCGAAGCCACCGCCGAATTGCGGGAAGAGGATTACCAGCTGGCCTATGCCATCGACATCCTCAAGGGGCTGTCAGCCTTCAACCCGGACGGGCCATCGCAATAAAGAAACCGGGCCGCCTGACAGGCGGCCCTTTTCCTGATGGGGCCGCTGCCGATCGAGGTAAGGTGGCTGATTAGAGCCCGATGCCACCTATGTTGTCTCCCAACCAACGTCCGCTCTGTGAAAAGCTAGTCAGAAAAACACATCTTGTTTCCATCCAGGTCTCGAACGTATGCAGAGAACTTTGGCCCGCGTTGGTTGGGGGCCCCCTCACAATCACCCCCGAGATCTGTGGCTAAAGCGTGCAGCCTTCTGACTTCTGCTTCGCCACCAACGCAAAATCCAACCATCGTTCCATTACCGTTGGTGGCCGGCAACGTGTCGAAGGGTTTGGCCACGGCGAAGGCAAAATCCTTTCCAAGCCAGTAAGTCATTCTTTCTGAAGGCGACATGCTTTGGAGACCCGATTGCGAAAACAGTGTGTCGTAGAAGGTTCTTGCAGCTGCCATGTCATTCGTTCCGACAACAAAGTAATTCATTTTCATCGATTTAGCTCCTGCAAGTGAGTGGCCTGCGTCAGGCATTGGTTTCAGTGACCCAAGCTATATCGACTAATGTGCCATTTTATGTCTTATTTGATTCATGGCACGGGCTAATACACACAACAGACTGAGGCGATTGGAATTGCTTGCGGTTCAACTCAAGCAAGATGCCCATTGTACGGTTAGAGACTTGGCGCAACAGCATGGTGTCAGTATGCGCACGATAGCCCGCGACCTTGTGCTTATGCGGGACCAAGGCATGCAGATAGACGCTGATCGCGGTCGTGGAGGAGGTGTGCGCCTCGACCGCAACTGGGGCGTTGGTCGCATGAACCTGACATACGCTGAGGCGGTCGATCTGCTAATCAGTATCGCTGTCGCAGAGCAGATGAAATCACCAATGTTGCTTGCGAACTTGGCATCGGTAAGGCGGCAGCTTGTGGCCTCGTTTTCACCCGAGAAACGCAAAAAGGTGAACCAGCTCAAGTCCCGTATTCTCATAGGCGTCACGGCTTCGACTTATGTTCAAGCCAGCGCGAGCGCCCCACCAAAAAGGATTGTGCAAGCGGTTCATCAGGCTTTCGTCGATCAGAAGGTCTTGGAGCTGCGATATCAAAGAGAAGACGGTGTTATTTCCAACCGGCAAATTGAGCCTCAGTATCTCTTGTTGAAGTATCCCATTTGGTACGTCGTTGCGATCGACCGTCTGAGAAACGAACCAAGGACATTTCGGTGCGACCGGATGCTTGGGGCCTCAATGGGCGAAACGCGCTTCAAGCTCCTGCCGAAAGAAAAATTTCAACCCTCATTGGTAATTGATGATTCTTCGATGTGATCGGGTCATGGCCAACAGTAAGCGGACAATGACGCCTGAATTATAGGCACGCACTTCGTCCGACCTTCTACCGCCTACTGAGACCGGCGAAAGACTCGTTTTAGCATATCAAGCTCTGCTCGCATCAGGTCCAGTTCGGCGCGCAGGTCATCGGCGGCGGCGTTTCCTGCAATGATCGAGAACCCGCCCAGTTTAAGCCCTGAAACGGAATCTGAGATTACAAAACTGTGGACCCCGTCAGACAGGGCCACATCAGGCACCTGTACACGAAGCTCCCATCCGGTGTCGGCTGGTGACAGGTGAACCTCATCCAGCGCGTCACCACGGTAGGACACGCTGATCTCGGGCTGCGTATCGGCCTGCAGGTGGCCCATCCAGGTGCCATTTTCCAGGCCCAGTGATGTGAGTATCAGATTAGTCATGGCTGGGTTCTCATAAATCGGCGCGATGGTGACGACAGACGGTCAGGTCCTGCAACACTATCCGGTTCATCCGAGGATTATCCAGAATGATATCCAGCCAGACTTTGTCCATGCGGCGTTCATTCAGTGGTAAATGTGCAAGATCAAAATCCACGCTGTTTGAAGGACCAGTGGGATCAAGTTTGCGCAGAACCTGTTCGGCGTTTGGGCCGTGTCGAATATTGAGCCGCGCGAACAATTCCTGTGGGCGTTCGGCCTCAATATGGCAATCGACTCGGATCAGATGCTGCTGCGTCAGCCCTTGCACAGCCTCTTGTGGAAGCTCGATAGAGAGAGAGAGAAATGATCCCTCGAACCCGAAAACCTCGACCGCCAAGCTGAACGGTGACAGATCATGCTTGCGCGTGTTCCGGATCTGGCGCGTGCTGATTTCCTGGCGCGGACAGTCGTGAAACAGCGTTGCCTCATCGTTGATACGTGCCTTACGCGGGGCCGAGGCGACACCGGGGCGGGGCTGAGGATAGCGCCACAGCTCGGGCCTCCAGCTCCAGTCGGTGCCCAACGGTTTCGGGAAATGGGTTGATCCCGCCACAGGCCGTGTAAGGCGGCTGTTGGCCTGAAGGATCAGCGCATCCAGCTCGGATCGCAAGCGACGTGCATCATCACGCTGCAGCCGCAATTCAGAAAGCACAGCTTCGGGCGCTGCCCGGGCGTCCCGCTGCCAGCGCGTAAGTGCTTTGCGGTGAATATAGCGATCCAGTAGCTTGCCCATGATCCCAATCTATTGCTCCACACATCTTTTGTCGGATATCCACCCGAGGATAAAGCCGATTTGCATCATAGCGTCGGTAAATTACCGAAAATGTGAACACGCTTTTGGCTAGGCAGCAAAGTTGTGACCTGTTACGGAGGGCGCCGTTCTTGCAATCGACCCGGTCAGTGCGTACCGTCTGACACCTGATTGCAGTGGACCATCCGTTACAACCCTATAGCAATATTTCCGAGGCAAAGACGGGGCATGGAACCCACTCTATTCGCATTCATCTGGAAGCATTCCAAGAAACAGCAACTGGTATTGTTGCTGCTGACATTGTTTTCTTTTCCCTTCCTCTATGCATCATTGGAGCTGCCCAAGCAGATCATTAACGATGCGATTGGTGCACCAGGCAGCTCGGTAACTTTCTTAGGAGTTACGGTGACGCAGGTGCAGTATTTGTTGATTCTGTGTCTGGCCTTTCTGGCGACGGTCATCGCCAGCGGTCTGATGAAAATGCGGATCAACACGATGAAAGGTGTGTTGGCCGAACGCATGTTACGCCGACTGAGGTACACGCTGATCCACCGAACTCTGCGGTTCCCGAAATCCTATTTTGCCACCACCAGTCAGGGCGAGTTGGTGTCGATGATCACGTCCGAGGCTGAACCGATGGGCGGCCTGATGGGAGATGCGATCGCACAACCTGTATTCCAGTTTGGTCAGATGATGACCATTGTGACGTTTCTGTTCATGCAAAGCGTGTGGTTTGGTCTTGCAAGTATTGCGCTGATTCCGCTGCAGGCTTGGTTGATTCCAAAATTGCAGCGCCAGATCAACCTGTTGAACAAAGACCGAATCCAGGAAGTTAGGCGCTTGAGCTCAGAAATCGGCGAAAGCGCAGCCGGGATCAGTGATCTGCGCACCAACGGAGGCTGGCGGCACAGATTGGCCCAGTTCAGCCATCGTTTGGGAACTTTGTTCGAGATCCGATTCAAGATCTATAACAAAAAGTTCTTCATGAAGTTTCTCAACAATCTGATCACTCAGATGACCCCGTTTCTGTTTTATTCGGTGGGCGGATACCTGGCGATCACGGGCGAGGTAACAGTGGGCGCGCTGGTGGCGGCACTGGGAGCATATAAGGATCTTAGCGGACCTTGGAAGGATCTGCTGACCTATTACAATCAGGTTCAGGACATGTCGTTGCGGTGGGAAATCGTGACCGAACGCTTCGCGCCCGACAACATGGTGCCCGAAGAGCTGTTTGAGGGCGAGCCTGATTCCATTCCGCATCTGACTGGCGAGATCAAGCTGCAGAATATTACCGTTCGGGATAACGATGGGAAAACTGTTCTCGAGGATATAGACCTCGTCATACCCAAAGGGGCCCGCGTGGCCATCAAATCCTCGAATGCGGCCGAAAGAGGGGCATTGGCTCAGCTGCTGACCCGCGAATTGCTGCCGGTTCAGGGCGACGTCACGATTGCCGGGCATGACATCCAATCTTTGCACCAATCCGTCATCGCGGCGCGGATCGGATATGCCTATTCTCGACCATATCTGTTTGATGGGTCGATTGGGGACAACTTGATGATGCCCCTGAAAACACGCCCTCAGCATGAAGCCGACGCCGCCAGGGCCCCTAGCCGCCGCCAGATCGAGGCCGCGCGAGCGGGGAACTCGGTGGATTCGCTGTCAGATGAATGGATTGATCCCGGTCTGGCCGGGCTCAACAACACTGACGACATCCAGGATTGGTGGTTCAAGCTGGTCGAGGCGATGGGAACGGATGAATTCATGTTCCGCCGCACCCTGCGCAGCCAGTTGAATCCGGATCAGCATCCCGAGTTTGTGCAAAATATCATCGACCTCCGTGGCCCCATCCATGACAAGTTGGTGGAAAAAGATCTGGACCGCTTTGTCTACCGGTTCGATCCGGACAGGTTCAACCCAACTGTGCCTTTGGGTGGCAACCTTCTTTATGCAGCACCGTCGCAAGAAATCTCGCCGGACATTCTGGCCGGCGATAATCGGTTCATGCAAATGCTGCGTACACATGAGCTTGATGACGACGCGCTGAGTATCTCAAGCGCTGTTCTGGAAACGCTTAGCCATGCTTTTGGGCGGGACGGAACCGACCATCCGCTGTTCCTGCGCCTGGGCTTGAGCAAGGATATGTTCCACCGGCTGCTGGCAATCGAAGACAAGCGCAAGGCAAAAGGAGTGGACGAGCTGTCGCAGCGCGAACACGCCTTTCTTCTGACCGTTCCGTTCCTGCTGACCGCCGAACAGATTGGCCCTGATTTCCCGGATGAATACAAACAGAAGATTCTGAAAATCCGCACTGAACAGGGCGAGAGGCTACGCGGAAGCCTGCAAGAGATATTTGTACCGGTCACACCGGACACATACATCGCGCGTATGACAGTTATGGAAAATGCGCTTTTCGGGCGGGTGTCTGTGACGGCGGGTGCTCATGCTGACGAGATAGAGGATGTGGTTGCCGAAGTGATCAATGCTGCAGGTCTGCGTAGACAGGCAGCGGCCATCGTCTATGATCTGTCCGCAGGGCTGGGTGGGAACAATCTGACAACCGTCTTTCAGGAACGAATTGCCTTCTCGCGCGCCGGGATTAAACGGCCGGATTTGCTAATCCTGGATAAAGCGTTGGCCAGCCATGACTCTGAGAGCCGTTTACGCACCCGGTTGAAACTGCGCGAACTGCTGCCCGATTCCATCATGATTTTCATGGAGGACAGTTTCGCCCATCCCGAGGCCTATGATCTGTTTGTTGAAATCAAGGATGGCCGCATTGACGGTGTCTCGAAAACGCAGCTCGAACAAGAATCCGGCACCACCGCTGACCTCAGCCGAAAGCTGAAGATTATCTCGTCAACTCCGCTTTTTGCCAATATCGACGGTCGCAACCAGAGATTGCTGGCGTTTTCGGCGCAGTGGTATGATGCTGCCGCTGGTCAGGTCATTTTCTCTCGTGGGCAGGCGCCGGATGCGGCCTATCTGTGCATTTCGGGTCATGCGAAGCTTATGTGGCACGAAGAAGACGGTTCGACCCGGTCCATATCTGTCATTGAACCCGGGCGCCTGATCGGTGACCTGTCTGTTATCACCGGTGAGACCAGACAGTTGGATCTTGTGGCAGGCGAAAACTGTTCATTCCTGCGGATTGGTGCAGTGGAACTGCGCGCGGTGATCGAAAGCGATGCAAGCGTTGCGGTTCAGTTGCTTGAAACAGTTGCCGGATACCTGACAACCATTTCGGAAAAGATCAACGCCACCAAAGCATCGACCTTGTTCTTCGATGATGAGGACCAGACCGAAAGTTCCCACCAGAATGTCTGAAATCCGCGCGCCCTCTTACGCCCCGCATGAGCAACTGGTCGCCGACGCACGCGACAAACCACAGCTGTGGCGCCTGCTGGCCGGCCTGGCAACAATCGTAGTCGTTGCAACCGTCTTCAATCTGATCCTGTTTGCAGTCGTAACCGTGGCCGGACCGCAGGAATGGGCCAGCGGGTTGATGAACGGCTCGACCCCGATCTCGATGGTGATCCTGCTGTCAAGCTTTGGGTTTGTCACATTTGGTGTGTGGACCGCAGCGCGACAGTTTCAGAAACGGTCCCTGGGTTCTATTTTAGGGACTCGGGGCAAAGCGGCCAGACAGTTCTGGCTTGTGCTGCGCGCCCTGATGGTGCTTGGCGTGGTTATCGTAACCGTGCCGCACGTCATTATGGACGCGCCGCTTGTTCAAAACCTGTCCTTTTCGGTTTGGCTGGTATTCCTGCCTCTGTCGCTATTGGCTGTGTTTGTCCAAATCAGTGCGGAGGAGCTGCTTTTCCGCGGATATATGCAGCAAAGCCTGGCGGCGCGATTCCGTTCTCCGATCATCTGGATGGGGGTACCGTCGCTTCTATTCGCGGTGGGGCACTATTCGCCCGATGCGGCGGGCGGCAATGCAGAGTTGCTGGTGCTGTGGACTGGTCTGTTTGGACTTTTGGCTGCGGATTTGACCGCGCGGGCGGGAACCCTGGGCCCGGCCATAGCGCTGCATTTTTTCAACAATGTCATAGCGCTCTTGTTTGTCTCGCTACCTGACACCCTCAGCGGTCTTGCCTTATTTGTACTGCCCTTTGATATGACCGATACTCTGACATTGCGGCAATGGTTATATGTGGATTTTGCCGTGATGATTGTCAGCTGGTTTATCGCGCGCCTTGCGCTCAGGCGCTGATTGCAATTCTTTCCGTAGCGTCTTATGTGACGTCAACGCCGTACTAGCAAGGTTCCGACATGAACTGGATCACAAACTACGTCCGTCCCCGGATTAATTCGATCTTCTCACGCCGGGAAGTCCCGGAAAACCTTTGGCACAAGTGTGACGAATGCGGCACGATGCTGTTCCACCGCGAATTGGCGGAAAACCAGAATGTCTGCACCCAATGTGATCATCATATGGCGATCACTCCGCGCGACCGGTTCGGGCACCTGTTTGACGGTGGTATATTTACCGAGGTCGATGTTCCCGCTCCCAAAGATGATCCGCTGCAGTTCCGGGACCAGAAGAGATACCCCGACCGAATGAAAGCAGCGCAGAAGAAAACTGGCGAGCAAGAGGCGATGCTGGTCGCCAAAGGTGATATCGGACGTACGCCGATCGTGGCAGCGGCCCAGGATTTCTCGTTCATGGGCGGCTCGATGGGTATGTATGTCGGCAATGCCATCATTGCGGCGGCGCAAGAGGCAGTGAAGTTGAAACGCCCGCTGATCCTGTTCTCGGCAGCGGGTGGCGCGCGAATGCAGGAAGGCATCCTGAGCTTGATGCAGATGCCGCGAACCACCGTGGCGGTTGAGATGCTGAAAGAGGCAAAACTGCCCTATATCGTTGTACTCACCCATCCTACCACCGGAGGCGTGACCGCTTCTTATGCGATGCTGGGCGACGTCCATATCTCGGAACCCAATGCGCTAATCTGCTTTGCAGGCCCGCGCGTGATCGAACAGACCATTCGGGAAAAGCTGCCCGAAGGATTTCAGCGCGCAGAATACCTGCTGGACCACGGAATGCTGGACCGGGTAACGAAGCGTACCGAAATGCGTGACGAATTGATCACGATTACCCGCATGCTGATGAATCAGCCTCCTGCGGTCAAAGGTGATTTGCCCGCGCCCACCCCCGAAGCCCCAGAGAAAGACGCGGATCAGGAATGACTTCGCCATCGTCAGACGTCATCCTTGATCGGATGATGGCGCTGCATCCCAAGATCATTGACCTGACGCTGGATCGGGTGTGGCGTTTGCTTGCCGCGCTGGAAAACCCTCAGACCAAATTGCCTCCGGTCGTTCATATCGCAGGGACAAATGGCAAGGGGTCTACGCAGGCTATGATCCGCGCCGGTATGGAAGGGGCGGGGAAAACGGTTCACGCCTATACCTCTCCGCATCTTGCCCGGTTTCACGAGCGTATTCGGCTGGCAGGTGAGTTGATTTCGGAAGCCGAACTGACAAACGTCCTTGATGAGTGCTATGCCGCCAATGGTGGTGAGAACATCACCTATTTCGAGATTACGACCTGTGCGGCCCTGCTGGCCTTTGCCCGCAAACAGGCTGATTATACCTTGCTTGAGGTCGGCCTTGGCGGGCGCCTGGATGCAACAAACGTAGTGCACGAACCCGCCGTGACGGTTATCACGCCGGTTTCCATCGACCATGAACAGTTTCTAGGCGACACGTTGGGCAAGATCGCAGCCGAAAAAGCCGGGATCATCAAGCCGGGCGTCCCTTGTATCGTCGGCCCACAGCAGGACGAAGCGCTTGAGGTCATCGAATATACAGCGGCCCGTTTGGGCGCCCCATTGCTGGTACACGGTCAGCACTGGCATGTGACCGAGGAAAACGGACGTCTTGTGTATCAGGACGAAATCGGGCTGCGGGATCTGCCGCTGCCCAACCTGCTTGGCGCACATCAGATTCAGAATGCGGGTGCGGCAATAGCGGTATTGCGCCATCTTGAACTTGGTGATCAGGCCTATGAGGCCGCCGTTACCAAGGCCGAGTGGCCAGCACGGATGCAACGTCTGAAATCCGGCCCGCTTGTTGAACAGGCCGCACAGGCCGAGCTGTGGCTGGATGGTGGGCACAATGCCGCCGCGGGAATTGCGCTTGCTGAAGTGCTGAGAAAATTACCACAATCTCCGACACATTTGATCTGCGGAATGCTCAACACCAAAGATGTTACTGGCTATCTTGCACCGCTTGCCACGCAGGCTCAAAGCCTGACCGCAGTGTCGATACCGGGTGAGGCCGCGACGCTTAGCGCTGAAGATACGGCGCAGGCTGCTGACCAGGTTGGCATGAAAGCCGACACAGCAGAGAGTGTATCCGCGGCCCTGCAGAAAATCACAGACCAAGACCCTCAGGCCCGTATCCTGATTTGCGGATCACTCTATTTGGCAGGCAACATTCTACGCGAAAACGGATAGGTCTTCACCCGGCGGAAATACCTTGGTGAAGGCGCGCAAAACGTGACTGGGCAGCGCCCCTATGCCCCCCAATCTTCGGCTTGCATCTCGCGCAGTCGCGAGGCAGTGCGTTCGAACTCGAACGTCCCTTCACCCTCGACATACAACATCTCGGGCTCTGCGGCCGCCGAACAGATCAGGCGAACCCGCGCCTCATACAAGGCGTCAATCAACGTCACAAAACGCTTGGCCTCATTGAAATTATTCCGGGACAGGCGCGGGATGTCCTCCAGAACCAGAACTTTGACCGCCTCGGCAACGGCCAGATAATCTGCAGGGCCCAGCATCCGTCCGCACAGATCATAGAAGCTTGCTCGGGCTATCCCGTTCCGAAAGGCCGGCAATTCGACAGCACGGCCATTTACCTGCAACACCAGCGGTTCCGCCGCACCGCCCGCGAGATCGTTCCAGACGGATCGGATATTCTGTCGAGCCTCGGGGCCGATCGGCGTGAAATAGACTGGCGCACCTTCAAGACGGTTCTGTCGGTAATCAGTGGGCGAGACCAGCTCCCATATCTGAAGCTGTTCCTTGATATGCGCGATGAATGGCAAAAAGAGCTGGCGGTTCAAGCCGTTCTTGTACAATTCGTCCGGGTGCCGGTTGGATGTGGTGATGACCACGACCCCGCCAGCATGCAAAAGATCAAACAGCCGCCCGACGATCATCGCATCGGTGATATCGGTGATCTGCATCTCGTCAAATGCCAGCAGTTTTACGGATTTAACAACCGAGTCCGCGACCGGTGCAAGCGCATCCTCAACTCCGTCCTTACGAGCTTTGTGCATTCCCGCGTGGATTTCCTGCATGAAAGCATGAAAATGGACGCGACGGGCGGGGATGTCGCCAAGCGCGTCGACAAACATATCCATCAACATCGACTTGCCACGACCAACTCCGCCCCACAGATAAAGTCCCTGGGGCGGCGGGGGTGCCTTGCGAAAGAAACCACGCTTGACCGGAATAGCCAAGGCCGCGCGAATGCGTTCGAAATGCGGAAGGACAGCCTCTTGCGCATCGTCCCGCGTCAAAGTGTCATCGGCGATGCGTGCCTCGTAAATCGATATCAAATCTGACATATCCCGAGGGATACCTTCACCTCAGGGCGTTGAAAAGAAGGCATTTGGAAGATGCATCAATTTTGCTTATCCGCGGCGTCAAAACTCCTGAATTGACCACGGTACAAATTTGCGTACCGTCGCGGCTCTGCCATCCCGAGGATTCAATGCCCCAACACGCGCGCCTGCTAAACCCGATCTTGATCGTCGGCTGCATCATTATCGCAGTCAGTTTTGCGGTGCGGGCATCCTTTGGCGTATTCCAGATCCCCATTGCGACTGAATTCGGCTGGCTGCGCACCGATTTTTCGATGGCGATTGCGATCCAGAATCTCGCTTGGGGAATTGGGCAACCCATTTTTGCCGCCATCGCCGAGAAGGTGGGGGATCGCCGTGCGATTGTGCTCGGGGCATTGACCTATGCAGCGGGCATGGTGTTGTCGGCGTGGTCCGTTACCCCGTTCGAGCATCAGATGTACGCCTGGCTTGTGGGCTTTGGGATTGCCGGCACGGGGTTTGGTGTCGTGCTTGCCGTAGTTGGACGGGCGTCCTCTGATCATAACCGCTCTATGTCTCTGGCCGTCGTGACAGCGGCAGGAAGCTTTGGCCAGGTTTTGGGTGCTCCAACGGCGGAATGGCTTTTGTCTTTTATGCCCTGGCAACAGGTTTTCATCGTGTTTGCCGTTGCCATCCTGGCACTGGTCTTGACTCTGCCCTTCATGCGCGCGCCCCAAGCCGCAACCAAAGCCGAAATCGAAGAGAACATGGGCCAGATTCTGGGCAAGGCCTTTCGGGACCCGTCTTATACCCTGATTTTCCTGGGATTTTTCAGCTGTGGTTATCAGCTTGGCTTTATCACAGCGCATTTTCCCGCTTTCGTTACCGAAATGTGCGGCCCGATTCAGCCGGGTGGAATACTGCATTCCATTGGTATAACGACAACTTCCGCCTTAGGGGCTGTGTCGATTTCATTGATCGGGTTGGCCAATATCGGAGGGACATTGCTGGCGGGGTGGGCCGGAATGCACTTTCCCAAGAAATACCTTCTGGCCTCTATTTATGCCGCCCGCACGCTTACAGCGGCGGCTTTCATTATCCTGCCGATCACGCCAATCACGGTCGTTGTATTCTCATTGGTCATGGGTTCGCTCTGGCTGGCAACGGTTCCACTGACCTCGGGGCTTGTCGCACATTTGTACGGGTTGCGCTACATGGGTACGCTTTACGGCATCATCTTCTTCAGCCATCAGGTCGGCAGTTTTCTTGGCGTCTGGCTAGGCGGCCGCATGTATGATCAGTACGGAGATTACACCTTTGTCTGGTGGATCGGCGTGGCCATCGGCGCCTTCAGCGCCATCGTTCACCTGCCCATCCGCGAGAACCGCACACAACCCGTCGCGGCCTGATCTATCGCGCGTCTTCGCGGGTCAAAAGCCCCTCAGCCACCAACCGGTCGGCCCATCCTTGCGGGCCCTCAAAATGATGCGTTTGCCAGCCTCGCGCCTGCGCCGTTTCGATATTGTCGATCCGGTCGTCGGTGAACAACAACGCCTCAGGCGCCAGACCACAATCGGCTTCGACCATCTCGTAAATAGGGACATGCGGTTTCACGGTCTGCATGCGACCCGAAACATACAGCCGGTCAAACTCGTTGAGGAACGGATAGACCGTGGTGGCATAGTCAAAATTCTGCACACCGAAATTTGTCAGCGCAAAGACCGGGGTGCCTCTGGCGCGCAACGCACGTTGCAGCCGTACCGAGTGGGGAATTTCTGGCGTGGCCAATTCGATCCATTTGTCGTGCCACATCCGGATTTCATCGCGCCATTCGGGATATTTCTCGGCCCAATCATAGATGGTGTCCGTGAAGTGATGCCCCTGATCAACCAGATCATTCATTCCATGCAGGTCAACCTCGGCAAACATGGCCCGGCGACGGTCTTCACCAATAACCGCATCGTAGAACCGTTCTGGCTGCCATTCTATCAGGACATTCCCGATGTCGAAAACCACCGCTTCTATTGGCATGAATAATCCTTCTTAGAATCTCTGCTAGGGCTGACTGAATCAATCCTTGCTGCGCTTTTCAAGACAGGAACTGCAGCGCGCAGCGCTGCCCGGCCCAACCGGAGGGGACGCATCTCTGATGCGTCTGAGACGGGCGGGAGGGTCACGCCCTTAGTGCCGCCCGCAATTCCCGTTCCAACGCATCCAAAAACCGGGACCTATCGGCCTTGCCAAAAGGCTTGCCACCGCCCCCTGCGCCCAGAGGGTTTGCCGAACGCAGGTCTGCCATCAGGTCGCGCATCGCCAGTTGCTGACCAATATTGGCGGCGGTAAAGGCCTCGCCGTTGTGACGTAATACACGCGCACCTGCTTCAACACATTTCGCGGCTAAAGGAATGTCTGAGGTCACAACCACGTCCCCTGTACCACAACGCTCTGCGATCCATTTATCGGCCTCATCCGCACCTGCGGACACGATCACAACCTGTACCAGAGGATTGGCCGAAGGCCTCAGGCCACCGTTCGATACCAGAGCCATCGGAATCTTATGTCGGGTCGCTACACGCTCGGCCTCGGCCTTCACTGGACAGGCATCTGCGTCTATGTACAGGGTTGTCACGCTTTCTTTGCCTGTTTCTCGGCAGGCTTCTTCTTGACCTTGAACTCCTCAGGGATGGGCATCCGATTGAACGCATCCAGACCAGCGATCTTATAGGCCTCGGCCAAGGTCGGGTAGTTGAATGTGTTTTGAACGAAATAATCCACTGTGCCTTTCAGGTTCAATACAGCCTGTGCGATATGGATCAGCTCAGTCGCGCCTTCGCCTACGATCTGCACACCAAGAACCCGGCGGGTTTTCAGCGAAAACAGCATCTTCAACATGCCATGTTCCAACCCCATGATATGCCCGCGAGAAGTTTCGCGGAATCGCGCGACGCCAACCTCGTAAGGGATATCGCGCTCCTGTAACTCTTCTTCGGACATGCCGCAGGTGGATATCTCGGGCACCGAATAGATGCCGTAAGGGTACCAGGGGCTTTCCGGCAGGGTCGGGGTCTCCAACGCGTGACATGCCGCCACGCGCCCCTGCTGCAGCGAGGTTGATGCCAGCGAGGGATGTCCGATTACATCTCCGGTCGCATAGATATGCGGTACCGCTGTCTGATAGGTCTTGCGATCGACCTCAATCCGGTTGCGGTGATCGGTTGTCAGCCCGACAGCATCCAGATTCAAGGCCGAGGTCGCGCCCATCCGCCCGGCGGCAAACAGCAACATCTCGGCCCGGACATGCCGTCCATTCTCGAGCGTCACTTCTACGTGGCTACCTCCATCTTCGATCTTTTCAACGGCAGAGCCCAGCCGCAAATCCACGCCGTTTTCGCGGATTTGGTGGGTAAAGTCGTGGATCAGCCGGCTGTCGATGAAATCCAGAAACGTCTCACGGGGTTCAATCAGGGTGACACGTACATCAAGCGCGGAAAACATCGTGGCATATTCCACACCGATTACACCGGCCCCGATCACGCATAGCGAGCGCGGTATCTCGGCCATCTCCAGAAAATCATCGCCATCGACGATGGTCTTCCCGTTGAAGGGCACATAATCGGGACGATAGGTCTTGGTTCCGGTGGCGATCAGGAACTTTGCGGCGGACAGACGTGTGGTTTCGCCTGCGTCGGTTGCAACCTCAATCTCGTGGGGACCGACAAATCTTGCCAGACCATTTAAGGTTTCCACGTGGTTCCGGTTGAACTGATGTTCCAGCACATCGACCTCATGGTCCAGCGTCATGTGCAGCCGAGCCTTGAGGTCTTCGGCCCGGATCTGATCCTTTACCCGGTACGAGCGCCCGTAAAAGCTGCGCTCGCGCCAGCCAGACAGGTTCAGCACTGTCTCGCGGAGGGTTTTTGACGGGATGGTCCCGGTATGGACCGAGACCCCACCCAACCGATCCTTGCGGTCGATAACCAGCACCCGGCGTTTCAACTTGCCTGCCTGAATCGCCGCCGAACGACCGGAAGGGCCGGACCCGACAATGATCAGGTCATAGTCGTATTTGCTCATGCCTCAGTCTCCATACAGTGCTTCGGCGTGGAAAGTGATGTGGTCTTCCATGAAGGTCGACACAAAGAAGTAAGAATGGTCATAGCCGGGCTGCAGACGGAAAACTGCCTGTTGGCGACGTTCGGCTATCGCCTGGGCCAGCGCCTCGGGGCGCAACAGGTCGATGAACTGGTCATTGTCGCCGGTGTCGATCAGGACAGGGCCGTCGAAACCGGTGTTCTTCATCATCAGCGATGCGTCGTGCTTGGCCCATTGGGCCGCGTCATCGCCCAGATATGCCTTCAGTTGTTTGCGGCCCCAATCGGCGCTTGTTGGGTTTGAAATTGGTGCAAATGCCGAAACCGATCGGAACCGACCCGGTAGGTTCATTGCCAATGTCAGGGCGCCATGGCCGCCCATGGAATGGCCGGTAATGGCCTGGCGGTCTGCGTCGATTGCAAAGGTTTCAACCAGCAGAGCGGGCAATTCCTCGGCCACATAGTCCCACATGTTGAAGTGCGGTGCCCAGGGTGATTGCGTGGCATTCACATAAAACCCCGCGCCCTGGCCCAGATCGTAGTCCTCGTGATCGGCGACGCCTTCGCCGCGCGGGGATGTGTCAGGGAAAACAAGGGCGATACCCTGTTCCGCGGCCCAGGCCTGCGCCCCGGCCTTGGTCATGGCGTTTTCATGGGTACAGGTAAGACCTGACAGATACCATAGAACCGGAACCGGGCCGTCCTTTGCCTCGGCGGGCAGGAACAGTCCAAAAGTCATGTCGCATTGGCAGGCAGCCGAGGCGTGGCGATAGACGCCCTGGACGCCTCCGAAACAAGCGTTTTCCGAAAGGGTTTCCATTTGGTTCCGTCCTTACGTTAGGTTCGCGCCATGGCTATCGTTACTCGGTCCGTGCGTAAAGTCTGTGTTCCTGCGGCCAGCGAGTATTTTCCCTATCTGTGGCTTAGAATGTTCCGGCTATGGCAATCACCAGTGGCAGTGTCAGGATGCTGACCACGGTAGACAAGAGAATTGCGGCCGAAGCCCGATGGGGTGCGACCCCGTAATAGGCCGCCAGCATATAGACATTCCCAGCGACCGGCAGTGCTGCCGCTGCAATGGCAACCGAAGCCGAGAAGCTTTCCGCCGGGATCAGCCAGATTACGAAGACAGCAACGCAGAGCGGATGAATGATCAGCTTGCAAAAACTCAGCCAGGCAGCTATCTGAACACGCTCGGCGGATTTGCTGGCGAGCGATGCCCCTATCGCAAACAAGGCTCCCGGAGTGGCTGCCCCGCCCAGGATTGTCAGAAAATCGTTCAGTGGAACGGGCACGGGAATTTGGAAGGCTGACCACAAAAGCCCCGCTGAAATAGATACGATCATCGGGTTTTTGAGCAAACCGAGGCCAATCAACCTAAATGTTGCCGGCGTCAGCCGCCCATCGCGTCCGGCATTGATCAAAATCACGATCAGCGAGGAAAACACCACAAGGTCGACAGTCAATACCAGCATGACCGGGCCGATTGCTGCTTCGGTGAACAAAAGCGCAAGCATCGGCAGCCCCAGAAAGCCCACATTGCCGATCGCAGCGCATTGGGCCTCGACGGCCGAGGTTGGTATGTCAAGGCCGCGCATCCACGCGATCAGACTGGCCAGAGCATAAACCGTAAGCGTTCCCAGCAGATAGCCCGCGACCAATCTGCCGTCGAATATCTCGGCAAAGGGCAGGGTGGCGGCAAAGCGGAACAACATTGCCGAAAGCGCGAAATAGAACACGAATTTCGTCAGATAGGCCGTGGCTTCTTCCGAAAAGAACCGACTGCGCCCAGCCCAATACCCCAGGCCGATAATCGCAAAGAACGGCAGCGTACGCAGAAAAATATCAGCCATGGCCAGAGTGTTAGCACGGTTTTCTCTGGCGGCAACCCCTGGCCAATCAGGCCCCGCCGAACGACCTTCGCGGACTGACCTAACGGAAAAATTACCATAATCCCGCCTGCCCATGGCCGAAATCCTATGCGAATCGTTGTATCTGAACTGATCAGTTTATAGATTCGACGAATTCACCCCTGAAGGAGAGCGCATGTCCGAAGCAACTGCCATTTTGCGAACAGGCCGAAAATTTGATCAGGTCCTGCAAGGAGCCCGATCAGTGTTCATGGCAGATGGTTTCGAAGGAGCTAGTGTAGATGACATTGCGCGCGCGGCGGGTGTTTCCAAGGCGACTTTGTACAGCTATTTCCCGGATAAGCGTCTTCTTTTCATGGAGGTCGCTCAGAACGAGTGCTGCCGTATGGCCGAGAATGTCGTTTCGATGGTTGACGATACAAAACCCGCACGCGAGGTGCTGACCATCGCTGCGACCCAGCTGGCCGCATTTCTGGTGTCGGATTTTGCGCAGCAGGTGTTCCGCATCTGCGTGGCCGAGCAAGATCGGTTCCCCGAACTTGGCCGCGCCTTCTATGAGGCGGGGCCGCAAAATGGCACCCGGCAACTTGCAGAATATCTGCAAAAAGCGGTGAACAAAGGCGAATTGGTTATCGAGGACCTTCAATTTGCCGCTGAACAGTTTTCGGAATTGTGCAAGGTCCGCCTTTGGCCCCGATCCACATTCGGCATTCAAAGCAGCTTTTCAGAGGCTGAGATTGAAGAGGTAGCGCTGCAGGCTGTCGACATGTTCATGGCCCGTTACGGCGCCTGACATTTGGGTCGGATCGACTCGATTCAAGATATGGATGTGGAGGTCGATCCCTGAAGCCCGCGGCATTTAGGATTGATGGCATTCAAGAGTTCGGACGCTCCTGCCCGGTGGCTTCGCCACTGCTTGGCTCTAATCGCCAAAGAACCGAAATCAGTTAGAAAACAGGCTCGACCAGGCAAATCATAACGCTGTACCTGCCCTCTTTTTTACTTCCTGATCGCTGGGCGGTGAACTCAGTTGACAATGGATTTTGTATTTTGGATACATTGGGCAGGGATTTCGCGGCGGTGACAGTCATCAAAGATTGTTCTGACTAGAAATTAGAACAACGCGAAAATCTGAAGAAAAAACATTTCTGGGAGAAACTCATGAAACTTAGATTGATGGCCGCAACTGCAGCGATTGCGTTGTCCAGTGCTGCGGCCCAAGCAAATACTTTGGTATATTGCTCGGAAGGATCACCCGAAGGCTTTGACCCGGCGCTATTTACTGCAGGGACAACCTTTGATGCCTCGTCACACCCGATTTACAACCGTCTGCTCGAGTTTGAGACCGGTACTACCAATGTTATCCCCGGTCTGGCGGAAAGCGTTGAGGCCAGCGATGATGGTCTGGAATATACCTTCAAATTGCGTCAGGGCGTCAAATTCCATTCGAATGACGAATTCACGCCGACGCGTGATTTCAATGCTGATGACGTGATCTTCTCGTTCATGCGCCAGAAGGATGAAGGCCATGCCTATAATCAGGTATCTGGTGGTACCTGGGAATATTTCCAGGGCATGGGTATGCCGGACCTGGTCGAGTCGATTGAAAAAGTCGACGACTACACAGTGAAGTTCACCCTGTCCAAGCCTGAAGCGCCTTTTGTGGCCAACATGGCGATGGACTTTGCCTCGATCCTGTCTGCGGAATATGCGGATGCGATGATGGCCGCGGGTACGCCTGAGAAGCTGAACACAGCACCGATCGGGACTGGTCCGTTCTCGTTTGTAGCCTATCAGAAAGACGCGGTGATCCGCTATGCGCAGAATGCCGACTACTGGAAGGCCCCTGCGGATGTGGAGAACCTGATCTTCGCGATCACGCCGGATGCATCGGTTCGCTATCAAAAGCTGAAAGCGGGCGAATGTCATATCATGCCTTATCCGAACCCGGCCGACATTCAGGCGATGCAGGACGATGCGGATATCAACATGTTGGAGCAGGAAGGCCTGAACGTCGGCTACCTCGCCTACAACACCACCATGGCACCGTTCGACAATCCGAAGGTCCGCAAGGCGCTGAACATGGCGATCGACAAGAATGCGATCATCGACGTCGTGTTCCAGGGCTCGGGCCAAGTTGCCAAGAACCCGATCCCGCCAACCATGTGGGGCTATAACGACGCCATCACCGATGACGCGTATGATCCCGAAGCGGCCAAGGCGATGCTGGAAGCCGAAGGCGTATCCGACCTGTCGATGAAGGTTTGGGCGATGCCGGTACAGCGTCCCTATAACCCGAATGCACGCCGTATGGCCGAGCTGATCCAAGCGGATTTTGCCAAGGTTGGTGTCGACGTCGAAATCGTGTCCTATGAATGGGGTGAATACCTGTCGCGTTCGAAAGATCTGGACCGTGACGGAGCCGTTCTGCTGGGTTGGACCGGTGACAATGGCGATCCAGACAACTTCTTGGCGGTTCTGCTGGGTTGTGACGGACGCGAAGCCTCGAACCGGGCGCAGTGGTGCCACGAACCCTTCGAAGAGCTGATCCTCAAAGCCAAGCAGTCCACCGATCAGGCCGAACGCACCAAGCTGTATGAAGACGCTCAGGTGGTCTTCAAAGAGCAGGCGCCTTGGGCAACGATCGCACACTCGGTGGTCTTTATGCCGATGCGCAACGAAGTGCAGGGCTATAAAGTGCACCCGCTGGGCGGCCACATCTTCTACGGTGTGAGCGTCGAATAATTCATCACTTACCGACCGGAGCCGCCCGCGTGGCGGCTCCGGTTTCTTATTGGAGGTCGGCCCTGATGCCGAATTTGTCCGAGTACCGTCAACTGGCAAAGGACATGTCAGTTGATGCCGTGGCCCTTGTGCCCGGCCCGAATTTCACCCGTGCATTGGGAAAACCTTTCATGAGCCACGAGCGGCCCTTTGTGGTCGTGGTCCCCGGCGAAGGTTCTCCTGCGGCCATCGTTCCCAACCTTGAGCTCGGCAGTTGGGACCTGGTTGAATTTGAAGGCGCCGTTTTCGACTGGTTCGACCAGACCGGATATGATGACGCCTTTGCAGCCCTCGCCAAGCATATGCCGCTGACATCGCTGGCTGTGGAAGGGCAGGTGATGCGAGTCTTTGTGTCGAAAGCGTTTACCAACGCGTTACCGGACCTGCGGATTGTCGATGCCGAGCGTGAAATTTCTGGCTTGCGCATTATCAAGACAGAAGACGATATCGCAGCGCTTCAAGCCGCGATCGACATCTCTGAACGCGCGTTAGAGCGCGTGATTGCGGATGTGCGCGTCGGTCAGACCGAATTGCAGATTGAACAGGCCTTGATTCAGGCGCTGTTTGCGGAAGGCGCCGCCTCGCTGGCATTTTCGCCGATTGTTGCCGCCGGGGATAACTCGGCGCGGCCCCATGGTAAGGCGCGGGCGGATTACCAGATCAAACCGGGCGATGCGCTTTTGTTTGATTTCGGAGCCCGCAAACATGGGTTTGCCGCCGACATCACCCGCACGTTCTTTGTCGAAGAGGTCTCGGACGAGGGCAGGGCGGTCTATGACACCGTTCTGCGCGCCAATCTGGCAGGATTCAAAGCCTGCCGTCCCGGTGTCACGGCGCATGATATCGACGATGCCGTGATCGGCGTTCTCGAAGCGTCACCCTATGCCGATCGGATCCGCACCAAAACGGGCCACGGTCTGGGCCGCGACGTTCACGAAGCGCCGTATATCATGCGTGGAAACGACCAGAAAATCCTGCCGGGCATGGTTTGGACAAACGAGCCGGGCCTTTACGCGCTGGACAATTTCGGCGTGCGCATAGAAGATGACGTGCTTGTTACAGGGGATGGCTGTCGGTCGCTAACCCACTTTCCCAAAGATCTCACAATCATAGGTCGCTGATGTTTGGCTACTTTCTTTCTCGTCTCGGTATGTTCATTCCGACATTTCTGGGTGTAACGCTTATCTCTTTCATGTTCATTCGCGTTTTGCCTGGTGATCCGATCATCGTCATGGCCGGCGAACGCGGAATGTCCGAGGAACGCTATCAGGAAATGGTGGTCAAACTGGGCTTCGACAAGCCAGTCCTCCAACAATATTGGGACTATCTGACCGGCGTTATGCAGGGCGATCTGGGCGAAAGCTTTGTCACCAAGAAACCGGTCTGGGACGAGTTTTTTGCCCTGTTCCCAGCGACGCTGGAATTGTCGATCTGCGCGATGATCTTCGCGGTGGCCCTTGGGTTGCCCGCCGGTGTCATTGCCGCAGTCAACCGGGGCAAATTCTTTGATCGGGCGCTGATGTCATCTGCGCTGGTGGGATATTCGATGCCGATCTTCTGGTGGGCGCTGCTGCTGATCATCGTGTTCTCGGGCAATCTGGGCTGGACGCCTGTTTCGGGCCGGATCGACCTTCTGTATTACTTCCCCAGCGTGACCGGCTTTATGCTGATCGACAGTCTCTTGTCGGGGCAACCCGGGGCATTCACGTCGGCTGTTCGGCATTTGATTCTGCCAACGATTGTTCTGGGGACGATCCCGCTGGCTGTCATTGCGCGTCAGACGCGCTCGGCGATGCTTGAGGTTCTGGGCGAGGACTACATTCGTACCGCGCGGGCAAAAGGCCTGTCCCCCACACGGATCAACGGGCTGCATGCTCTGCGCAATGCGTTGATCCCCGTGATTACGGTGATCGGCCTGTCGGTTGGAACTTTGCTGGCTGGGGCAATTCTGACCGAGACGATCTTTAGCTGGCCGGGCATCGGCAAGTGGATGGTCGACAGTATTTTCCGCCGCGATTACCCGGTGGTGCAGGGCGGCCTGCTGATGATCGCCGTGATCGTGATGCTGGTGAACCTGCTGGTCGATGTCCTTTATGGCATCATCAATCCAAAAATCCGGAGGCGGTGATGGCTGAACTATCCGCAAACGCACCCAAAACCGAAGACCGCCCAAGCGCCTTGCGCGAATTCTGGTTTTATTTCAGTGAAAACCGCGGCGCGGTGATTGGCCTGTGGGTATTCGCTGCCTTTGTCTTTTGTGCTGCCTTCGCACCTTTGCTGGCCCCCTACGATCCAACCGAACAGTTCCGCGAGCATATCCTGCAGCCTCCGGCGTGGCAGGAAGGCGGCAGTTGGGCCTTCCCGCTGGGGACTGATCCACTGGGCCGGGATATGCTTTCGCGGCTGATTATGGGATCTCGCTATTCCTTCTTTGTCGGGATCGTCGTGGTTTGTGTGGCCGTGTCAGGCGGTGTGGTTCTTGGCCTGCTTTCCGGGTTTGCACCCAAATGGGTCGACACGATGATCATGCGCGTGATGGATATTATCTTGTCCTTTCCGTCGCTGCTGCTGGCACTGGTTCTGGTCGCCATTCTGGGCCCATCTCTGACCAATGCAATGATCGCCATCGCCATTGTGTTTCAACCACATTACGTGCGCCTCACCCGCGCCTCGGTTCTGGCCGAACGGCAAAAGGATTATGTGACCTCGGCCCGTGTGGCCGGTGCAAGCAAGGCACGGCTGATGTTCAAAACCGTGCTGCCGAACTGTCTGGCGCCGATCATTGTCCAGGCGGCGCTGTCCTTCTCGACTGCAATTCTGGATGCTGCGGCACTTGGCTTTCTGGGCATGGGGGCGCAGCCGCCCACGCCGGAATGGGGCACGATGCTGGCCGAAGCGCGCGAATTCATTCTGCGCGCCTGGTGGGTGGTAACTTTCCCGGGCCTGGCCATTCTGGTCACGGTGCTGGCAATCAACCTGATGGGCGACGGTCTGCGCGACGCGCTGGACCCCAAGCTGAAACGGAGCTGACGACATGAGCCTGTTGGAAATCCGAAATCTTTCGGTCGAGTTTGCTACTGCGTCGGGTGAGTTCCGCGCTGTGGATGGCGTTGATCTGTCTGTCAACAAGGGCGAGTTAATGGCCATTGTTGGGGAAAGCGGCTCGGGTAAATCCGTGTCAATGCTGGCGCTGATGGGGTTGCTGCCATGGACGGCGACAATCACTGCAGATGAAATGAGCTTTGAGGGTCGCGACCTGACCAAAATCTCGGCACGGGATCGGCGCAAGATCATCGGCAAAGATATTGCCATGATCTTTCAAGAGCCGATGTCTTCGCTAAACCCCTGTTTCACGGTCGGTTTCCAGATCAAGGAAGCACTGCGTATCCATTTGGGGCTAAACCGCAAAGACCGTCATCAGCGCGCGATTGAGCTGTTTGACCTGGTGGGTATTCCAGCACCCGAGAGCCGTCTGAATACGTTCCCTCACCAGATGTCGGGCGGCATGAATCAGCGGGTCATGATCGCGATGGCGATTGCCTGCACCCCGAAACTTCTGATCGCGGACGAACCCACTACCGCGCTTGATGTAACGATTCAGGCGCAGATTCTCGATCTGCTGGTCCGCTTGCGCGATGAGCAGAGGATGGGCCTTGTTCTGATTACCCATGACATGGGTGTTGTGGCAGAAACCGCCGAGCGGGTTCAGGTCCAATATGCCGGTCAAAAGGTCGAGGAACAGCCGGTACGCGATCTGTTCCGCACACCGCGCCATCCTTATACCTCAGCTTTGCTGAACGCTTTGCCTGAACGGGCAACTTCGAAATTGCTGCCGACGATTCCAGGTGTTGTTCCTGGTCAATTTGACCGTCCCAAAGGTTGCTTATTCAGCCCCCGATGCCAATTCGCCGATGACCTGTGCCGGAACACACCACCCGCTCCGCATGGAGCAGATTTCGGCAAGGCCCGCTGTCACCACGTCAAGGAAATCACCGCTGGAGAATTGGCATGACCGCCCCGATCGTTCAGGCAAACGCGTTGGCCCGGCACTATGAGGTCAAAGGGGGATTGCTGTCGAAATCGGCAACGGTCAAAGCCCTTTCCGGTGTGGATTTTGCCCTAGAGCCTGGCAAGACGCTGGCCATTGTAGGAGAGTCCGGGTGCGGTAAATCCACCCTCGCTCGCGTCGTAACGATGATTGAAGAGCCCACTTCGGGAACACTGACCATCGACGGCGTCGATATCACCCCTTCAAAATGGGCTGAGATGCGCGAAAACGTGCAGATCGTGTTTCAGGATCCCTATGGTTCGCTTAATCCGCGACAACGGATCGGTCAGATCCTGCAGGAACCTCTGATCATCAACCGGCCCGATATGACCGCTGCGGAACGGGAAACTCGCGCACGCGAAATGATTGATCTTGTCGGTCTGCGCCCCGAGCATTATGATCGCTACCCCCACATGTTTTCGGGCGGCCAACGGCAGCGGATTGCGATTGCCCGAGCCCTGATGCTGAACCCCAAGGTTCTGGTTTTGGATGAGCCGGTATCGGCGCTGGATGTTTCGATCCAGTCACAAATCCTGAACCTGCTGGTTGAACTGCAAGAGCGTCTGAACCTGGCCTATCTGTTCATCTCGCATGACCTGTCGGTGGTGAAGCATTTCGCTGATGACGTAATCGTCATGTATCTGGGACGTGCAGTCGAGAAAGCTCCGAAAGAACAGTTGTTCGCGGCGCCCCGGCATCCTTACTCCAAAGCGTTGTTGTCGACGACACCGCGTGCCGACCCCGAGGCGCGTAAGGAACGGATCAAGCTGGAAGGTGAGTTGCCCTCACCGATGAATATCCCCAAGGGATGTGCCTTTGCTCAGCGATGCTGGCTGGCAACTGACGAATGCCGTGCGGCACCACCCGATCTGCAAGGAACAACCCATCAGGCTGCATGCCTGCATCCGCTGGGTTAGGTTAGATCTCGGAACTGCGCGTTGCGGTGACCATCGCAAGCAAATGGTCTTTTGTACGCCCAATATGTTGGGTCAACAGCGCGCAGGCTTCCTCAACTTGCCCATTCTCGGCCAGCGTCAGCAGTTGGCGATGGTCCTTTTTCGCGGGCTCGCGTTGTTCCATAACGCTCAGGTGCATACGGACATAGCGATCGGACTGTAGATTGATCCGTTGTAGTATATCATTGGTGATCCCACGGCCTGCTGCAGCGTAAAGCGCATTGTGGTATTCGTAGTTCAAACCACCCCACCGCCCGACATCATAGGCTTCGTAGGACGTTTCCATTTCGTCCAGAAACCTTTCGCATTCGGCAAAATTTGCCTCGGCCATCTGTGGAATTGCACGCCTGAACAGGTCGACCTCCAACATTATCCGCAGGTCAAATATCTCACCGATTTCTGACAGCGAATGTCTTGTCACCGCAGCGCCGCGATTGTTGGTCAGCTGCACAAGACCCTCTGCATCAAGCCGTTTTAACGCTTCTCGTATGGGCATGCGTGACACGTCATAGTCTTCTGCCAGGGCTTCTTGACGGATGGCTTCACCTTCTGCCATCTCACCGCTTAGAATCCGCTCGCGCAGGTCATTTGTGATGACATCGGGCAAACTTTGCCTGGGAATTGCGCGGGTTCTTGGCATTGTTACAGTCTCTGCTGGTGTAATTTTGTATCCAAAATACAAAATAGACACCGATTTTCCAAGAGCCTTGCATTCACTAATGAATATAAAGTGTTGATTGATTTCAAGCCGCCTCGGCTGCCACAGTAAAAATGGTCACGTTCTATAAGGATTAAACATGAAAGAGGATCGTATGGATAATCCGCGCTTTTTGCCAAAAGGCGCAATTTCCGTGGACGTTTCCTATGACGGGCCGCCCAAGGCCTTCTATTTTCTGCTTTTACCCAACACGACGATGCTGGCTTTCAGTGCCGCGATTGAGCCTCTGCGCATATCAAATCAACTGTCCAGAAAGCAGCTGTTCGAATGGTACGTGCTCTCCACCGACGGAGAACCCGTGACCTGTTCCAACGGCATACGTGTTCAGGCGGATCACTCGGTCCATGACCTGGAGAAGGGAGCGTTTGTCTTTGTGTGTTCCGGAACGCAACCGATGAGGTCTTTCAACACAAATGTCCTGAACTGGATTCGGCGACAAAAGGCGCATGGATGTGAGTTCGGTGGGATTTGTACCGGTGCATTTGCCTTAGCAAAGGCGGGCGTGATCGGAACCAGAAACTTTACCGTCCATTGGGAAAACCGGCCTGGCTTTTGTGAGAACTTCCCAACAATGGAGCCGACCCAGAACCTCTATGAAATTGACGGGAAACTTAGAACATGCGGGGGCGGGCACGCCAGCACTGACATGATGCTTGAAGTTATCGAGGAATTGTTTGGCAACGCCTTGGCGAACAATGTTTCGGAAATGTGCCTGCACAGAAGGCTGGGAGAAGGCGGCAGCAAACAGGTATCGCCGGTTTCGGCGCTTTTGGGCACGCGAAATGCCAAATTGATCGAAGCGGTGCAAATCATGCGCGAGAATATTGAAACGCAGCTTAGCCTCGAGGCAATAGCGGATCAGGCGTCCCTGTCCCGCCGGCATATGGAGCGGCTGTTCAGGCAGCACACTAACATGTCGCCGGGACGGTTCTATAATGAACTCAGGCTGGACCGTGCTTTTGCCCTGTTGAATGAAACAAACCTGAGCGTTTCTGAGATAGCCTTTGCATCCGGGTTTTCCAGTACGGATAGGCTTTCTGTGCATTTCCGGAACCGATTCAGAATATCACCGCATAATTTCCGGCGATCCTGGTCCGAGGAAACCCACCCAGAATGACTGGATGAGCACCACTTGATAGGTCCCAGGGACTATCCCTGTATAACGTTCTGACGTTGAACCCCCAGACCTTCGATCCCCAGTTCCATCTTGTCTCCAGGTTTGAGGTAAACCTGCGGATTTTGCCCCAGACCCACACCGGGGGGTGTCCCGGTCGAGATCACGTCGCCGGGTTGCAGTGACATGAATTGCGACAGGTGCGAGATCACCGCTGTGACACTGAAATGCATCGTTCTGGTCGAGCCATCCTGATACCGATGCCCGTTCACCTCAAGATACATTGGCAGGTCTTGGGGATCAGGGATTTCGTCCCGTGTCACCAGCCAGGGACCGATTGGGCCGAACGTATCTGCGGATTTACCTTTGACCCACTGACCTGAACGGTGCAGCTGAAAATCCCGTTCTGACAGGTCATTGATCACACAATATCCTGCCACATGGGCCAGTGCTTCATCCTCCGAGATGTATTTTGCTTCTTTTCCGATGACGACGCCCAGTTCCACCTCCCAGTCGGTCTTGACTGACCCGCGGGGGATTTCAACCGTGTCATCGGGGCCTATGATGGCGGATGTCGCTTTGAAAAAGACCACCGGCTCAGCAGGTAGGTGCATGCCGCTTTCGGCCGCGTGATCGGCAAAGTTTAAACCGATGCAGATGAACTTGCCGACACGTCCAACACAGGCGCCGATACGGCTGTCGGCATCGACGGGTGGCAGGGTTTCAAGATCCAGCGCGCGCAGCCGTGCGAGGGTTTCATCGCTAAGCGCTTCCCCAGCAATGTCGGCGACGATCCCCGACAGGTCCCGGATAGTGCCGTCTTTATCAACTATGCCCGGCTTTTCCGCGCCTGCTGAGCCGTATCGTAGCAATTTCATTTCACATTCCTCATTTGCTTCAGATCGTCCAGCCGCCATCAATGGCAAAGGGCTGTCCGGTTGTGTATTTGCTGGCATCGCTGGCCAGATAGAGCGCAAGTTCCGCGATCTCATCTGCGGTTCCGATGCGGCCCATGGGTTGCCGCGCGATAAAATCAGTCATTGCTTTCTCGTAATCCCCAGTTGCGCGCAACCGGTCGTGCAAGCTGGGGCTGTCGACAGTGCCGGGGCAGATCGCATTGCACCGGATGCCTTGAGTAACGAAATCGGCTGCGATCGATTTCGTCAGTCCGATTACGGCGGCTTTCGAGGCGCAGTATGCAAACCTGTTTGGAACGCCCTTCAACGAAGAGGCGACCGAAGACATGTTGATGATAGACCCGCCACCATGTTCCAGCATTGTTGGCAGGGCACATTGGATCAGCCGGTACATCGATTTGACGTTCAGCTCAAAACTGGAATCCCAGTCACGTTCATCACATTCCAGAATGGACCCGCCAGCCACATATCCTGCGCAGTTGAACAAAACATCCAACGGGGGCGTGCCCGCGACGAAGTCCTGCACTGCCGCCGCATCGGTTACGTCAAGTTTTACCGACGTAACGCCTTGGATATTTTGCAACTCTGCCAGAGAGGTATCATTAATGTCGCTGGCAAAAACCTGTGCACCTTCGGCGGCGAACAATTCGGCTGTTGCACGCCCTATGCCCTGTCCCGCGGCGGTGATCAGAGCAGTTTTTCCAGCCAGACGGCCAAGGTTTTCGGATGATGTCATATCTAATTCACTCTCCTTCTAAAATCCAAGCTTCTGGGAACCACGACGGCAAAATCCCATCGGCATACAGCCTCGGAAAGATCAATCTAGTTCCTGAGATCATAGGCATGGGCAGCATTACCGCCCCGTATCGCCTGATGCTCGTGTGGTGACAGACCGGTTAACAGCGTATCGGTCGCCTCGAGCCATCGTTCATAACTGCTGTTTAATGTGCAAACCGGCCAGTCGCTGCCCCAGATCAGGCGATAGGGCCCGAATGTGTTCAGCAGGTGATCCACATAGGGCTTCAAATCTTCTACCGTCCAATTCGCCCCGGCCTCGGTCACCAACCCGGAAAGTTTGCACCAGGCATTTGTATTTCGGGCCAATGTCGACATGTCTTCTTGCCAGTCCTCCATGACTCCCTCCCGGATCAGGGGCTTGGCACCGTGATCAATTACCGTGCACATATGTGGGTGCCGTTCCAGCAGCTGTTGAAGCGGCCCCAGATGTCGCGGCAGGGTTAGCGCATCAAAGGTAAGGTTTGACTGTTGCAGAGAGTCAAAAGCCGGTGTCAGCCCATCCTTGAGCATCCATAATGGGTCGGGAATGTCCTGAACCATGGGGCGCAAACCGACAAAGACCGGGTGGGCAGCCAGTCGTGCGATTTGTTCCGGTGCGTCGGCGGCCTCAAAATCAACCCATCCGACAACGCCTTTTATGAACGGGGCCTGCTCGGCGAGTGACAGCAGATACTCGGTCTCAGCAGCTGTCGGCGCAGCCTGTACCAAGACCGTACCGTCAATTCCCGCTCCTTTCAGCAATGGGGCCAGATCCGCGGGCGCGAAATCCGCGTAAATCGGCCCCAAATCCGGTGTCAGCCAGCCATAGTCTTCGCGCGCCAATGTCCAAAAATGCTGATGGGCGTCGATCTTCATCCAAGGACGCCCTTTTTCAGGATAATATTTCCATACAGCCGACGTTCGCCGGTTTGCACGATCGCAAAAGCTGTGGCCGCCCGGTCGTAAAAGGCGAAACGTTCAAGGCCTTGTATCGTGGCCGGGTGGTCCGCTATTTCGCTGATAATGGTCTGAAAATCGGCGATGGCCTCAGGTATAGCATCCGGATCGCCAACAACCTGCATGGTCAGGGCCGGGTCAGGGACAAATGTGTCCAACGGCATGACAGACAAAATAGCTCTTAGGATTTCGCTGGCGCTTGACCCGTCGGCACGTATGCAGCCCGGCCCAGAGCTGGAGCCGGGGAAATTCGCATCCGCAATCACGATTTCATCGCCATGCCCCATAGCGCGCAGGGTGTACAACAGGTCAGGCGACAGGATGGGATCAATATTACGCAGCATAGGCAGCCTCTCCGGGAAGGGGGGCGTCGGAACGGATCAATCCTTCCGAACACAGATCAGACCAAAGCGCAGCGGGGATTTGACGTTCGAGCAGGGCCGCATTGGCCTGCACCTCGGCCGCATTCACCGCGCCGGGGACAACGGTTTTGACGCAGGGATGGCCAAGGACAAATTGCAAGGCAGCAGCGATCAGTGGTGTATCATGGGCTGAGCAGACAGCCTCGATCTGGCGAACTCGGGCAAGGATGTCTTCGGGTGCATCAGCATAATTGTATTTCGCACCGGAAACAGCGCCGGTTGCGAGGATACCCGAGTTGTACGGCCCGCCAAGAATTATGCCCACGTCCCGCTTTTCGCAAAGGGGTAGAAAGCTGTCTAAGGCGTCTTGTTCCAAGAGGGTATAACGGCCTGCCAGAAGAAACCCGTCAAAGTCGCCCAAGCCCAATAATCTTTCGCAGACCTGCCATTCATTTACACCGGCTCCAATGGCGGAGATTTCACCGGCTTCACGAAGTTCGACCAGAGCTTTGTATCCGCCGCCATCGAACAGTTCCCGGATCTTGGCATCAGATGCCTCCTGACTGCCCTGACTGAACGCACAGACGTCATGCACAAGTAGGATATCGGCGCATGAGACACCCAACCGGTCGCGGCTGGCGTCGTAGGATCGCATGACCCCGTCATAGGTATAGTCGAAAACGATACGTTTCTGCGGCACATCAACAAAGGCTTCGGGTGTGACCTGATGCGGTGCGCAATCCAGCAGCAGACGCCCGATCTTGGTCGAAAGTTGAATCTCTTCGCGTCCGAACCGGGCAATAGCCTGGCCAAATCGTTGCTCGGAGCGGCCCAGCCCATATTGCGGTGCGGTGTCAAAAAATCGGATGCCCAAATCAAAGGCTGCCTGCAGCGCAGCCTGCGCATCCTCATCTGATACTTTGCGATAGAGATTCCCCAAAGGCGCGCCACCAAAACCCATCCTGGTCAGCGGAACGGGTCGCGCCGTGCGGCCATTTAGAAGCTCTGTTGCGGTAACTGTCATCCTGCCTCGCGTATTGGATGAGGGGAGTCCGTGAAAAGGTGGGACTGTTCCTGCTGCAAGCGTTGAATCCGAGGCATCAACTGCCCCAGATGACGTCGCATGGCGTCCTGTGCAGCTTTTTCATCTCTCTCAAGAATCGCGTTGAAAATGGTACGGTGTTCGGTCAGCGTTTCCACAACCCGGCCCGGGGTGGGCAGCAGCAGCATTCGTGCTCTGGTCACTTGCAGTGAAACGGTTTGCGCGACGTCGCTTAACCTGTTGAATCCTGTGAATTTCATTAGCAGGCCGTGGAATTCTTCATCCGCCTCGTAAAAGCCGGGGACATCTTCATCTTCGATCAGCAGCTCTTGCAGACGCATGTTGCGGCCCAGTATCTTGCGCTGATCCTCGGTCAAATCGCGCGCGACTTTGGCGACCGTCGCAAGTTCAAGTGCTTCACGCAGGAACATGCCCTCGCGAATTTCGGACATCGAGAAATAGGATACACGCGTGCCGGATTGGGGCACGACATCCACCAGACCCTCGGAAGCAAGTCGGGCAATCGCCTCGGTCACGGGCGCACGCGAAACGCCAAGGCGTTCGCATATCGGCGCCTTCCTGAGGTTGTCGCCCGGCGCGAAGTCCAGCGACAGGATTGCATGCTTGATTGAGAGGTAAACGCGCTGAGACAACGAGCCCTCAGACGTAGAAATATCGCGCAGGTGCAGAGCGTTTATGTCCTGTGGTTTAGTCATATTTGGTGACCTAGCATACTAACATGTTAGTTGACAAGTGCGTGTCCGACGATTAGCAGTCGGGATCAGCAAACAGGAAAATGATGCAACCAGATCAGAAAATAAAGGCTTCTGAGCCCGCAGCGCGCGATACAGTCAGGTTGAACCCGGACGACAATATCGTCATTGCACTCCGAGATCTGAAGATCGACACGCAGCCTTCCGGGCTGAATGTCCCGCTTCGGGATCAGGTTCTGCGTGGGCACAAGATTGCTATTGCCCCAATTTCTGCCGGAGAAAACGTCATTCGCTATGGTCAGATCATTGGTCAGGCAAAGGCAGATATCGCAGCCGGAGATCACGTCCATGTCCACAATCTTGGTATGGGGGCCCATCAGCAGGATTATGCCCATGCGACCGCAAATACCCCTTTGCCGCATTCCGACGAAGAGCGGAGTTTTCTTGGGTATCACCGGTCCGATGGGAAGGTTGGCACGCGCAATTATATCGGAATTCTGACGACAGTGAATTGTTCGGGTTCAGTAGCCCGGTTCATCGCCGAAGCGGCCTTAAAACGTGGGTTGCTTGATCCATATCCCAACGTGGACGGGGTGGTGCCCATCGTGCATGGCACGGGCTGCGGTATGTCGGCCAAGGATGACGGCTATGCTACGTTGATGCGCACCCTGGCCGGGTACGCCCAGCACCCGAACTTTGCCGGCATTCTGCTGATCGGGCTGGGATGTGAGGTCATGCAAGTGGCCGGTCTGGTTGATGGCCGCCCCATCCGCGAGGACGGTGCCTTGCGCTATATGACCATCCAAAACGAAGGCGGTACGCGCCGCACGATCGAGCGCGGGCTTGCCGAGCTGGAGGGGATCGCTCGGCTCGCCAATCAGGCGGTGCGCAAGCCCGCTCGGATCAGTGCGATTACGGTCGGGATGCAATGCGGAGGCTCGGATGGTTATTCCGGCATCACTGCCAATCCGGCGCTTGGATATGCCTCTGATCTGCTTGTGCGCCATGGCGGAACAACAATCCTGTCGGAAACCTCTGAAATTTATGGCGCCGAGCATCTTTTGACCCGGCGCGCAGAAACGCCGGAAATCGGCGAAAAACTGATCGACCGTATTCATTGGTGGGAAGATTACACCAAGCGCAATGGCGGCGAGATGGACAACAATCCAAGCCCCGGAAACAAGCGCGGTGGCCTGACGACCATTCTTGAAAAGTCTCTGGGTGCGGTGGCCAAGGGGGGCACGGCCCCGATGCGCGACGTCTACAGATTTGGCGAAATTATCGACAAAAAGGGCTTTGTCTTCATGGACAGTCCCGGGTTCGATCCTTGCTCGGTCACTGGTCAGGTGGCGGCGGGTGCCAATTTGATCGTGTTTACCACAGGCAGGGGGTCGGTCTCCGGATATCAACCCACGCCCTGCATCAAGCTGGCGACGAATTCGGAAATGTACGCCCGCATGTCCGAAGACATGGATCTGAATTGCGGCGACATCGTCACTGACGGGGTCAGTATCGAGGCCAAGGGCGAAGAGTTGTTCGAAATGTTGATCCGTGTCGCATCGGGCGATCAAACAAAAAGCGAAGAGCTTGGTTTTGGGGGCGTTGAATTTGTCCCCTGGCAAATCGGCGCTGTGATGTAGCGGCAGGTTCGTCAGAGGTAGGGGCAAAATGGGGGGAGAGATGGAAAAACTGGTCGAAATGAAGGGGATCGAAAAGTATTTCCCCGGTGTGCACGCGCTGAAATCCGTGCAGTTCGATCTGTTTTCGGGCGAAGTCCACGCGCTTATGGGGGAAAACGGGGCGGGGAAGAGTACGTTGATGAAAATCCTGTCCGGGATCTATCAGCGCGATGGCGGCGACTTGGCCATTCAAGGCAAATCAGCCAGTCCCACATCCCCGCGTGAGGCTCAGAACCTCGGGATCGGGATCATCCATCAGGAACTGAGTCTGATGAATGATCTGACCGTAGCGCAGAACATCTTTATCGGACGCGAGCCCCGGAAACGTTTTGGTCGCCTGGACGAGGCCGCGCTGAACGCTCAAACCGCTGAAATCTTCGGGGCGATGAACCTGAACCTTGATCCCAAAGCGCTGGTCGGCGGGTTGACCATTGCCAAGCAGCAGATGGTCGAAATTGCCAAGGCGCTGTCCTATCGCTCCAAGGTTCTGGTCATGGACGAACCGACCGCAGCCCTGAACGACGCCGAGATTGCCGAGCTGTTCGTCATCATCCGCCGCCTGAGGGCGGAAGGGGTGGGGATTGTCTATATCAGCCACAAAATGGACGAGCTGAAACAAATCGCCGACCGTGTGACTGTCATGCGCGACGGTGAATATGTTGGCACTGTCGGTGCCAGTGACACGCCGATCAGCAAAATCATTGCGATGATGGTTGGGCGCGAAGTATCCGAAGACCCTCTGGATGTGCCGGACCTGAGCGATGCCGAGGTTTCTCTGGAAGTCGCAGGACTGACGCGGGGCACGGATCTGAAAGATGTCAGCTTTTCGGTCCGGAAGGGTGAAATCTTGGGCTTTGCTGGGCTGATGGGGGCAGGGCGGACCGAAGTTGCGCGGGCAATCTTTGGGGCTGACACTATCGATGGCGGTGAAATCCGGGTACATGAGCAGATCGTGCCCATCCGTTCCCCTGTGGATGCCGTGCGGGCCGGGATCGGGTACCTGTCCGAGGATCGCAAGCATTTCGGCCTCGCCACGGGAATGAACGTCCGCGACAATATCGCTCTGGCTTCGATGGATAGGTTTACCAGTGCCACCGGTGTTCTGAACGATAGCGAAATCAGCACTACGGCCAAAGGCTATATCGCCCAGCTTGGCATTCGCACACCCTCGGATGTGCAAGAGGTGCGCCTGTTGTCCGGCGGCAATCAGCAAAAGGTAGTCATCGCAAAATGGCTTCTGCGAGATTGCGACATCCTGATCTTTGACGAACCCACGCGCGGTATTGATGTCGGTGCAAAATCGGAAATCTACAAACTGCTCGAAGAACTGGCCGCGCAGGGAAAGACGATCATCGTGATCTCATCCGAATTGCCGGAAATCATGCGCCTCAGCCACCGAATCGCCGTCATGTGCGAAGGCCGGCTGACCGGAATTCTACCCGGCGGAAACAACACCACTCAGGAAGACATCATGCATCTGGCCACCCAACGCACGGCGGCGATGCAGGTCACAGGGACAGCAATATGACCACAGCAACGGATATAGACAAGAAAAAGCCCCTGGCGGGCCTGTCGGAAAGCGGCGCGTATCAAAAGCTGCTGGCCTTTGCCAGTCTCATCGCCCTGTTGATCGGCTTTTCGATCGCATCGCCGAACTTCATGCAGACCTCGAACATGATAGCCATTCTGCAGGCAACTTCGGTCAACGGCGTACTGGCCGTTGCCGCAACTCTGGTGATCATCACGGGCGGAATCGACCTGTCGGTTGGCACTTTGATGACCTTCTGCGCCGTGATTGCGGGCGTAGCCCTGACTTATCTCGGCATGCCCCTGCTTTTGGGTGTTGCTGCAGCCATTGCAGCGGGTG
This sequence comes from Ruegeria sp. YTSA226, assembly GCF_059609905.1. Classification (NCBI taxonomy): domain Bacteria; kingdom Pseudomonadati; phylum Pseudomonadota; class Alphaproteobacteria; order Rhodobacterales; family Roseobacteraceae; genus Ruegeria; species Ruegeria sp. YTSA226. Next base: position 186,023 of record NZ_JBXWMQ010000005.1, read on the forward strand.
CGTTTTGTGGTCTGTGTTCGGGCACATTTGTGGCCAAAATGAAAATCCCGCCCTTCATCGCGACGCTGGGCATGATGCTGATCCTCAAGGGTCTATCGCTGGTTATCTCGGGCACACGACCGATCTATTTCAATGACACGCCTGGTTTCGATCAGATCTCGCGCGGGTCTCTGATCGGAGAAATCGTCTCCTCGGTACCTATCCCGAACGGCGTGCTGATCTTGTTTTTGGTCGCGATTGCAGCATCCTATATCCTCAGCCGCACTGTTCTGGGCCGCTATACGTTCGCTTTGGGATCGAACGAAGAGGCGGTCCGCTTGTCGGGTGTCAACACCGACGCCTGGAAGATGCGAATCTACGCGCTGGCCGGGGGAATTTGCGGCATCGGCGGCATCCTGATCGCCTCGCGCCTGAACTCGGCACAACCCGCTTTGGGGCTGGGATACGAACTTGAGGCCATCGCGGCTGTGGTCATTGGCGGAACCTCTCTGTCCGGCGGGCGCGGCACGATCCTGGGAACGCTCATCGGCGCGCTTATCATGGCTGTCCTGACCAATGGGCTGCGCGTTCTGTCTGTCGCGCAGGAATGGCAGACCGTTGTCACTGGCGCGATCATCATTCTGGCCGTCTATGCCGACATGGCGCGGCGCAAAAAGACCGGGTGAACAATTTTTAGGACCAAAGAAGATAACGACCAACTGGAGGAGAATATCATGTTAACACGTCGTTTCGTTCTGGGGGCGCTCAGCGCAGCCACCCTCGCAGCTCCGGCCTCGATGGCCATGGCGGAAGAAATCTATATTCCGCTGGTATCCAAAGGGTTCCAGCACCAATTCTGGCAGGCGGTAAAGCAGGGCGCCGAACAGGCAGCCGAAGAGTTTGACGTCACAATCACATTCGAAGGACCGGACAACGAAACGATGGTCGACCGTCAGATCGACATGCTGGCCGCAGCACTGGCAAACAATCCCAAAGCTATCGGCTTTGCCGCACTCGACAGTCAGGCCGCCATTCCGTTGCTGAAGCAGGCAAATGACAAGGGTATCCCGATCATCGCTTTTGACAGCGGAGTCGACAGTGATATTCCTGTTTCTACTGCCACAACTGATAACCTAGCTGCAGCGGGGCTTGCCGCTGACAAAATGGCCGAAAAGATTGGTGGAAAAGGCAAAGTTGCAGTGGTAGCCCACGACCAGACCAGCCGCACTGGCATTGACCGCCGCGATGGATTTGTGAACCGCATTGCGGAAAAATACCCTGATATCGAAGTTGTCACCGTTCAGTACGGGCAGGGCGACCATCTGAAATCAACCGAGGTGACAAAAGCGATCCTCACTGCAAACCCCGATCTGGATGGTATTTTTGGCACCAATGAAGGCTCTGCCATTGGTGTCGTGAACGGGGTACAGGAATTGGGCACCGAAGGCCTTGTCATCATTGGCTATGACAGCGGCAAAGCCCAAAAAGACGCGATCAAAAGTGGTCTGATGACCGGGGCAATCACCCAGAACCCGGTTGGTATCGGCTATGAAACGGTCAAGGCGGCCGTCGCGGCGATGAAAGGCGAAGAAGTCCCCGCCCTAATCGACACCGGCTTTTACTATTACGATGCTTCCAATATTGACGATCCGAAGATCGCGGCAGTTCTTTACGACTAAGAGCCTGACAGCTTAATACGGACCGGTTCGCCCGATCGGCGGACCGGTTTTTTTGTCTTACTGGGTTGCAACAATCATCTTTTCTGTTTGCGGCGTTTTCATGCTATCCTCTACAGGTTATTTTTTTGATGTTTATTAAAGGTTGAAATTCCGGTGAAAAAAAAGCCCAGCAACAAGACCTATGTCCTGCGTCCCCTGGAAAAATCCGATCTTGAGACAATTCTGCCCTGGTTTCAAAATGTAGAGGATTTAGCCAAATTCGAACGCGTGTCCCGCATTCCTCTTAATCTTGCACAGACAGAGGAAAGCTGGAGCGACATGTTCACCGGCTCAGCCATCGGCCGCAGGTGTTGGTTCGTTGTTGAGAATTCGGCGGGAAAACTGGTCGGCATGAGCGGCCTCGAGGGGATATCGCCGATCAATCGCGATGCTGTCGTTGCGATGTTCGTCGATCATTCGGTGCGCCGCCATGGAGTTGGTATCAGGGCGACGGCTTTGGTCGCCGATTTCGCCTTTCGGCAACTGGGGCTGAACCGGCTGACTTCATATTATAGGGCGGATAATGTCAGCAGCAGAGACCTGGTTGCCAGACTGGGGTGCCAGATCGAGGGGTCGATGCGTCAGGCCTGGTTTGCAGATGGTCAATTTCACGATATGGTTGTGGTCGGGTTGCTGAGCAGCGATTGGTTCGAAAACCGAAATTCACTGGCGAAAGAATTGGGCGGTGAAACCATCGTTAAGCTTGGCAATAATGCCTCGGATTGCTGGTGTTGGCCCCCGCAAGAGACTGGGTCGGACTAAGAGACGTTATTACCAATCATTTCAAATCTTTTTTTGTTATACAAAAGTTAGGGTTCGTTCAGAACTCAGGAATCGAGTACCGCCAGTGAATACAGTTAACCCGAATTCATCAATCACTCAGAAGCTGGGTGCAGTCTTATTTGCAGATGTCGTCGGCTATTCTCGCCTGATGAGTGAGAACGAACTCGACACCTACAACGCTTTGAAGACACTTCTATCGCAGATCGAAGCCGCATGCGCCCGTTATCAGGGGCGTGTGGTCGAAGTGCGCGGTGACGGCATCCTGGCCCTGTTTGAAACAGCGACCAGCGCGGTCGAATTTGGTGTTGAGCTGCACCAAATTTCTGCCCAGCACAACGATTCAGGATCAGATCAACAGCAAATCAAGTTTCGCGTTGGCATCCATCTTGGAGAGATCCTGATAGATGAGCGTGGAATTCATGGCGACAACGTCAACATTGCAGCGCGATTGCAAGAAATTGCGGAACCCGAGCGGGTCTATGTCAGCTCTGCGGTGTATGATCAGGTTTGTAACCGGTTGCGGTATGGGTACGAATTTCTTGGTCCGCAGCATCTGAAGAACATTCTTTCGCCGGTTTCAACCTACTGTGTCCGCAGCGAGGTTGCCGGTGCTACTTTGGCGGGCACTATGCGTCCCGACGCTATTGTCGATCTGTTGGAACGCCCGGACACTCCGTCGGTCGCTGTGCTACCGTTCAGCATCAGCGGCGGGGATGAGTCTGACGGCTGGATTGCCGATGGTCTGACCGACGACATCATTCTGAACCTTTCCAAATTCAGAAACCTTTTCGTCATCGCCCGAAACTCATCATTCTTCTTCAGGGCGCAGTCCATGCCACCGAAGGAAGCCGCAAGAAAGCTGAATGTCCGGTATATCGCCCGTGGCAGTGTGCGTCGCTCTTCCAGTCGAATCCGCATTACTGCGGAACTGGTCGATGCAAACACTGAACGCACGATTTGGGGTGAGCGGTTTGATCGAAACATTGACGATATATTTGATATTCTGGACGAGGTGACTGAATGTATCGTCGCGGCCACGGCCGTAATGATCGAATCCCATGAGCGCCAAGTTATGGTTCAGGCCGTTCCTTCAGATCTGGAGGCATATGGCTCTGTCCTGCAGGGGCAGCAGCACATCTTCAAATACACGCGCAACGACAACCGCAAGGCACAGAATTTCTATCAATCTGCGCTGGAAAGGGACGGCAACTATGCCCGTGCCGCCGCCGCCTTGTCCCGAACGTTGAATCTGGATTGGCGATACTCGTGGACCGAAGATCCAGGCAGTGCATTCGAGCAGGCGCTGTCTTTGGCACAGCGGTCGATCGAATTGGACCCGACAGACGCGCGGGGATTTGGCGAGCTGGGATTTGTCCATCTGTATCGCAAGGAACATAGTGCGGCGCTACAGTCTTACCAACGTGCTTTGGCTCTCAACCCCAATGATGCGGATATGCATTCGGATTTCGCCGATGCGCTTGCACATTCGGGGGAAAATGAGACCGCCATCACGCATCTGCAACAGGCCATGCGTCTGAACCCGTACTTTCCGGATCAGTATCTCTGGCACCTCGGCGGCGCCTATTACAATCTCAGGCGCTATGAAGATGTTATCGAAACCGTCAACAAGATGAACAATCCAACCGAGGGTCAACGGATGCTGGCCGCCAGCCATGCGCAGCTGGGCAACATGGATATGGCACGCATGATTGCTGAAAAGCACCGCGCCGCACACCCGAACTTTTCTTTGTCACGCTGGGCCAAGGTGCTGCCCGACCGTCTGGAAGACGACACGCAGCACTTTGTCGAAGGGCTGAAAAAAGCGGGATTTTAGAACGGAAAAAGGCGCGAGATCCCGCGCCTTCTTTGCTGACTTTGTCCGAAGATCAGTCGCCGCCGCGTACTTTGGCTCCGCTAACCTTGGCGCCACTGACCTTGGCACCGCTGACTTTCGCGCCACTGACCTTGGCACCACTCACTTTGGCACCGCTGACCTTTGCACCGCTGATAGCAGGGCTGTCAAAGCCAAAATAGAGGTCTAGAAGAACCTGTTCGAACTGGCCTGTCATGACATCCATGCGCATGGTCTGATCGGACTTATCATAGCTCCAGAACTTGATACCGTCAGCGACCTGATAGTCCGCCGCCGCAACACCGCCAATCGAAGGATCCGTGGGCGCGCGCGAGGCCTGGTTTGGTGGCTCGCCCTTTTTGGCGACATCTTGACCATCGCCGTGAACCAGGAAAATCACCGGCTCGGGCAGGTCGTAGTAGGTGCCTTCATAGGCAAACCCGTAGATCTTGGCAAATTTGGCTTCGTCATTTCCTGAATTCGCGAGTTGCTCATCAAGATGTTTGTTGTTGCCTTTTCCTCTGCTTTTCTTTTTCGCAGGGTCGTAATCCAAATCGTCGATAACTCTGCCGTAAATCAACACTTCCGAAAAACTGAGCAAGGATTCCGCCATAAACTCATCTCCCAAATATGGGTCCATCACCCGAACCCCCTTCGATTAAATCCCGAGGATGACCGCATCGGTGTCTCCTCAAAAATCACCCCGCCTCTAAATGCCATAAATCTGCCGAAAAAAAAAGAATTTTGCTGTCATCAGTCTGGAACCTGCGTGCGGACGGAGTGTGCGTGACTGTCTTCATCAGGGTCAGGCAGCCGCGGACCGGCAGTTGCCACCCCGATATCACGCATCCGAAAGTTTCCTTCGATGATCCGCCGGAAGGCACCCCCGGTAATTTCCTGATCCACCGCCAGCATGGCCTTTTCGACACCGAAATAGCTGAGCATATCGGCGTCCAACATGCTCCAGGCGTCGGCCAGATAGGTGCCCAGGAAATCGCGCGCCTCAAGAAGTGCTACGCGGAATCCATCGGGGTTTTCGGCATATCGCTTGTCAAAAATACCCTGCATGACCTCGCTGTAATCGGGTGAATCCTCTAGCTGATCGGACAGGTCTTCCTCTGCCTGTGTGATAAGGCCATGAACCAACAGGCGCTCATGATAGATGTCCACCAAAATGTCGAACATTGCACCTGTCAGTGGCTCGGAAAGTGCATGTTCACTGGACCATCCGGCAGCGAATTCCGATAGTGACCGGTTGTTTGCGGCCGTTCTGATCTGTGCATTTTCCGAAAGCTCGGCAAAGCGATTCAGTCGATTGAAGCTGTAGAGATTGCCTTTGGTGTTTTCCAACAGCGCCTCTACCACCGAGCCAAAATGCAAAGATGCCAGAAGCGCCACCATATCGGCGGCGGATTCATGGAACCCGTAATACTCACCCGAGACATCTCCGTCGGTGGGCATGCCCACGACGCTGTAAATGATTGAGTGGCCGATTTCATGTGCGACCACGTCGAAATTCAGGCTGTAGGGGCGATATTCGTCCCCGTGTTCATGGGTGCCCCCGGTTTCAAGGAAACCCCAACCGATATGCGCATTGTCCAGGCTTGGCAGCAGCGACAGTTCGAGCCGGTTAAAATCACGGGCGAAATGCCATGGGATTGGTCGGTCAAAATAGCCCTGCCAGACGTCCATCGTGAAATGCGCCGAGCCAAACAGATGCGCTGCCTCAAAAGCCGGGTCCGACGGGCCAATATGGATAAAGTTACCGAACTCATCAGGCATTGCCGGGGGATGGATATATCCGTTCCAGGGCGGCAGATACATTCCCGGACCATCCGGTCCGGGCACGATGGCCCCATAGGGTGTAGTCTTTCCGACAGGGTTAACCGTGTACATGCGCGGACCCGATGGACCAGGGCCGATACTGCCCTGCGGGGCCGATATTTCGACTAGCTCAAGCTGTGGGTCCTCTTCCAGAAAAGGGGATTGCGGATACAGCAGAAATCGCGTTCCAGGCTCTTCTTCATCAAGGTGATCTGGTAAGTTCACAATACCCCCCTTTCAGGCCACGCCTCGGATCCGCCTTGGGGCGGCTAGTCAACGGTACTATTTAATCCGGCATCCGCGTGACAAAACAAATACTCTGCTTCTATCAAATCAAAAAATGCTTCCCGCCCGGCCAATCCAAGTGAAACTGCATATGATTCAAGATCATCCGGCACTGGTTGGTCAAGCTGTGTTTCAAAATACCACATAACCATAGGTAGGCGCCTGCTTGCGGGACCGCCTCGGGCAGTCAATGATTCAGCTCCCCTTTGTGCCTTGCGATGGGCACGATCCCGCAATTCGGCATAGCTCCCGTCACGGCGCAACTCGCGCAAAAGCGATGTCTCAAGGACCGAAGCCCGAGAGGTAATATGGCCGTGCACCCGAGCGGCATCGGCCAGCATCGCCTCGTATTCCTCGACACTCAGATCATTCTCGTCCAGCCATGCCATCAAAGCGGCGCGGCGCGACAGGCCGGCTTTTTGCCGGTGCGCATCCATTTGTGCCATCAGGGCAGGGCGGTCAGGCTCTTCATCCCGCCGATCAGCCTCTTCCCGCGCCAGCAGAGTCAGCGCGGCCCGTTCACGCAGCCGCGTATACATGTCCGGGTTCAGCCTGACTTCGTCGATAACCGCCTGATCGGCCTTCTGATCGGCATCCACTCGGGCACGCAGCCCTTTCCACATCAGCGTTTCTTCGGTCGGTTGCTGCGTCGCCGGGAAGGGTAGGTCGTTTGCCAGATCTTCGGCCATACGCCCAAGCATCTCAACGGCATCACGCGCTTTTGCATCGACCTTGCCGTTTGGCAGCCAGTCCACAAAACTCTGGATATCAGAAAGCCCGTTCAACGCGTCAATTATGTTAGGCCAACTGCGCTGACGATAGTTCAAGCCTTTGGCAATCCGCAGAACCTCTGCGGCACGTTCAGCGACCAACATGCCTAGATTATGTGCCTCCTCAACCGTTGCTCGGACCGAGACCATGGGTTCGCTCAATGGCAAATAACCCAATTCTGCCGGGCTGTGCAGGACCGCAACTTCGTCGTCATCCTGCAGGGTTTGGCTGTAGAAATCCTCAAAGATTCGACCCACGCCGATCATACCGAAATCAGCCAACTCTGCCGCGCGCAAAGCACCCATGCTGGCACTGCCATAAACGGGGATTCCCTGATCCATCGCCCAAAGAATCTCTTTGTGCCAGACCGACGGGACGCCCTCAAAAAAGCCGTCTATTATCCCGATCGCACGCGGACGATCACGTGCCACGCGATATACGTCCCCCTGCCGGACCGGGGGCAAGATCACAGGGTCCAAGCACTGGGCCACAGCGTCGGCAGTCAACGTCGGGCCCACAAAAATAACGACACTCATCCGTATGTTTCCATTACACGCTGCGCGCGTTCCCCGGCGATATAATCGGGGTCGTCATGAGGCGCTTCAAGCCCAGGTATGACAGCTCGAACAACGGCGATCTCATATTCCGGGCGCGATAGATCGACCGTGATCACCTGCAAAATACCTACAGTTTCGAGGCGGGTAGTCAGCAAGTTCAAATCCTCTTGGAATGATCCGGTGGCATATGTCGGAGTATTCGAGAAATCCTGCGTCGCGTCCGAGCTGTCAATCTGATTGCGAATATAGGCACATCTTTCGGTCTGCGCCTGGTCAGTAAACTCTTCTGGGTCCAGATCATCACGCGCGCCAGAGATATAGGTGAGGCGGGTTTGTGCCGCTTCGGTCAGGGCCCGCAACAAAGCAATGGCGCGATCTGGATGGCAGCCATCACCGATACCGATGTGGCCGTTCTGCCCGTCCGGCTCGCAGATCGTACAGCGGAAACAGGCGATTCCGATGTCCGAGGTGGTGTCCCAGATGCCCAGGGTCAGGCCCGCCGCTTCAATCATGCTTATTGCGTCCTTGCACCTGTCATCATCTATAGTGTCTGGGTGGATCCGTGCTGGCGCGGACTGAAATTGCCACAGTGTGGTGGCATCGCGTTCGATGAGTTCAAAGATCGCATGGCAACTGGCTTCAAACAGGTTGTTGCCGGATGCCAAACCGTTTGTCGTTCTGGGAAAAGCAACCTGCCGACCCATCGGCAAAGACGTATAATCGGTATCGACCATCTCCATTGGAACCCAACGGGCGCAAGCGGAATTCAAATCCCGACCCTCTACCCACAATCTGTTCGCATCAGGATCAAATCGGCCACCAGTCACCCGAGGTAGCTTATCAACATCCACCACCGGCGCATCGCGCGCTATATCGGTAAATCGTGCCAGACGTTGAGGCGCCGCTACCCGTTCCGCGTGCCAGCTTTCGATCGCTTCCATAACCCCCGACGCTTGCGCGGCCGGGACTGACAATCCCTTGCCGAGCGACACCGAAACCGATCGGGAATTCGGGCGCGCAACCATGACCGTGGGCAATCCGATACGATCCAGGCCGGTTAAGTTCGCAATTCGAGTAATGCCCATTTCACGCAAATAGGGCGTTACGATTTCCAATGTTTGGCTGGGGCTTCGCAGGCGATGAGTATCAAGCACATATTGCTTTTCCGATACGTCAGACATGATGCAACCTTGCCAAAAACAAAAGAAATTGGCCACCAGGCGAAAATACATGCCGGTGACCGGATCAGCTCAGGATGGGGGATGATTTCATAGGGGTCAACTCTGCCGCCCATAATTGTCTCAACACGACAATCTACTTGCTGGACGATGATGAGCGCGGGCTGAACCAACTGTGTCCAGCAGCCAGCACCTAAAATCGAATTGCAGCTACGATATTCAAAGGATGTCGCATTATTTTAACATAATCTTCATTCTGCGATATTTACTGCGGGACCGGAAACCCAAAATGTCTCGAAAAGCTGTCAGAAGTGCGCCTTCTTTCGTGCGAAGGTCTCAGGGCAATCGGGAAAGTTGCTCTATTGGGTCAAATTTATAAAATATAATCAATGCAATACAATGAACTATGGTGCGGGTGGAGGGACTTGAACCCCCACGCCTTGCGGCGCCAGAACCTAAATCTGGTGCGTCTACCAATTTCGCCACACCCGCACGACCAGCAGCTGCTGCCGGAATGCCGCTCAATAGCAAAGCTTTTGAACGAGTGCGAGAGGGAAATTGTAGTTTACACGAAGAATATTGATGCCCGTTTCAGAACAAACCCAACCTCTGCTTAGAGGCACCTCACGACCCGAAAACATATGAAAGACCGCACGAGCACATCGACCGGAAAGGCCAATGGGCTTGCAGCTGACCAAGCTTTGCCTGACGCCGCCTAAAACAGAAATCTCGTAGACCAGGCAGACCCAAAATAAGACTATGTGAAACCTAGCGTCCTGTTAAAATTCACCATTGATGAACCTGCCAAATCTAAACACCCTCACGTTGTGCCGTGTTGTTGTTGCCTTTCCCGAAAGCGCACTTTGTTTGGGCGATGGATTCTGTCTCATGACAAGATTTTGCCAAATATGGAGCTGACCGCATGTATGTAAAACTATAATTTAATAAATAGTTACACCCCATTTGGGGGCCAGTTATCAAATTCGGCTCGCTGTGAACTTCAGCTGATATGCTCATATTTTTATACGCTTTTTAGTTTAGTAGTGGGCCCGGGCAAGTCCGCAGCCATACTTGCGCCACAATTCAAACGCCAAAAAATCTTATTCGCGTCAAAATAAGACCGCCTTGCCAGTAGTTGATGGGTGGAAAGGAGTTAATGAGTCTTTTGCCTTCGGGCGTCTTACCAGTTCGTTCGCTCAACTCCAGTACAAGGGTCTTTACCGTGACCAACATGATGAACTCTGCATCTGCCGAGCAAGACGCGATTGGTCTTGCACGCGAAAGTTTTCTTGGTGAACTCAAAACCCTGAATCGCGAACACCCGAATACCGGGTTTGGCATCTCGCTGCGCACGCATTCTGGCGGGCATTATTTGCTTGCCAATTCTCGAATGCCTCTGCCCGAGGTCAAATCCCAGGGTTTCCCAACAGGGCGCAGTGTTGCGTGCCTGGAAAATAGCGACTGCTTCAGCTCGATCGAAGTGCTGGCCGATGCCCGCGCATATGAATCGATCACACCAAGCGCCGAAGCCGCAATTTTGGGCAACGCCCTGAACCTGATCGCCCGGATCGATACGCTGACCAGCGCACCTCACGGGCAGATCGAACCTCATATCGCCGCTACAGGAACCGGAGGCTAACCATGGCGCGTAACGATCATCTTTTGTCTGTTGGAAACGAAGCGCTGACCCCAATGACTTCGGCCATGTCGGCATTGACGACACAGATTGACCAACTGACAGAGGTGGCGGACGCGCGCTCCTCGGCACGTCTTGCGACGCTCAAGACACGCATGGAGAATTTCACTGCCAGCGTCACGCTGGTCGGTCAGGTCAAGGCGGGAAAATCTTCGCTTGTGAACATTCTGTCCGCACGCCCTGCCCTGCTGCCTTCGGATGTGAACCCCTGGACCTCTGTGGTTACCACGCTGAACATCAACACCAGAACCCAGGGTGATACAAAATCCCGGTTCACTTTCTTCGAACAAGAGGAATGGGACAATCTGATGGTTGGCGGCGGCCGGCTGGGAGAGCTGGCCAATCGGGCCGGCGCCGACGATGAAATGGACGATATCCGCCGTCAGATCGGCGAAATGAAAGCTAAGTCCGAGGAACGACTGGGTAAGCATTTCGACTTGATTCTGGGGCAAAGCCATCAATACGACTATTTCGATGAGGAACTGATCCAAAGGTATGTGTGTCTGGGTGATGAAGACGACCCGGACATCAACCCCAAGACCGGTCGTTTTGCGGATGTGACAAAGTCGGCTGAGCTGTACATGGACATCCCCCAGTACCCAATTTCCCTCAAGCTGTGCGACACACCGGGTGTAAACGATACGTTTATGGTGCGTGAACAGATCACCCTGCGCAGCCTGCGCGGGTCCGAAGTCTGCATTGTGGTTCTGGCAGCCAGTCAGGCTCTGACCACAATGGACATGGCGCTGATGCGGATCATCGCTCAGTTCGAAAATCGTCAGATTATCCTGTTCGTTAACCGAATTGACGAACTTGCAGATCCGGTCACCCAGGTTCCTGAGATTCGGGATCGGATTCTGGACACGCTGAAACAGAACAATATCGACACCAAGGCAAGTGTCGTGTTCGGCAGCGCTCTGTGGGCCGAGGCCGCGATAACTGGCAATCCCGATATTCTGTCTGAGGAATCCCGGAAAGCCCTTAACACGTTCTATCTGGCGGCCGGGTTTGGCGATCAGGCCCCGTCACTGGACAAGATTTGGGCGTTGTCCGGTTTGCCCGACCTATTGCTGGCGATGAATGAACGCATTGCCGAAGGCGCAGGAACTCGACTTCTGGACCGTGTACGCCACCGGGCGCGCAACATCGCCAGTCAGATCCGGGCGACCGCCGTGGCCAAAAAACTATCCGACAGCGAAGGGATTGTGCGAGAGCTGAACGGGGTAGCACCCGAAGACGCCGTGGCCGAGGTCAACGCAGAATATGAAAAGAAGGCCGCTGAGCTTACTGCTTCCTTGCGCGCGAAAGTGCTTGAGCGTCTGAACTCGGCCGAAGCCAACTTTGTCAAACGTGCCACCGATTCTCTGATCGCGCATCTTGAGCAAAATGGCGAGCAAGGAACGTGGCAGTACGATCCTGCCGGGCTGCGGACCTTGCAAAAAGCGGCCTATTTTAGCTTTGCCCGGTCGATGCGCAAAGAAGTTGGTGCGTTGTATTCAGCGGCAGCCGCTGACATCGAAGCGTTGTATCAAAGCCTGCTGGGCAACCATCTGGGAGAGTTCAGCATCGAGGCACCAATCGTCCCGCGGGTACCACCTCCACTGGGTATCGGACGCACGATTGCCCTGGACTTGCAAAGCACATGGTGGCGCCGCTGGTGGCAACGCCGCAATGGTTTCGAGGCCTATGCGGCGGATTATACGCGCCTGATCACATCAGAGGCGAATTCGATCACCAAGGATATCGAAGAAAACCAGATTGCAGCAGTTCTTGAAAATGTCCGCGCCGCCCTTTCCGACTTTATGCGCGAGCAAAAGGAGACTCTGTTGAACATTTCGGCCTCAGCCGAAAAGGACCCCGGTCGCAGTGCAGCGCTGATGGAGGGGCTGGCCCCTCAGAAATCCCGCGACGATATCCTCGGCGATATCCTGAAAGATCTTAGTAACGAGGCAGCATAAGTAGCGATATGGCAAAAGATTCACAAACCCGCTTCGTCTCTTCAAAAGCATGGGACCGCATTGAGAAATGGTCCCGCAGGAAACCTGTTTTCGCACTTATGGGGGAATTCAGCGCCGGCAAATCAACCTTGATGAACTTTCTGCTGCGCTCGGAGGCACTGCCTACACAGGTTACAGCCACACAGCTGCCACCAGTTTGGTTCAGTTGGGGTAGAAGGTCGGCCTATGTACAACGCCCTGACGGAACTCGCGAAAACATCAACCTGGACCAGCTGGAACAAGTCGGGGTGAATGATGCCCAGTTTATTCGCATATTTCTGGAATCCGACATTCTTGAAGCCGTCGACCTGATTGACACTCCGGGTATTTCCGACCCCAAGATTTCTACTGATGTCTGGCGACGGGCTGTCGGTCAGGCAAATGGCGTTATTTGGTGTACGCACGCCACGCAGGCATGGCGCGAAACGGAACGGGCAACCTGGGTTTCCCTGCCCGAACGGTTGCAACATAATTCATTGCTGCTGGTCACACGTGCAGACGTTTTGGATGTCAAGGATCGCCAAAAGGTCCTTCGTCGTGTGAACCGCGAAGCAGGTCACCTGTTCAACCGTTCGATCCTGTTTTCAGCCCGTGATGCCATCATGGCCCGCGACAAAAGTGGGGACGCCGAATTGTGGACCCGCAGTGGCGGTGGCAAGATGGTCGACAGCTTCCTGGAAATCACAGAACTGATCATGGACAGCCGCGCTCATCAGCTGGCGCGTTATCAAATTGACACCAGCTTGTCCGATGCTCCTCAGGTACACCCGCTGCGCCCGCGGCGCAATTTCTCGAATGTACAGGGAACCGCTCCGCTGAAGCTGGTAAACCCGCTGCATGAGGGAACAGAGCCCGAGGTGGTGACACAATTCCCCGTGCGCCCTGCCCGGGTCGAACTGCGCCCTGATGAGGTTGAACGTGCCCCGCGCATTGACCCACAAGAGGCCGAACGTCTGCGCGCCGACATGACCTCGGGCGCCGAGATCGTAAAAGAAGAAAAAGAAGACGAATTGCGGGCGTTCTTCCGGGAGACCACTCCCGAGGACTCGGACGTTGCCGATCTGTCCGTTGCTCCTACCGAGGATGATGAAACAGACCCACAGGCCGTATCCGTCATTGATGAAACTGACATTGTTGAAGTTCAGCCACTTTCTGCGGAAGCCGAAGTTGCTGAAGAAGAAAACCTGTTCAGTGACGAAGACGAAGCTGACACATTCATGGCCTCTTTGGAGGACCAGCTTACAGATGTTCCGGAGCCCGAAGAGACCGCTCAGGCAGAGCCGGAAGAAACCCCGGTCGAACTTTCCGTATCCTCGATCACAGCGTTGATGGCTGAACAATCGGATGATGCCGAGGATGAGTTCGAACCAGAGCCGGAAACCAATGGCCTGATGAACACTCAGGTTGTCGCCATGCCAGAGAGCAGACCGGAAATCGCGGGCTCGTTTGAAGACATTGTAAACGTGTCCGTCGACACCCCGCTTAGCGCGGCGGCGATGTGGCGCGAGGTCACGGATGGCGAAGACATGCCCACCAACCCAGAAGCGTTGAAGAAGGTATTTCAAGCATTTCTTGAGGAGTTTGACCAAATCACGGCCGACCACCATGCGCGAAAATCAGATAACGCGGTAAGGCCCATGGCCAATACCTCTGAAGACACGGGTGTTGAACGACATGTACTTTAGCCGTGAGAAACCTAGGAGACAGGGCAACTGATGTCTATCGAAACAGCATTAAACGATGCGATGGCGACCATACCCGACTGCATAGCAGCCGGGTATGTCGACATGAAGACAGGTATGTTGCTAGGCACCCATGTCACAGACTCGGAAAGTGCCGAAGCCTTGGATACTCTGGCCATTGCGGTGGCCAACCTTTTTCAGGGGCGCGGTGTGATCGCGTTTGAGAATCTGCTGCGTTCGACCGACGCCGACGATACGGAAAATCCTGGGTTTGGCGAAATCGCAGTGTTTTCAAAGGATCGGCTGAATATTTTCCTGCGGACCCCGGACTACCCGGACCATGTGGTCTGCTACATCTGTCGCGACAGTGCCAATGTGGGGCTGGCGCTTACTAAATCGCACATAAGCCTAGGGCCGGTTACGGCCGCTGTATAACGGGACCAGAGGGGGTCACGGCATGATGGATACTGACATACTGGACATGCTCGAAGACATCGGGCGGTTGTCGGTCGCCCGTTTGAATCCGACGGTTACATTAGCTGCTGAGACGACTGAGATTCGTCGTGAAAAGATCCTGCGTACAATTCGCGGAACCATTTTGCCGCGTCGGCTGGAATTTACCGCGGCCAATGGCGATTGTCTGGCAATGGAGGTCAACAGCTCGCGGGTAACTGATGTTTTCCGGGTCCGCTCGGGCATGATACCGGATTTTGAAACTACTCCGCGTGAAGAGCTTGCGACTCGCTTGGCCGAATTGGTGTCCGATATTGCAGCAGCCCCTGCCCCGTTGGAGTTGCTTTCTCTGCAGCCGGACACGGCGCTTGAGGTTGATGATGTCGGTGTGACTTTCAGCGAGATTGCAAAGGCTTGCGGCACTATCGAGCTGCCGCCCGAGACGGTCGTTTCTTTGGTTC
Source organism: Ruegeria sp. YTSA226 (assembly GCF_059609905.1). NCBI lineage: Bacteria > Pseudomonadati > Pseudomonadota > Alphaproteobacteria > Rhodobacterales > Roseobacteraceae > Ruegeria > Ruegeria sp. YTSA226. The sequence goes on from NZ_JBXWMQ010000005.1 coordinate 201,259, forward strand.
CCGACACGCCTGCCCCGCAAGAAACAGATATTCCAGCGTCCGCCGCCGGGGCGACAGCAGGAACCATTGCCAGCGCGTTTTTTGATGGCGCTGAACGGTTCGCATTGGGACGCGCCGAAGTTTCCGTGGACGGTGCAGCCATCTCGCGGCTCGAAGGAGTATGCGACGTCGGGCAACCCATGCACGCCGATCAGGATCTGCTTCGTCAGTTTGCACAGGATCTTGTTGGGTGGGACGGTGACGCCGCCACCGCGCTGGATCATCCTCAGCTGATTGTAATGCGGCCTTCAGGGGGCAAAGGGGATGCGCTTGCCGTTCTGCATGACGGGTCACAATTTGCGCTGGCCATTCATGAAGCGCGCAAACTGGGAGCCGTCGTAAACCTTTGGAAATCAGTTACGGGATCGGAAAAATGATCCGGTGCCAACAGTTCAATTTTTCAACGAATTCGATCCGTGAAATTAAGTAGTCAGGGTATGTGTTATGAGTGAGAATAATCGTCGCGAGTTACTTCGTATAGCCAACGAGATGAAAGGCGTCAGCAATGACGAAACCGGGCAGTTTATCTCTCGGATCATTAGTGATCTTTCGAACCTGAAGCCCTCGATTGCTTTTGTTGGTCAGATCAAGGCCGGCAAATCCCGACTGATCAATGGTTTTACCGGACAGGCCGAATATCTGCCGTCGGATGTGAACCCTTGGACAACCGTAATCACTGATATGCATTTCGGCCACCCGTCGGGCCGGACGCAAGGTGCCGAGTTCCATTTCTTCGACAACCGTCAGTGGCAGTCCCTGATTGCCGAAGGCGAAGAGCTGCGCAACATGTTCCCCGATGACGAGGACAGTTATAAGCGCGAGATGATCGAAGAACAGGTCGACGCAATGAAGACCCGCGCCAAGCTTCGGCTGGGCGATAGCTATGAACAGCTGCTGGGCCAACATCATGATCTGGAAGACCTGAATTCGGATGATTTGGCACGTTATGTTTGCGCAGGCGATGACCCGACCGAGGGTGGGACACATGATCCGGCATCGGACCGGGGCCTTTACAGCGACATCACCCGAAAGGCCGAGGTCTATTTTGACATCGGACATTTCCCATTTCCGCTTACGGTCACCGATACACCCGGCGTAAATGACCCTCTGTTGATCCGCGAAGAGATCTCTCGCCAATACCTCAAAGAGTCCGACTTCTTTGTGGTTGTCCTGTCGGCGCATCAGGCGCTTTCTCGGGCGGACTTGAAACTGTTCCGCCTAATGCAAGCGCTGGAGTTGGGCCAGATCGTGGTTTTTATCAATCGCGTGGACGAATTGGGAAATGGTGCCGAAGATGCCTTCAAGGTGCGAGCCGATGTTTTGGACGGGCTTGAAAAGGCACTTGGGAACTCGAACATTGACGTTCTGACCGGCAGTGCCCAATGGGCACATTACGCCCTGACCGGTGACGAAGCCGGTATCAATCACGACGATGTCCTGGCCTGGCTGCGCGCGCACCCCGATCAGATGAAGCAATATCTGGACGGTGTCGAAGAGATCAAACAAGGCCCCGGCCCGATCAGCCGCGAAGGTGTTTTGCGCTTTGCCGCTATGATCGCCTCCGGGTTGCCCGATCTGCGCCGGCATGTGACCCGAGCGCTGACAGAAGGCCCGCGCGATGAACAACTGCGTATGGCCTGGCAGCATCTCAACAGCTTTGCCCAAGGTGAATTGGACCGGTCCAAAGCGCATCTGCGCGCGATCGAGAACGACACCACAACCTCGGCAGAAGACGCTGGTGAAAACAACAGGATATTGGCCGATCTGCGGAACTCGGTCAGCGACAAGACTACCAAGATCATTGACGAAATGGATGACGTCCTGGCCAACCTGAGAGGCGTAATGGATGACACCGTGGCCGAGGCCGTGTCGGGCGTTGTTCGCGGCCCGAACGGAGATTCTCCGCTGTTGTCGAAAACCGGAGAAACCGAGCTGAATTTTACGCCGCTGCGCGACCGCATGCGCGAACTTGTTCAGGGGGCCACCCAAGTTGTCCGCCAAAGAATGCTGAGCGAGCTCTACGCAATCGACATGCAAAGCAATGCCACGCTGCGGGCTCTGCCCGGCTGGCAGGACGCAACCGACAATCGGATGAACACCAGCGCAGTTCGCTGGTTCCGTCCGGACACGTCCGCTTTGACCCGTGGCATCACTGTCGAACTTCGGGTAAACTGGTTGTCCCGGCTGATTTCGCGTAAAAGTGTCGTGTCCCGTGCCGAACGCATGATCGTTCAGGAGTTTGAGATGATCGGAGATGATCTGGTGGATACCGCCCGCGGTGATTTGACCGAGCGGCTTAATACCGTGCTGGACCATTATCTGGCCCTGCTCGCCACACATCTTGAACATCGTGCCGGAACCGGCGAAACAAATGCCCGGGCCGAGGCGCAAGCCGCCTTCAACCACGCACAACATATTTCTGACGAGCTGGGCACCCTATTCAGCCAGCATCGAACAGATGAAAGACTAGCAGAGGCAGCGGAATGATCGAATTTCCCGGAACCGACAAGGAAGTGAGGCAGCTCGAGCGCTTTCTGACCGCGACCGAAAGCCTGCCGAGCGACGTGGCGCTCGAAGATATGCGCGCCCGTGCCTTGGCGCATGCCGAACGCTTGTCAAACGCGGTAAATATTGGATTCGCCGGAGAATTTGGGGCGGGAAAATCCAGCCTGGCCAACATGCTGGCCGGGGCAGATATTCTGCCTACCGGGCCGCAACATCTGAAACTGCCGCTCGTTATTGTGGCATATTCCGAAACCCCCGAAACAACTGTCGGGTGGTGGGACCGGGAACCTAAAGTCTATTCTGGAATTGCACTTGAAAAAGCCGCCAAAGACGAACCCGACTTTATCTCTGTTGGATTGAACACCCCTGCCCTGCAAGAGATATCGCTCTACGATCTGCCTGGGTCAGGCGCTTTGGATGATACCTATAAACCGACGCTCGATCTGCTCAAATTTGTGGATTGCGCGATCTGGTGCACCAACGGCACAAATGCATGGCGCGAAACGGAACGCCATCTTTGGGCTAAGGTTCCGGAAGAGTTGCGAGCAAACAGCATATTGGCTGTGACACATACAGATTTGCCTCCGGTTCGCGACGCGCTTGACCGGGTGTTGGCCCGCTTGAACAAAGAAAAGCGCAATATGTTCCGCTCGGTTGTGCCGATCGGCACCCCAGTGGCTGTCCGTGCCATGGCGCAAGAGCCAGAACCGGATTTCGCCCTTTGGGAAACCTGCGGTGGACAGGGGCTGGCCGAACAGGTGCTTGATATTGCTTCGAACCGGCGACAGGCAGACCTGAGTTCGGCGCGCGAAGATCTGGAACAGCACTTTCTACCCTATCTGAAATCGATTGACGTTCAGGTGCCGGACATAGCCGCCCTCGACGCGCCCTCTATGCAGGCTACGCTGGAAAACGTGCTACCCCCTATCGACAATCCGATCCTGGAAGACTGGCTTGCCGCAATTGCCAGTATCTATGAAGACCTGCGGGAAACCTCAAATATGGAGCCTGCGGCTTTCCTGCAAAGCTGTCAGGAAATCGTTGAGGATTTCGCCGAGCGCCTGGAAAACGATGACGAGATTGACCCGACGGCGGATTGGATTCCGGGTGAGTTCGAAAAGGCCACGGACTTGTTGCTTTTGCTTCAGTTCGAAAGCGGCGTTGCGCCACTGAAGGATGCGATTAGCATCCTGGCACAGCTGAGTGACAACCTTGCTTGGGCCGGCAGCCGGGTTGAATCGGCACAGCCAAAGACCGGAACCTGAAATTTCCGCTCAAAGCTGAGCGGCAATTCCGCGAATCGTAGAAGCGATTCCTACGAATCTATTGTTTCGAATTTGTAGACCAATCCTTAAGAATTTGTTTTTAGCTTTCGATTTTATCACAATATATTTCTATATGTAGTATAAACTGTCAAATACACACCACATATAGATCAATCGCAAAAACGATCCTTAGTGAAGCCATCAGGCGGCCCCAATAAAGTCAAATTTGAATCGTCTAACCGACTTGAGTGTCCTGCGGTTGTTTTTGGTTGTGTGTTTGCGGGCTATTTGCCCAGGTTTTTTGCCGCAAAACGATTAGAACGGGCGGAATGAAATGAGCCATAACCAGGCTGTCGGTGCAACGCACGACGAACCTAAGATTGAAGGACTTGAACCTGGCGCAAAGCTGTTGCGCGGGCAGTATGAGATTCTTCGTTTCCTCAGCAATGGCGGGTTTGGGATTACCTACCTGGCCCGCGACAGCCTAGAGCGCGATGTCGTGATCAAAGAGTGCTATCCGGGCGCTCTGTGCCGTCGGAATGGTGACGCGGTTGAACCCATCAATCCCGACCACAAAGAAGATCTGCGCGCGATCATCGACCTGTTCATTCAGGAAGCGCGCAATCACGCCCGACTGGTTCATCCCAATATCGTTGACGTACATCAGGTCTTTGAAGACAACGACACGGCGTATATCGCTATGGACCTGATCCGGGGTTGCGATCTTCTGGATTATTCCGAGAACCCCGAAAACGACGCTGGCCCAGATTTCCTTGTCCAAGTCACCGAGAAAATGCTGTCGGCCGTTTCGTTCATCCACCAAAGCGGAATGCTGCATCGCGATATCTCACCGGACAATATTCTGATTGACCAAAACGGAGACCCGGTCCTCATCGACTTTGGTGCCGCGCGGGAACAGGCAGCCAATCAATCAGCTGCCCTGTTGACTTTGCGGGTTATCAAAGACGGCTATTCCCCGCACGAATTCTATGTACGCGGCGCAGATCAGGGGCCCAGCAGCGACCTCTATGTTCTCGCGGCGACGCTTTATCACGCCATCAGTGGCGAACGTCCGATCGACGGGCAAACCCGACTGAATGCCTTCAACAATGGCCAGGATGATCCCTATACGCCCCTCGCAGGTCAGTACAGCGGCTATCCCGATGGGTTCCTTGAAGCGATCGACAAAGCGATGGAAGTTCACGCAACAGATCGTCTGCAAACGGCCTTGGATTGGCTGCGGATGTTCCGTGGTCCCGGCGTCATGTTTGACTCGTTCGCCTATCGTCCGGTCTCGGTCATCGTAGCGATGGACCGTAAGGACGAAGTCGAAGAGCAAGCCCGGATCAAAGCCGAAAGTGAAAATGCCGAGGCGGTGGTGACTGCCTTGTTGGCTGGGAACCCTGACATTGCCCTGGGTAATGAGGATAAGTCTGAGGGCGATCTGGCCAAGTTTGCACAAAAAGAAGAGGCCGCGGTTGCGGTCGATACGATCGTCAAGAACGGATCAGGCGGCAGCGGTAAAGTCATCGCAGGCGCTGCTGCGGTGGTGGTTGCCTTGGCTGCAGGCGGATTCGTTTTGTTCAGTGGCAGCGAGGAAACCCCCGAACCGACAGCAGCGCCGGTCCAAGTGACCGAGACAGAGGCACCAGCCTCGGAACAGCCGGAAGAAGCCGTGGAAACGGCGGCACCGGCCGCTGCGGAAGAGGTCGTGGAAACGGCAGAACCGGCCGCTGCGGAAGAGGTCGTGGAAACGGCAGAACCGGCCGCTGCGGAAGCTGAAGCACCAGAACAAGAAGTCGCAAGCGTAGAACCTGTTGAGCAGACGGATACCCTCACGGCGCAAAACGCCGAAGCGCTACCCGTCGAGGCAGCCCCAGTTGCTGCTGACCCGGTAGAAATCAGCGCTGCTGCTGGCCAACCGGCAGAAACGCAGATTGCGTATTCTCATTGGGATGTGGAAATACCGTTCCAGACCTCGAAACGCCGCGCCTCGACTGGCAGCGTCGTTGTCGTGACCGGCATTGACCCCACGCTGGATACTTCCGTGATCGGAGAATGGGTGCAGCATGGGGCGTCGATTTATACTCTGAACGGAGTGCCGGTCCAGGCAGATGCAAGTTTTGCCGCCCAGATTTTGGATGACCTGAAGGTCGATCCGGATGGGTATATCCGCATCACTGCCCGTTATCGGGAACTCGGAAAAACCCGTGCGCAGAACGGATTGCTGGCCCTGCCCGCCATTCGCATGTTGGGTCTCGAGAATGGTTATGTGTTCACTATCAGGAACAGCAATGGAAACGGCTGGGCAACTGTTGTTGACACAGCACCAGACGCACCCGCAGCAGGCAGCCTGCGCAAAGGCGATGTACTGATCTCGGAAAATCATACCGGTCAGAACATTACCAACCCTGAAGGGCTGGACGCGCTTTTGCAGCTCCTTGTTTCTGAAAACCAGTCCGAAGCCCGCTTTACAGTTCTGCGCAACGGTACTGAAACGGGTGCGGTTATGCCCCTGGTACAGGAGTAATGATCCGGTCTGATTGTGATCTGCCTGTGTGTGTTTGCTGAGAGTGAAGCGAAAGCCATCACTCTGACGGGGACCGGCCCGTCGCAGAAGGTAAATGAGTTTTTTGTTCCCAATCATCAGTGCCTGTGTACCGAACGTGCAGAGGTGAGTAGCAGCCCCATGGGACGTAGATCCTGTGCCAAGAAACAAAGGTGTCGACACCATGTTTAAATATAAAAGCCCCCTTAGCCGGCTTCTCGAAGGTGCCGGCAAACCTCAAGAGACCGAAACCGAGGAGGTCGCGGCACCTGAGTCTGATAACGCTGAACCGATTGCGGATTTCAACGCACTTCGTAATGCACTGGCAGGCGGCAACACTACCGCTGATAGCTACGATGAAAGCGAAGAACTATTACCCGAAGACAAGATGCCGGAGTTCTCCGAAGCAGAACAAGCCACTGCCGATGAGATTATCGTCGAGGAAGTGGTCGCCGAAGTGCAAAGCGCCACCGAGGTTACAGTTGATGCCGACCCAAAGGACGACGAACCGGTTGTGACACTGCATGTGTCAACCGAAGAACTGACAGCCACGATTGCAGATCCCGCGCCTGAAATGGCGATGGAAGAACCGGTCGTAGACGTAGTCGTCGAGACAGTTGATCCGGAACCAGAAGCGCCTTCTGCCCAAGAGGTCGAGGTACAACCTCAGCCTGCTCCTGCGGCAAAAGAAGACAGACGCAGCCGTGTGAAAACCACCTTCCTGGGCTTCGAGCGCGCGGATACGCATGTTCAGGACCTGATGGAATCGGCCGAGCCGGTGGCTATGGCCAAGACCGAGGCCGCGCAGGCGACATTCCCGGTGGGATGGCTTGTTGTAACTTCCGGCCCCGGCCGCGGTTCCAGCGTTACGCTGACAGAAGGCCTGATGCAGATTGGGCGTAATGATGATCAGGCGATCCAGCTGGACTTTGGCGACACTGGGATTTCCCGCAGCAACCATGCTGTAATTGCCTATGACCCGGAAGACCGCAAATGCTATTTGGGCCATGGCGGCAAGGCCAATCTGGTGCGCCTGAACGGCAAACCCGTTCTCAGTACGGTTCCACTCTCCACTGGCGATCTTATCCGGATCAGTGAAACCTCAATCCGTTTTGCAGCCTTCTGCGATGACGGCTTTGATTGGCGGGATGCTTAATTGATGCTGGCGACCCCGGCATATGATCTTGCGCTGATCCTGGATCAGGGTCAGCGCGACACGCAGGAAGACGCGGTCGCGTCGCGTATGTTCGACGCGGCGGATGCGGGCTATGTCATCGTTGCGGACGGAATGGGTGGGCATGCGGCAGGAGAAGTGGCATCTGAGCTGGTGGTCAAAGCCTGGCGCGATGCACTGGATACCGAACTTGAAGCAGACGCTCCGGCTGAGACAGCGCTGATCGACGCCTTACCCTTGGCAGCCATGCAGGCAAATGCCGCGATTTCGACTTACTGCGAGGAGCAGAGTGAAGATTTCAACATGGGATCAACCATGTTGGGAGTTTTGCTGCTGGAAAAGCGCGTCTTCTGGATTTCGATTGGCGACAGCCCCCTTTATCTCTATCGCGACCGTACCCTCAGCCAAATCAACGAAGACCATTCGATGGCTCCGATGATTGATGCTCAGGTTGCTGCAGGTACCCTTACGCCAGACCAGGCGTCGTCTCACCCCGACCGAAACCAACTGACTTCGGTGATAATGGGCGCCGCAATTCCCAAGGTCGATTGCCCGGAAGAACCATTGGGTCTTAGCACCGCGGATGTGCTGATCGTGGGAAGTGATGGTCTGCAATATCTGAGCAACACAGAAATTCAGGCAATTCTTGAGGAAAACGAGGATGCGCTGGCTCAAGATATTGCGGATGCGCTGTTGCGGGCACTGAGATCCAGGAACGACCCGGATCAAGACAATACGTCGATTGGCGTCATCAAACTCAGAAGAAACGACTAGAGGCAAAGCAACCGGACCAATGAAACTCCATCTGATCATATCCAGCCTGGCACTAGCTGCCGCGACGGGCGCTGCTTCGGCACAAGAAGCATGCTCAACCTATGAAATCCAGCGAGGCGACAGCCTGCGGGAACTGACCATCGCAGTCTATTCGACCGAAGATTTTCGGATCATCTTCGAGGCAAACCGCGATGTAATCGGAAATAATCCCAATGTCATCCGCGTCGGCGACGTTTTGACCCTGCCGTGTTTGGAAGATATCGGGCGCGCAGCTGCCGTGCCGCAGACAGAGGCCGAAGCAATGGCCGCCGAAATGGCCGCCGAACTTGTCAAGGCTGCGGAAGATCGCGCTGCCAAAGCTATCGCCGAAGCCGAGTCCCGCGTGGCCGAAGCCAAAGCAGAGGCGGTCATCGCCGCCAAGGCTGCGGCCAAGGATGAGATCGAGGCCGCGCGTGCTGAAGGTGCTGCCCTAATCCGCAATGCAGGTACCGGTGAACGTCCTGAAATCCGGGACCGTCAGTTGATTTTGATCACTGGCGGCAACTATTCCCCGTTCACGGATGAAGCTCTGCCGCATCGTGGTCTATATACAAATCTTGTTGAAACCGCGATGTTGCGCGCAGCGCCGGAACAGTCCTACAAGATCCAGTTCGTCAATGACTGGTCTTCACATCTGGATCTGTTGATGCCGACGCTGGCATTTGACGCAACCTTCCCGTGGTCGCGTCCAGATTGTGACGACGCAGATGCACTGTCTGAAAATGACCGTTCACGTTGTGAAACCTACAATTTCTCGAACCCGTTCTATGAAGTTGTGGACACGTTCTTTGCTCGCGAAGGTTCGGGCTATGAAGAGACCCTGACATATGCGGACTTTGCCGGTGCAACCATCTGCCGACCCGAGGGCTGGTCCCTGTCGCATATGGACGCGGTGGGGCTGTACGAGCCCGCGATCACGATGCTGCGCCCGGTTTCGCCGGATGAATGTTTCCATGCATTGATGGATGGAACCGCCGACATCGCCGCAATTGAGGCCCATCTGGCCGTCGAGGCAATCGGTCGGCTGGGTTACGAGCATCGCATTGTAGAAAACCCCAACTTGGCAGCGATCAAGTCTCTTAACATCATGACTCACAAGGATAATCCTGATGGAGAAGCGATCCTTGAAACGCTTAATCAGGGTCTGGCGATCATGCAGCAATCAGGAGAGTGGCGCGACATCGTCTCAACCGCTCTGCGTTATCAAATGGAAAATGGCTAAGGCCCTTATTGGCCTAAACTCAAAAAAGTCTGGAGGAAGTGGACATGTATAAATTTAACCTGAAGAAAGTCGTGATTTCGGCCACCGCCGTAACCGCCCTGAGCGCCGGAGCTGCCGCAGCACAGGAAGCCTGTAGCAACTATACCGTCGCGGATGGTGACACGATGGCGACCATCGCCATCGCGGCTTATGGCACCTCGAACTATCAGCCGATCTTCAACGCCAACCGCAACATCATCACCAACCCAAACGCGCTGGCGCCTGGATTGGTTCTGTCCCTGCCCTGTGAAGACGGTAGCCTGCCGAATGGCCAGTCTGCACAGGAACTGATCGCAGCAGAAGAAAAGCGTGCGGCCAGTGTGAAACGTTCGAACGTCTACGCCCCGCCAATCAAGCTGGTAGCGGGTAACGGATGGGAGCCATTTACAACCGAAAGTCTGAGTGGTGGTGGGATCATGACCCGCCTGGCGACCACAAGTCTTCAGCGTGCCGGCAACAGCCGTGATTTCTCGGTCAGCTTTGTCGACGACTGGACTTCGCATTTGGAAACTCTCTTGCCGCTCGGCGCATTCGACATCTCGATCGCCTGGACAGTACCAGATTGTACAAACCACACCTATGAATGGTCTGCAGCGACTGAATCCCGGTGTAACGAGTTTGTTGCTTCGGTTCCGGTCTATGATATCGTCGGCGGCTTCTTCACTCTGCCGGAAAGCGAATACTCACAAGCGACGGCCTTCGAAGACCTCAAAGGTGCAACCCTGTGTCGTATGGACGGCTGGAGCATGGTTGTACTTGAAGAAGTCGGCTTGAATTCCGATAACCTGACGTTGGTTCACCCCAGCTCGGCCCGCGAGTGTCTGGATGCCGTTTTGACCGGCTCAGCCGATGTGGCCGCGTTCGAGGTCGATCTTTTCGCCGCAACCATGAAGGACATGGGCCTGACCTCGGAAGATATCGTAGAAAACCCCTATGTTTCCACGCTGTCCTCGATGAGCTTCCTTGCGCACCGCACCAACCCGTTTGCACGCGAATACATCGCTATGGTCAACAAGGGCCTGAACGAAATGCGTGAATCCGGCGAATGGTACGCGATCATCTCGGACACGCTGCGTGAACAGAACGAAAAGCTGAACGCCGCGTCAAACTAATACCGATACATATGAACAGTCGCAGGGCCGGTCTTTGGACCGGCCCTGTCTTTTTTCAAGATCAGAAGATTTTTGCGACAGGAATGAGAGTCCGAATAATGGCTGCCGCGGTTTGATGCCTAAAAGGGTCGACCTTCCCTTCGAAGCCGAAACAACTTGGCCCCGGTGGCACTATCTACCGGCGTTTGATCCAAAAGACTCGACTCTGTAAAAGTGGAAGCATAAAAAGAACAAATCAAGAACATATTGGTATCTGGCATGTTCGATGGAATGCAGCGTCGCGTCGTTTCATTGTGGTTTCCTCGGTTGGCAAGCGACCGGGTTCTGCGTCGACGCCTGGTGAATGGGCCCTTTGTCCTGACGCTCAAACAACAGAATGCCAATCGTATTTATTGCCTGAACGCTCAGGCTGCGGAACAGGGGCTGCATCAGGGCATGTCCTATGCGGATGCGCGCGCCTTTTGCCCCGCTTTGCAAAGCTGCACAGCCGATCCTCAGGCCGATATGCGTTTCCTGCACATCCTGCGTCGCTGGGCAACGCGCTATTGCCCCTGGGTGGGGATGGAAGGCGAGGATGGGCTGGTGCTTGACGTCACCGGGTCAGCCCATCTCTTTGGCGGCGAAGAGGCGATGTTGGCTGATATGCGCGGACGGTTTGCGCGCGCAGGGCTCTGGGTGCAGATCGGGTTGGGGGATACGCGCGGTGCGGCTTGGGCGCTTGCCCGTTATAACGAGGGGGTCGCAGCCTCTGGCAATATGCTGACGGCCCTAAAGTCGCTGCCGGTGGCGGCCTTGCGTCTGGATGAGAAGACCTCGGTCGCCTTACAGCGCATGGGCCTGCGCAAAATTGGTACATTGGCGGCAGCACCGCGCGCACCGCTGACACGGCGTTTTGGTCCCGGTCTGCTGCTCAGGCTGGATCAGGCTCTGGGCGCGCAACCCGAAGCAATCACGCCGCTGTCCAATCCCCCCCATTACGCGGTGCGCATGACCCTGCCGGACCCCATCGGATTACTGTCGGACGTGATGGCTGGTACCGAACGGCTGTTGGCCCAGCTCTGCGCCAAGCTGAAGGCGCAAGAGATGGGCGCCCGGAAACTTTGCATGACATTGCGTCGGGTGGACCAGGACTGCCAGCAGGTTGAACTGCGTCTGGCCCGACCTCTGCGCGATCCTCAGCGTATCCTGTCTTTGTTCGAACGCGGTTTGGGGGAAATAGATGCTGGCTTTGGCATTGATCAAATGCGGTTGGAGGCCACCGGGGTTGAAGCGCTGCCAGTACAACAAATCAGCCATGTGTCGGACCACAGCAAGAGCCGGCTGGATGACCTGATCACCCGGCTGGGCACCCGGGTCGGGCTTGAAAACATACAGCGTTTCCTACCTGCGGACAGCCATATTCCCGAGCGCAGTTTCATCATCGCGGCCGCCGCCTATTCCAACCCCTCCAGCGGCTGGAGCATCCTGAACCCACGCCCGCTCTACCTGTTTCCACCCGAACCTATTGCGGCAACCGGCCCGCATCCGCCCGCGCGGTTCCGCTGGAGACGTATGTCCCTGACAACCGGCCATGCCACGGGCCCCGAACGCATCGCGCCCGAGTGGTGGCATCAGGATGAAAGCTGGCGGTCCGGTCTGCGGGATTACTGGCGAGTGGAAACCACGCAGGGGCGCAGGCTCTGGCTGTTTTACACGCCTCAGAATCCGGGCTGGTTTGTACAGGGAGAGTTCGCATGATCGCCGCAAACCGCCCGATAGACGCCCTGCATCGCCACATGCCAAAACCCCATGCACAGGGGCTGGGGTATGCCGAACTGTGCGTCACCACGAATTTCACCTTTCTGACCGGGGCCTCCCACCCCGAAGAGCTCGTCCTGCGCGCCGCCGAGCTGGGATTGTCGGCAATAGCCATCACGGATCACAATTCATTGGCAGGGGTTGTGCGCGCATGGTCGGCACTGCGAGAGCTTAAGCGGCAGACCAAACAGCCCCTTCAAATCAGATCCGAACATCGTGTTGATGCCTCTTCCCGGCAAGAGGTTGGCCACAGGCAGGCGCTTCCGAAACCGGACTGCACTGTTCTGCCTAAACTGATTACCGGCTGCCGGCTGCTGCTGCGCGACAGTGCGGTAGATTGGGTGGCGTTGCCCTGTGATCTGGCAGCCTACAAACGCTTGGCCCGCCTGCTGACGTTGGGCAAGCGGCGTGCGGATAAGGGTGATTGCGAGCTCTATACGCAAGACATGCTGACGGCCTGCAAGGGCATGATCCTGATCGCCCTGCCCCAGACCACCCTGTCAGAGGCCGCATCGGATATTCAAACCGTGCGGCGACGATTTCCCAATCATGTTTTTCTGGGTGCAGTGCCACGCTATGACGGCAGCGATCAGACCTATCTGGCCGAATGCGCCCAACTGGCGCAGAAAAGCTGCGCCCCCATGGTGGCGGTCGGGGATGTGCTGATGCACCGCGCCCACCGCAAGCAACTGGCCGATATCCTGACCTGCATGCGTAAAAACATCACGATTGATCAGATCGGCACCCGCGCATTGCCCAATGCCGAACGCCGCCTCAAATCCGGCCAGGATCTGGTCCGGCTGTTCCGCCATCACCCCAGCGCCTTGCGGCGCACGATGGAGATTGCCGACAGGTGCAGCTTTGATCTGGCGGAGCTTTCGTATGAATACCCCGATGAGATTGCAAGCGGGGAACATCCGCAAACGCGTCTGGAACGTCTGGCACACGAAGGGTTGCAGCGCCGGTACCCCGAAGGGCCGCCCGACACGGTGGTCGGGCTGATGCGCAAGGAACTGGCGGTGGTCGCGGATCTGCAGTTTCCCGCTTATTTCCTGACTGTACATGACATCGTACAATATGCCCGGTCGCAGGGCATTCTGTGTCAGGGGCGCGGGTCCGCGGCCAATTCGGTGCTCTGTTACCTCTTGGGCATCACGGATGTCAGCCCCGACCAGATCGCCATGGTCTTTGAACGGTTCGTATCCAGATACCGGGGCGAGCCGCCGGATATTGATGTCGATTTCGAGCATGAGCGGCGTGAAGAGGTGATCCAGTGGATCTACGAGAAATATGGCCGCGAACGTGCTGGTCTTTGCGCAACTGTCATCCATTTCCGCACCCGTGCAGCCATTCGCGAGGTGGGCAAGGTCATGGGGCTGTCGCAGGATGTAACCGCTGGGCTGTCGAGCCAGATCTGGGGCATGAGCAATGGCGGCGTTGATCTGGACCGTATTCGCGAGCTGGGGCTGGACCTCAGCGACCGGCGCCTCATGCAAACCATTCATCTGATTGGCGAAATCATCGGCTTTCCCCGCCATCTGTCCCAGCATGTTGGTGGTTTTGTGATCACCAAAGGACGCCTGGACGAGCTTTGCCCGATTGAAAATGCCGCAATGGAAAACCGCACCGTCATCTGCTGGGACAAAGATGATATTGATGCTCTGAACATCCTGAAAGTCGATGTGCTGGGGCTTGGTATGCTCAGTTGTCTGCGCAAATCCTTTGGCCTGCTGCAACAGCATGAAGGCCAGACCCTGAGCATCGCCAAGGTGCCTCAGGACGACACCGCCACATATGACATGCTCTGCCGGGCGGATGCGATCGGCGTCTTTCAGGTCGAAAGTCGGGCACAGATGAATTTCCTGCCCCGGATGCGCCCCCGCGAGCTTTATGACCTGATAATCGAAGTTGCTATTGTGCGCCCTGGCCCCATTCAAGGGGATATGGTGAAGCCCTATATCCGGCGACGCAATGGGCTGGAAAACCCCGAACCCTTTGGCCCGGAACTGGAACAGGTGACAGCGCGCACATTGGGCGTCCCCCTGTTTCAGGAACAGGCCATGCAGATTGCCGTGGTCGGGGCCGGATTCACGGCGGAAGAGGCCGACCATCTGCGCCGCTCATTGGCTACGTTCCGGCGAATGGGCACAATCGGCACATTCCGGGATAAATTCATCAATGGGATGCTGGGCAACGGCTATGACATCAAAGTGGCCGAGCAGTGTTTTTCCCAGATCGAAGGCTTTGCCGATTACGGGTTCCCGGAAAGCCATGCGGCGGCCTTTGCCATGCTTGCCTATGTCTCCGCCTGGCTGAAACGCCATCACCCGGCGATCTTTGCCTGCGCGCTTTTGAACTCTCAACCCATGGGGTTTTACGCGCCCGCTCAGATCGTGCGCGACGCCCGCGAGCATGGGGTCGAAATCCGCCCTATCTGCGTCAATCATTCCGAGTGGGACAATATACTGGAACGCCGCCCCGATGGCGCGCTGGCGCTGCGGCTGGGATTCCGCCAGATCAAGGGGTTCAGGGAAGAAGACGCCGGCTGGATTGAGGCCGCCCGCGGCAATGGCTATCAGGATCCAGAGGCGCTGTGGCTGCGTGCGGGGCTGCGGCCTGATGTACTGACGCGCTTGGCCGAGGCAGACGCTTTTTCCGATATGGGGCTGACCCGGCGCGATGCACTCTGGCAGGTCAAAGCCATTCAAAGCCCCAAACCTCTGCCCTTGTTCAATGATCCGATTGACGGGGAAACGGTTCACGAACCCCCGGTCAACCTGCCCGCCATGCAGCTGGGCGAAGAGGTGGTCGAGGATTATGTTGCCACCCGCCTGACCCTGCGGGCCCACCCGATGGAACTGCTGCGCCCCTCTCTGCCAGGGCTGACCACACATGTCGCCTTGCTAGAGGTGCCCCTGGGGCGGCACAGCGTTTGTGGTCTGGTTATCACCCGTCAGCGGCCGGGCACGGCGTCGGGTATAATTTTCCTGACGCTAGAGGATGAAACCGGGGTCAGCAATGTGGTGGTCTGGCCCAAGGTTTATGAGCGTTTCCGCCGGGCCGTGATGGGCGGGCGCCTGCTGCGGATCACAGGGTATCTGCAGCGTGAAGGGATTATCGTGCACCTGATCGCCCAGGACGTTCAGGACATGTCACATAAGCTTTCCGAATTGGGGCACCCGCAACCAGAGGTCCTAAGCACCGAAGGGTCCCGCACTGATGATACACCGAAGAAATCCCGCTATCCTGCCAGGGCAATGCACCCACGGGATCAGGCAAAGCGGCTGTTTCCAAGCCGGGATTTTCATTGAACCGCACTGCTGCATATCTCTGGCAGGGTCCGCACTGTCGGATTGCCGCAACTCAAAACAATATTGAGGCAAACTCACCCCTACCCCGTTCACAGGGCAAGACACCCTGTGCTAGGTTAAGCACGTATAATTGTTTATGAATTGGTGAGTTTTCGATGACGCGAAAAAGTCTGGCAATCCTGATTACGTCGGCGGGTCGCCGTGTTGGCCTGCTGCAATGCTTCAGGGCGGCTGCGGATCGTATGGATATAGATCTGACCATCATCGCCTGCGACCTGAACCCAGATGAAAGCGCGGCTTGCGCGCTTGCCGATCACGCCGCCGCCGTGCCGCGATGTGACAGCCCCGACTATGCAACCTCGATCCTCGAGATTGTGCGTCAACACGGAGTCAGCTTGGTGATCCCCACAATCGACCCGGAACTGATGCCCCTGGCACAGGCCGCGCCCGCCTTTGCCAATCTGGGCGCGCGAGTCCATGTCTCGCCAGTGAACGTGATTGAGGTTGTCCGGGACAAGCGCCTGACAATCCAGAAACTGTCCGAAGCCGGGGTTCCAGTTCCGCGCACATTGGATCATCAGGAATTGCTAGAGCGGCCACAAGACATCAGTTGGCCCATCTTTGCAAAGCCAAGTGGCGGCAGTGCAAGCCGGGGGCTGGATGTATTCGAAACCCTCGCTGATGTCCCTTCTGAATTCCCCGAACCGATGATCTTTCAGGACAAGCTGAACGGGCCGGAATACACGATCAACATGTTTGTCGATGCCTCGGGTCAGCTCTGCACGGCGATCCCGCATTTGCGCATACAGATCCGCGCCGGTGAGGTTGAAAAGGGTGAAACCCGGCGGCGCGATGATCTGCAAACCATCGCCGAAGGCATTGCAAACGCCCTGCCCGATCTGCGCGGTGTCGCCTGTTTTCAGATCATCGACGATCCCAATCATGGCCCCGCGGTGCTTGAGATCAATGCCCGTTTCGGGGGTGGCTACCCTCTGGCCGATCATGCCGGCGCGCAGTTTGCGCAGTGGCTGTTGGAAGAGGTCTCTGGACTGCCGTCAAACGCCCATAACAACTGGCGCGAAGGCGTGAAAATGATGCGATATGACAGCGCGGTGTATCAGGGCTGATGCTGGTATTTGATCTGGACGATACCCTGTATCTGGAGCGGGATTTTGCCTTTAGCGGCTATGATTGGCTGAACGGTTGGGTCCACGAAAAGACCGGCGTCGAAGGGTTCGGGCAACGGTGTCAGGACGCATTCAATGCGGGGGAAAGACGGCGCATATTCAATGTGGCTTGCGCGCAGACCGGCCTTGATGCGACGGATGCCTTCATACAGGAGCTGATCGCCAATTACCGATCACACCCGCCCAGTATTTCGCTGTGTAGCGACGCCGAGCGGTTTTTGACAAACGCAGATCGGCCGATGGGGCTGATCACCGACGGCCCCGAAAAGATGCAGCGCAACAAGATCGCCGCATTGGATCTGAACCGCTATATTGCGCATATCCGCCCGACCGGTGCCTGGCCGGATGGCTACGGAAAACCGCATCCCCGTGCCTATGAAGAGATGGAATTGGCCGCGCAAAACCCGCGCAGAATGGTCTATGTAGCGGACAATCCGGCCAAGGACTTTATCACCCCGAATGCCCGAGGCTGGCGGACGGTTCAAATCCTCCGACCCGGGGCTGTGCATGATCCGATTCCACCCAGTTCTAAGCATGCCGCATATGCCACGGTCACCAGCTTAGGCCAGCTTACAGAAGTTCTGTCAGACCTTTAGCCGTGCCGGCTTTGGCAGCAACTCCGATTTGCACATTGGCAATCAAAGAATCCCAGTCCGACAGGACGTGCTGCGGTTCCAGCCATTCCCTGTTATGGCGTGCATTCTGACGCATTTTATTCAGTAAGGCATCATCCTTTGACAGGCTGACAATCGCCTTGGTCAGACCGGCAACATCCTCGGCCGGAACGAGCAATCCGTTTCCCCTGTCGCGGATCAATTCCCGTGGCCCATAGGCGCAATCGAACGATATGACCGGCAGACCTGTGACCGTGGCCTCGGCAACTACATTCGGGAACCCTTCAAAGCGAGACGGAAATACAAGAATATCCGCGTCTTGCATCCAGTCTCCGGGTTTTGGGCTGGCGCCGGGCAATGATACGACATCCGATAAATTCGCAGCAGAGATCTGCTGTTCCAACGCGTCGCGCTCTGGGCCCTCGCCAAAGATCGTCAACCGGATGTCTGGGTTGTTGCGCAGCACTTCGGGCATTGCCCGCAGCAGCATATCGAACCCCTTTTGACGATCCAAACGCCCGACAGCCACAAGCCGGGTCTGTCCGGACCCGATGTGAATCCCCCCCAGCGGAGCACATGGATTGGGGATTACACTGGCCTTTGGGATCAGGTCCGCAGGCAAATCCAAACGCGCACGTTCGGTCTGCATGACAATTCCGGACGCCCCCCGCGCAAGCCTGTTCACCGCTTTCAGCCACATGGGATTTCCGCTTTGGACCAGTGGATTGTTCCGCTCGGAAATTACAACCGGCACCCCGGTTCCACGCGCGGCCAACATGGTCAGCACATTCACCTTGGTCAGAAACGAGATGATCAGATCGGGACGCACAGCCCGGATGATCTTGCGAATATGCAAGTAGCGCCGTGCCTGCGTCAGTCGCCGCGAAATCTTTAGCGGCTGAATCATGTGCAAATGCGCGCACTCAGGATAGGCGAAATAGGAACCAGAATCCTCTGTCGCCATCCCGGCGACGTGAACCTCATCCCCGGCCGAGATCCGATGCGCGGCGATCATTGCGGCGATCTTTTCCGCACCGCCTGCTCCGAACCCAGCTTGCACCAATAACAGTTTCATTTTTCACTCAGCGGCGCTTTTTACACGATCAGCTTGCTGTACCAGATCCAGAGTTTCTGGACGGTTCAACTCTTGTTCGACAATGGGCCGGTTCAGGTCTTTGGACTGAAGGAAAATCCGCCCAATATATTCGCCCATTATTCCCAGGAACATCGCATTCAAGGTCATCGACAGCAGCAACAGGATGGTGGTCGTGGCAAAACCGCCCGGCCAGTTCTGGCCAAAGAACAGCTTGCCGATCACATATCCGATCATCAGCAAAAACGTCCCTGTGCCAACCGTCAGACTGATCATCGAGGCAAGGCGCAAGGGCAGAAGCGAGTGGTTGATCAACCCGTCGACAGCAAGCGACAGCATGGCCCGAAACGGAAATTTCGACTCGCCAGCGGTGCGCGCATTGCGATCATATTCAAAGCCGATCTGGCGGAAACCCATCCCACTGATTAACCCGCGAACATAAGGAGAGCGATCATCGACCCGGCGCAGCTCGTCCAGAATACGCCGGTCAGTCAGCCGAAACTCGCCCGCATTTCTCGGCAAATCATCATTGCTGATCATGTCGATCAACGCATAAAAGCCGCGCCGCGCGGCAGCGACGATGGGGCCGTCCGGCAGGCTACGGCGAATGCCGTAAACCACGTGATATCCCTGCCGCCAGGTATCCAGCATCTGCGGGATCAGCTCGGGCGGGTCCTGCATGTCGCAATCCAGTTGGATCGAACAGGCCCCGTTTGCGGATCGATAGGCCGTCAGAACTGATGACTGATATCCCATATTGCGGGCAAACCGGATAACCCGGACACGGGGATCAGCAGCAGCAATATCCGACAGGATTTCAAATGTACGATCCGTGGAATGGTTGTCAGTGAAAATGATCTCGGGCTCATAAGAGGGCAGATCGTCAAACACCTTGGTCACACGTTCATAGGCCGTGCGAACGTTATCTTCTTCGTTCAAAGCGGGGATCAGGATTGAAACCAAAGTCACGCGTTCATCTCCGCTTGTTGTGACTGTTTTGTCCATTGAACCGTCCTTTCAAGGCCTTCACGCAAAGCGATTTTTGCCGACCAGCCATAACGTTCCGCCATCTGTGAAGGATCCGAAACCAACAATACCGGGTCATCCTTCGGCGGCGCAGAAGAAACCATATCAGGAGCTGCTCCGGTCAACACCTGCAACTCTCCTGCGACCGCGGCCATATCCGGAGCATCGCCAGTGACAACATTAATGACCGACCCCGCCTTGTCCGGTGCGTCAGCAATCAGAAGCAGCGCTTCGACTATGTCGTCAATATGTATCAGATCACGCCGATCATGTGGACGATGAAGGAAAACCGGGGCTTTCCGCAACAGGCGGCCAATGGCATGGGGTATGAAGAAATCTTCTGACTGTCCGGGACCATAGGTCAGCGCCAACCGCGCCGTAACAGCCTTGAACGGCAGCCGGGGCTGAGCCATTTCAATATATTGCGTTCCGGCCACCAGAGAGGCGCCATAGGAATTTCGCGGGTTCTCTCGCGAAGTTTCGACATAAGGCAGCTTGATATCACCATATTCCGCAATGGATCCGGTGCGCACAAACGCATCGGGCGGCTGATCACAGATGGCCAAAGCGGACAGGATCGCAACCAGCGTCGAGAGATTTTGCAAAATACTGGCATTCAGATCTGCCAGGTCATCAGTCTCGGCAAATTTTGTCTGCGCGGCGGTGTGCAGAACTACCTGGGGTCGGAACGCATTCGCGACGCGTTTGATCGCGGCAACATCCGAATAACCATCAGTGAAAACGCGGATTCCCGAAACACCTTGCAAACGGTCCAGAGAGGAATCCGGCCGCGTAAGCACAGCGACCTCATCGCCCCGGGCCAAACAGGCCCGAGCCAGATGAGAGCCGATGAATCCGCTGGCTCCGGTGATCAGTACGCGCGTCATTGTTTTCCCTTCAGGGAATAACTACTGGCATTGGCAAAGGCACGATGAACTTGCCGCCAGCGGCTTCGAAATCAGCCATCTGCTCGCGGATTTCGTCAAAGAAATTCCAGGCCAAAACCAGCAGGTAATCAGGTCTGCGTTCCATGACCGCTTCGGGGGCCAATACAGGAATAAGCTTGCCCGGCGAATACAGGCCCTGTTTCAACGTGTTCCGGTCAACCAGAAAATCCAGAGTTTCCGTGCCGATATCAAAGTAGTTCAACAGCGTATTACCCTTAGCGGGCGCACCGTAGCCAGCAATCGTTTTGCCAGATGCCTTAAGCTCGGCCAGCATGGAAACAAGGCTTTCCTGCATCGCGTGAACACGCTCGGCAAATGCTTCGTATGCCTCTTTGTTGGTCATGCCCGCGGCATCTTCGTCAGCCAGCATATCAGCAACAATCGGCGCCGGGGTTTTGTTCAGCGCGGCGGGTTGCATGAACACGCGCATCGAACCGCCATGAACCGGCAGTTTTGTGACATCCACTACATCGAGCCCAACGGACTGGCCCAGTTTGACGACGGACAGAAGGCTCAGTTCAGAGACATGTTCGTGATAAACATTGTCGAACTCGTTGGTCTCGAGGATCATCTTGCCCCAAGGCACTTCGATGATGAAGACGCCGTCATCTGTCAACAGGTCCAGAACACCTTCGGTAAAGCCGTGCAGATCGTCTATATGGTTGAAGGTATTGGTCGTCGTGATGACGCTGGCCGGCCCTTCGGTTTCACGAATCTGCTGCGCGGTGGCGCGGTTGAAAAAGTCCACATGGACCCGAACGCCCCGTTCGCCGGCAATCTTGGCTAGGTTGGCCGCCGGGTCGATACCCAATGTGCGCCCGCCCTGATCGTTGGCATGGGACAGCATCAGCCCATCATTACAACCGATATCAATGATCAGCCCACCTTGCGCACGCTCTACCGCGACCGAGGCGAGTTCGGCGAAATGCGTGTGCATAGTTGCCGCACCGGACGGAACATAAAGATAGTCCGTAAAGAAATCAGCAGGCACCTGATCTGCAACCTGGATCAAGCCACAATCCAGACAGGCCTGAGTATTCAGCGGGAAAGCCGGTTGCGGAACATCCTTTTGCTCGGGCCGTGCGAACATATTGGCGGGCGGGTGATCGCCCATCGGCAGCACAAGCATAAGGTTGGTAGACCGGCAGGTACGGCAGGTCGTGCGAACAGACGTATTGATGCTTTGATCGTTCATCAGACCAGTGCTCCTTGGAATTTCAATGCAAATTCTTCAAATTTTGCATGCATATAATCGATTTGCGCTTGTATCAGACCATGGTGACAAGCCAGCAGGATACCCCCGCGCATAACCGCATCGGAATTGGGATAGCCCGCGGGATCTGCTCGGTATTCTACTTGCTTCATGGCAGGCTGACGCAGAATGTTTCCGGTAAAGACAGGCCGAGTTTGAATGTCTGAAGTCTCAAGGAATATCTGCATCTCGCGCCGCGTGAATGGGGCACCTTCGCGCAATGTCAGCGGGAAGGCCAGCCACCCGGTGCGCGAGTTCGGCAGTTGTTCAGGCAGGATGAACCAGTCTTCATAGCGGGCAAAAAAGGCGCGATGAGCAGCGAAGGCCTCTTCGCGCACGCGGATGTTGTTGTCCAGTTTGCTCAGCTGCACCAACCCGAATGCCGCGCTGATTTCCGAAGGTTCAACGTTATAGCCAAGATCCTCGAACAGAAATTTGGCATCATACTCGATCCCGTCCAGTTTGACGTTGAACCGGTTCTCGATGGCCTCGGATTCCACAAACAGCGAGGACGACCGCCCCCAGGACCGCAGCAAAAGCGCCTTGCGGCCAAGCTCTTCGTCATTCACGCACAACATGCCGCCATTCCCGGCGCCATTGATGACGTGGCTGCCGTAAAAGCTGGTGGTAGAGACGTCGGAATAGACGCCCGTGCTTGTACCGTCGATGGTTGCGCCCAGCGTGTCAGCGCTGTCTTCAATTACCTTCAGACCATGCGCATCGGCCAGCTCGCGGATACGGCGCCAATCTGGCAGGTTTCCGATAAGTGACGGAATCATGACGGCAGATGTATTTGGCGTAATCATGCGTTCGATCGCGTCTACGTCGATATTATAGGTCCCGACCGCGGCATCCACAAAGGTCGGGATCAGGCCCTGACGGACAAGCGGAGCAACCGTCGTGGCAAAAGTCAGGGCCGGAGTGATAACTTCGCTGCCCTTTGGCAAGTCCAGAATCTCGACCGCGAGATAGTTCGCCGATGACCCCGAGTTCACCATGATGCCGTGGCGTTTGGAAAACAAAGCAGCCACTTTTTCCTGCATCTCGCGCACTTTGGGGCCCATCTGGGTGGACGTTTTCAGAACTTCGACAACCGCGTCGATCTCTTCCTGGCCATGCACGGTTTGACCGTAATTCACTCGCATTATTCTTTTCTCCTCAATAACCCGCTATTGCGCGGCGACCGGAGCCCGGTCGAAATCCCGTGAAGACATCAGGTCACTGTAGAACCCGATCTGATTGTTTGTGATCCCACCCATCTCCGCACCGGCGGCATGGGCCTTGTACCAGTCTACTGTCAGGCGAACGGCTTCGGGCAATGTCAGTTGCGGACGCCAACCCAATCCCGTTTGCGCCTTAGTGCTGTCCAGTCGAAGAATACCTGCCTCATGCGGCGCAGCAGAGGTCTGTTCCGCCGACGCGATCGAAAACTGCGGGGCCTCTTCGCCCCAGGCATCCTGCATCAAGGTTGCCAACTGCCGGACATCCACCGTCCCCGACACATCAGGGCCAAAATTCCAGGCGCCAGCAAAGCTTTGCCCATCCCGATACATCCGCGCGGCCAAGGCCAGATAGCCCGACAGCGGTTCAAGAACATGCTGCCAGGGGCGCACGCTGAGCGGGTTGCGGATCACCACCGGTTCGCCCGCCTCGGATGCGCGGATCACGTCGGGGATAAGCCGATCTTCGCCCCAGTCGCCCCCTCCGAACACATTCCCGGCCCGGACTGTTGCCAGTTGCGGCCCATCCGCTGATGAAAAGAAGGAATGACCATAAGATTGCGCCACAAGCTCGGTACAGCCTTTCGAGGCGCTATACGGGTCCCTGCCGCCCATCGGATCGTTTTCGCGATAACCCCAAGTCCATTCCTTGTTGTCGTAACACTTGTCACTGGTGACAACGACCACCGCCTTCAGTGAGCGCATCCCCAAAGCGGCATCCAGAACATGGGCCGTTCCAGATACATTGGTCGCAAAGGTTTCGGCAGGATCCCTGTAAGACCGGCGCACCAAGGGTTGGGCGGCCATGTGGAACACGATTTCAGCGTCCACCCCTGACAGTGTATCCAGCACCGCCTGACGATTGCGGATATCCGCAATCCGGCTGTCGGTCAGCCCGTCAACAGAACAGGCATCAAAGAATGAATGCCCCTGTTCGGGAGGCAGTGACAAGCCTGTCACCTCTGCCCCCAGACGCCTCAGCCATGCACAAATCCACCCGCCCTTGAATCCGGTATGCCCGGTCACAAGAACACGGCGGCCGGCAAAAACGCCATCAAACTGAGAATTGACCTGCCCGCTCACGGTTCACCTCATATCGCCAGAGCTGGGTAGCTCTTGCCCGAACCTTCGTTGAAATTAAGCCAGGGCGGCGTTTCACCTTCGCATAGACCGTCCAGCGTATTCCTGTCGCGCAGAGTGTCCATCGGATGCCAGAACCCATCGTGGCGATAGGCCATCAGCTCTCCGTCGCGGGCCATCTGGGTCAGCGGGGTCTGTTCCAGCGGCTCATTGTCATCAACCATATAGTCCAAGACGCCCGGCTCGAAGACGAAGAAGCCGCCATTGATCCAGGTTTCGCGATTGCGGACCTTTTCGGTGAAGGCGTCAACCCTGTCGCCCTTGAGCTCGATGTTACCAAACCGCGCCGGGGGCTGAACCGCAGTTACGGTCGCCAGCTTGCCGTGTGATTTGTGGAAATCAATCAGTGCATTGATGTCGATATTTCCTACGCCGTCCGAATAGGTGCACATGAACGGCTCATCAGGAGTCAGCCAATCCTTGAGCCGACGGATACGACCACTGGTCATGGTATGCGCACCGGTGTCTACCACTGACACATTCCACCCGCCCGGAGCAGAAGGGACCAGTTGCAATTCCCCAGTGTCCAGCGATACCGATATATTGTTGGCGATCAGGTGATAATTGGCAAAGAACTGCTTCAGCAGCAATGCTTTGTACCCGGCAGCCACAACAAAATCACGATGCCCGAAATGGCTGTAGATATCCATCACGCGTGCGATGATCGGACGCCCGCCCACTTCAACCATGGGCTTGGGAATGGAAACCGTTTCTTCGGCCAGACGCGAGCCTAGTCCACCAGCCAGAAGTACCGTTTTCATTGTCTATCCTTCCTTTATTCGATCAATAGAATTGATGGTCATGTGAATGGGCCCGCCCAGGAAAAATATAGGCAGGTTGAGTCGCGCAGGCACTGGTCATTGTTCAGCCCCTGCAGCTTTCAAGTATACCACACCTTGGCCGTAGCGGTTGTTCAGACCCGATAATTCGACCGGGCGGTAGTTGTTTGCCCGCGCATAGCTCAACAATGGGGCTTCCAGAACGGAATCGTATCCAAGCAGGAAAGCCGAAGGCGGGTTATCTGCAAACAGAGCCGGTAAGTCTTCGGCGCCTGCCATCACGTATTTGCCGGCAAGTTCCGGGTCCGTGAAGGGTGCAATTCGGTAAGCGAATGGCCCCGTTGCAAATTCTGGATAAACGCTCAGGCCCGCCTCAAGCGGATAGATCGGCAGCAAAGTCGCGACCGGACCATCAGGCAGTGCACTGCCTGCCACCGCATCCCGAAGGACAGCACCGGAACCGGCAAAACGGGCCGAGGTGAACTTCGAAGGCTCTGTCAGCGAGACCAGGCCCATCCCGATACGCGGGAGTCCCAGGATGACCATCAAGACAATACCTGCCGCAAGCACAGGCACTGCCTCGTGCCGCCGTGGCGGGTCAAGCCGACGAAACAGAACCGCGAGCAGCAGAGGCAGACAGACCAGAGGCTGGATATAATATTGCGGAAAACCGGGCGTTGGGACAAAAGCCATTGAGGCAGTCAGGATAATGATCGCCAGAACAACACCACCATGCCGCAGTTGCGAGGGCTGCATTTCGTCGACACGCGCACCACCACGCAGGATAATCCAAAGCACGGACAGAATGGCCATAACCATCACCAGGCCCACTCCGGCCACCCATGCCGAATGGGCCAGCATCAACTTGCCCGACAATCTCAGGGCCAGCCCCGGTTCTGTTGCGGCGTTGGCCTCCCAATAGGCGACATGTGGTCCAGTGTGAAACCCCAAGACATGCGCCAGAAAGACGCCCGGATCAGCGAGCAGGAAGGCAAACAGGGGCAAGGCCCCGATCAGCCCTCCGATCAGCAGCGGCAGGACCACGGCTTTCAGTCGTCGTGCCATCGAAACATCCGCAGGCAACAAGAATGCGGCAAGAGCAATCGGCGGAATAAACAGTACCGCACTGACCTTCATCCCCGCCGCAATAGACAATGCGACGCCCGATAGGACCAGCGTCAAAAATCGCGGCGCGGGCTTTGACGTCTCAATCAAAAACAGGCCAAGCCCGATGACCGCAAATGGCAGTGGCAACAGATTGTTGGTTGCGGCCATACCGGCACCGGTCAGAAACAGCTCGCATGTCACAATGCCGATAATTGAAAAGACAGCGAGAACCGGTGATCCCGACAAGCGCAGCGTTACCCAGCCAGTCGCCGCGATCAATCCAAGCCAGGCCAGAAACAGGCCGATCCGAGCGGACCCCAACAGGCCGAACTCATCGAACAGAATGCCGGACCCAAGGTAATACCACGCCGAATAAGGGACGTGATTGTAGAAGAAGTCCGAATAAAGCTCCCACTCTCTGAGCAAACGCGCCGGAGGGACGAACATCAGCTCATCCCGGCGCAGATCATAGGTCATCAGGCGGCCGAACAAACCGGCAATCAGCAACACAAGCCCCAGACCAGCGGTCACGATCCCAAGCATAGCACCCATGCGCGTACTTGACGGGGTGGTGCCCTTAAAGCTTGATATTCTCGCATCGCTCATCTCAGCCCCTCCGATCCATCGCCTGACCCCGGCCAAGCGCACGCGAAATCATGAGGTAAGACAATATGACAACGGGCCCCAACGCGACCGCCTGTGCCAGATAGGGATCAAGCCCAACCTGCATCAAACCGCGCAAAAGCAGCGCATTCACAAAATACAGCACGACATAAGACATCGCATATAGCGGGAAACGGCGGTACCCCTGCACGCCAAAGACAAACCGGGCGTGGATACAAAAATTCCAGATCACACCCAAAATAAACTGAAGCAGAAGCGCAAGCTGTGGATGCATGCCCGCAAAAATCAAAAGGGCAAACACGCTATAGCCAAACGCCGTGTTTATCAGGCCGGCCCAGAGAAACCGTACCACCTGCGCACGTTCTTCTGACGGCGCAAAAGCCGAGCGTATATTAAGCCTCGCCATCAGATGTTGGCCCTTTCGGCGGAAATATTAAACACAGAAACCAAATTCGGCAAAAATAACCGACACCAGAAAAAACAATGCTAAATCAGCTGCCAGCGGGCAGCAGTTCCGGGTTTTCTCCTTCAGACTGACTGACCGCATTTGCTGCGTTTGTGCCAGCGCTTTTGAAAATGGGCTTGGATGAAAATTCCGAGATCGGAACCGGACGCAGGCCATTTGCACCATACCCAGGCACGAGCTCTTTCAGCAGGCGCTTGGCTGCCAGTTCGTCACCTTCTGCCGCAGCCTGTTCCAGTTTCCGGATCATGGCGCGCAGGCGGGCGACAGGAATGCCCTCGGGCCGTGCGGACCCGACGCCCGGAATGCCGCATTCGTGGCGCTTCTCAGACGCATCAAACAATTCCTCGAACAGCTTTTCGCCTGGACGAATACCAATGAATTCGATGTCGATATCCTCATAAGGCTTTAGCCCGGCAAGGCGGATCATCCGTTCGGCCAAATCCACGATCTTGACCGGCCGACCCATATCCAGAACGAAAATCTCTCCGTGGCTGCTTTCCATTTTCAACCCGCTGGCGGCCGCAACCAGAGTCAGTTGCACGGCCTCACGGATGGTCATGAAGTACCGTTCCATCCGGGGATCAGTCACGGTCAGCGGACCACCGTTCGAGATTTGACGTTGAAACAGCGGGATCAGCGAGCCCGACGACCCCAGAACATTGCCAAACCGTACCGAGAAGAACCGGGTTTCTTCCTCGGTTCCGTTGGTTACACGGTCCTGCGCCTGAACGTAGAATTCAGCAACGCGCTTGGTTGCACCCATCACATTGGTGGTGTTTACAGCCTTGTCCGTGGAAACCTGCACCATAGCGATGGCACCATAGTTCCGGGCTGCATCCGCGACGTTACGGGTTCCGATCACATTGGTCAAAACGCCCTCGCAAGGATTCATCTCAACCATCGGAACATGCTTCAGCGCTGCGGCATTGAATACCAGCTCGGGGCGATGACGTTCAAAGATGTCATTCACACGCGACGCATTGCGAATGCTTGCGATATACATCCGCCGGGGAACATCTGGAAAGTTCTGCGACAAATCCATGTCGATGGAATAGGCGTTGAACTCGCAATGGTCGATCATCACCAGTTCCGCCGGATCGAAAGAGGCAATCTGACGTGCCAGTTCGCTACCGATCGAACCACCTGCACCGGTCACCAATACGCGGCGCCCACGGAACATCTCGCGCAACATCGAGCGTTCAACAGCTTTTTGTGGCCGCTCGAGAATTTCTTCCGGGTTGATAATACAACCATTGGCGGCATCCTGGCCTTCTTCCCCAAGACCCGGCACGCGTGAGACAGCGATACCGTTGGATTCACACCAGCTGGTCAGCTTGCGGATGCCATCACTTTCAAAATGCGTGATCGGTTCGGTCAGGAACAAGCGTCTGGGCAAATGATCCCAGGTTTTAAGCCGCTCGACCACGCGATCGGCATCCAGAAGAGATCCGATAATCTGAACATCGTGGAAATACAGCCCCATGGTATTGCGCGCATCGTCAATAATGCCCACCGGCTGATACTTGGAGTGCGTATTCCGCAAAGACCTGACAAACAGATCACAACTTGCACCTGTACCAACCAAAAGCACCGGAACCTTGTCCTGATGTTCGGCCATCAACCGCGCATTCTGGCGATTCAGCTCACGGCTACGGGCAACTACACGCAGGGCACTGAGCAGAAGGATCATCAAGCCAAGCTGAATAATGAAAGCAGCGAAGGGTACAGCCTTGGTCACTTCGAAAACTGCACTGGCAGCCATGAGGCACAGGACCAACATTGTCGATCCCCGCAGAATCAGACGAATGTCTCGCAGTGATGTCGAGCGTGTGTGGCGCCGGTACATGCCCGCAAGCGGGAAAACCGCCAGTCCAATCAGGCTGGACAAGAGCATCAGCGGGAACATGGCTGGCGCCATCTGTTGCGCTACCGTTCCACCATTCGCAAGATTGATTGCCACTACGGCTGAGAAAGACGAAGCAACAATGTCACCAAAGACTAATCGATGATTGGCACGCAACTCACTAACAATCTGCGTTTGCCAGCAATGAAAACCCGAAACCATTTACCTCACCCCTTTATCTCATCACCGGCTCAATTCCGATCGAGAATTACTCGTACATCGTTACCCAACAGGGTCCTGCAGCATCAAAACATTGCCACAGCTCCCAACTGATCACTCACAGACCGCTTGCAGCTGTCCTATATAAACCAAAGGCTCGCGATCAGATGATCAACCGAAAGCCTTGTACCCGTATCTTTGTTTTGCCCCCTTCACTTGAGCTTGTCTCAATCGCCCAAGTTGAACACACTCACTTCACTCGTTAATAATAATAATTCGCGCAAGTAACAAAATTGTTCCTCTGGTTCGCCGGTTAGCGCAATTTCTTCAATCTCCTTCAACGCTAACATACGTTTCCGCGCCCTCAAAAGTAATTTCTTCACACTTCATTAACGAATTGCAGCGTTTTCTGAAGTACTCTTTGACTGATATTTTGCTGAGGGTTGCAGAATTTCCTCCCTGTTTCGGCTGACTTGAGCGCCGATTGACCTAGCGTAAACAAGAGAAATGCTAATCTCACGGGGAAAATTACAGTCATTTTCTCAATCCGATGAAATCTTCGGGGGCCGCTGTCCGGGTCTCAATATTGCCCAATCGATCCACAATAAGCCCCTATCGGGGCATTGTGAACCAAGACGCAACAAAGATGACAACTCCTTTCGGCCAATCCTCTAATGAGTCGCAGGCCGGTTTTCCTGACAAAGGCTTTGTGAACTTGGCGCATGCTTGGAAAAATTTCCGCATAGTCAGGGTGCCGGTCAGCTCTGCCGCTTGAATCGAGAATCGATTTGGGATCAACTCAGCCCAGACTTCGTATCAGTGCGCCGGAACTTGGATCCGGCCAGCAGGATGATCCGGGGAGATGTTGGTTCTTGGTTTGATATTCGTAGTTTTCAGCTACAGTTCTTGGGTTTGAATATGAACAGATTTCTCGAAATACTGTGTTGCCTGATCGCGGGCACGATCGCGCTGCCCTTTTTTCTGGCGGGTTGTGTGATTGTGCTGTTTTCGGTCGGGCAACCTTTGTTTTTTGGCCAACGGCGGGCAGGCTGCAACGGGCGCGTCTTTCGCATCTGGAAGCTGAGAACAATGTCCGACACACGCGATCAAAACGGGGCTTTGCTGCCAGATTCGGAACGTCAGACAAAAACCACCAAGCTTCTGCGCCGCGTAAGGCTGGATGAGATGCCCCAGCTTGTGATCATCTTGCGCGGAGATATGGCCCTTGTTGGCCCCCGTCCCCTGCTTCCCGAAACCATCGAAGAGTTTGGAGACAATGGGCGGTTGCGCTGCACGGTTCGGCCCGGTCTGACAGGGTGGGCTCAGGTCAGCGGCAATACCGCGCTTTCAAATGACGAGAAGCTAAAGCTGGATCTATGGTATGTCGCGCACCGGTCACTGTCGCTTGATCTGAAGATATTGTTCGAAACCATTATGGTAGCCTTGGCCGGAGAGCATAAACGCCCTGACCGAATTCAGGCCGCAGACAACTGGCTGGACAGCCGAAAGGAGACACCTGCATGAAGACGGTATTTGTGGGGGCGGTCGAAGGATCGCATGTCGCCTTATCCGCCATATGTGCCCGAGGGTTTGTACCGGATTTGGTGGTGACACTACCGCCGGACTTGTCTCACCGGCACTCTGATTTTGCAGATCTCAAACCCACTGCAGATCGGTATGATATTCCTGTCCACTATACCGCCAAAAGTGACTCGGCCGGAACAATCAAAACCATTCAAGCCGTAAAACCTGATCTGATACTGGTCATCGGGTGGTCTCAGATTTGCGGGCCGGAATTTCGGGCCCAGGCAAAGATCGGATGCGTCGGGTTTCACCCATCCGCCCTGCCCCGTCTGCGCGGGCGCGGTGTAATCCCCTGGACTGTCATATTGGGCGAAACCGATGTAGGCGCGTCATTGTTCTGGCTGGGTGAAGGGGCCGATGACGGCCCGATTGCGGCGCAAGCTCGATATGCGGTCGATCCCAACACGGTAACAGCGCGCGAACTGTATGACCGGGCGCTTCAGGCCCTGACGCAGCTGCTGCCTCAGCTTCTGACGCAAATCTCTGAAGGCGATATCCCGGCGGCTCCGCAGCCAGAAACCGGGATCAGCCTTTGCGCGCGGCGGCGGCCCGAGGACGGGCTGATCGACTGGACTAGACCCGCGGCAGAGATTAACCGGTTGATACGCGCAGCCGGACCGCCCTATCCCGGCGCTTTCACCTACACTGCCTCCGGTGAGAAGTTGGTCCTGCTGGGTGTACAGAACACCGCCCTGCAGGGCTACTATATCGGCCTACCTGGTCAGATACAGGCCATCGAAGGAAACCGGTTTACGGTCGCCTGTGGGGATGGGAAATGTCTGGACATCACAAACTGGACCGGCGCCGATGCGCCGCCCGAACTGCACTCAAAGCTCAGGAATTCCGAATGACATCACTGACACCTTTTGACGGACAGGACGGACCGGTACTTGTGGTTGCTCCGCACCCGGATGATGAAGTCCTTGGGGCTGGCGGCACCATCGCACGACTGGCAGATGCAGGTCGCGCAGTCCATATCGCGATTGTCACAACGGGTCGGTCGCCCCGGTTCAGCACGGAACAGATCGCCAATGTACAGGCCGAAGCCAGGGCCGCACATGAGCATCTTGGTGTGACGCATACGCATTGGTTGGATTTCCCTGCCGCTGAACTGGCTGAGCACCCCCATGGTGACCTGAACGCTGGTCTGGGAACACTGATCCGCGATCTCGACCCAAGTGTCATCCTGGCGCCGCATCCCGGCGACATCCATCTGGACCACCAGTTGAGTTTCCTTTCGACTTTGGTGGCAAGCCGACCTTATCAGGACAAATACCCGACGACGATCGCGGCCTATGAGACGCTTTCCGAGACAAATTGGAACGCGCCATATCTGACGCCGCCATTCGTGCCGAACATGTTTGTGGACATTTCGGATACATTGGAGCGTAAACTGGAAGCCTTCCAGCTATTTGCAAGCCAGGTCAAACAGCCCCCGCACGAGCGTTCGGTTCAGAGCTTGAAAGCGTTGGCAACTTTGCGTGGCGCGACGGTTCACCGGGCCGCGGCTGAGAGCTTTGTCTTGGTCAGGTCGGTTATCTGACTGACTGATCGCAAAATCGCCAAGCTGCGATCAGCGCATCCACGCTTCGGACCATAGTTGGAACATAAAGACCGTCCACAGCTGAGCACCCCAGTTGCGTTTGCCTGATTGGTGCTCGGCCCAGCATTTTTCCAGCGCTGCCTTGTCCACGAAACCCTCAAGCCCGTTCCCATCCAGAAGAATGCTGGAAACACGGGACTTTAGGGGCCCGCGCAGCCAAGCGTTGAGTGGGATACCGAACCCGCGCTTTGGCCGGTCGTACAGCGATTGCGGAACCCGCTTTTTCAAAAGCTCCTGCAACGCCACCTTGCCAACCTTCCCGTCGCACCGAAGCGATGACGAAGAGCGCCAGGCGGCGGTGACAACGCGGTAGTCCAACAACGGCGCGCGCATCTCAAGGCCCACCGACATCGAAGTGCGGTCGGCCTTCACCAGAATATCATCCGGCAAATAATATAGCGAATCCAACAACATCATGCTGTCCAACTGGCTCAACCCTGCGGGCAAATCATGCGTTCCGATCTCATTGCCCAGCGGGATGCCGGACTTTCCAAGCATACCGGAGGACCAGATCGAAAACTGGGCCTGATAGCGGCACTGGAACTCTCGTCCCTGCAGAACCGGCGCAAGCTTGGCCAGACGGTCGGCGCTCAGATCATCGCGCATGCTGCGCGGGGCGAATGGCCTTAGGACTGGCACCAGAGCGGCAAGAACCGATTGCGGCGCCTGCGACAGGGCTTGAATTGCCAGGTCGGGCATCTTGCCCTTCAGGCGCTCAAAGGCCTGCATCCGAACATATCGGGCATAGCCACCAAACGACTCGTCACCGCCGTCGCCGGACATGACGACCTTAAGCTGCTGGCGCGCCAGTTGCGAAACCAGCAGGGTTGGTAGTTGCGACGGGTCGGCGAAAGGTTCGTCAAACACCTGCGGCAAGCCTTCGATGGCTTGAAACGCCATTTCCGGCGTCGCCGTCACCTCGTGGTAATCCGTCCCAAGATACTCGGCGATGGCTTTTGCATGGTCGGCTTCGTTGGTGTCTTCGTCCTCAAAGCGTACGGTAAAGCTGGGAACCTTCCTGCTGGATTGCTCTTGCATCATTGCAGTTATCAGCGACGAGTCGACGCCTCCGGACAGAAATGTCCCAACCGGCACATCCGCAACCATCCGTTCGCCCACCGCGCGCAGCAGTTCGGATTCGATTTCAGCTATGGCCGTTTCATCGTCAGGATAGGGGTTTGCGCGCGCCTCGGTGACTACGGCCTCGATATCCCAAAACCGCTCGATCCCTTGCAGAAGCGCATCCAACGAGGCCGGTGGGGTGTCAAGTTTGATCTCGACCATAGAGCCCGCAGGCAGTTTCAGGACATTTGGGTAAATCGTGCGCGGGGCAGGAATATATCCCAACCGAAGAAACGATCCCAAGGCTGCGCGGTCCACCTCTGCCGGTCCAAATTCCGGATGCGCGCGCAGTGACTTCAATTCGGACCCAAACAGAACGGTTTTCCCGGCCAGGCCCAGATAGAGAGGTTTTTTGCCAATCCGGTCGCGCGCCAATGTCACGCTCTGGGTTTTCCGGTCAAACACGGCAATGGCAAACATCCCGTGGACGCGGTCCAGTGTCTTGCGGATACCCCAAAGCTGCATCGCCGCCAGCAAAACTTCGGTATCGGACGTGCCCCTGAAGCTTATGCCCAGATCCTGCAATTCCTGACGCAGTTCCAGATAGCCATAGATCTCACCATTGAACACAATGGTGAACCGACCGTCTGCGGAATCCATCGGCTGGACCCCGGTTTCCGACAGATCAATAATGGCCAGACGCAGATGCCCCAGGGCCACACCCTGATCCGGGTCCACAAACAACCCGGTTCCATCCGGGCCACGGTGTTCAATCGATTGACACATCCTGCCAAGGACGGATGAGGCCTGAGACCGATCAACGGTGCCAAAGTTGATAAATCCGGTAATGCCACACATCGCTCAGATCCCCTTCTGTTCTGGCTGAGAGGCAATCTTATCGGGATCAAGACTGCCGCTCTCCAAAATGTTCCGATACTGCGCGGCAACGCGGTAAAGCTGGTAGGTACTGGCCACAATCGCCCGGGCTTTTTCTCTTTTTTCCAGATACTCTGGGGCCGACCAATTTGCGGCATGGACCAAAGCGTCTGCCAGCAATTCCGCGTTGCGGGGCGGTACGATCAATCCGCAGTTGCGAATGATCACCACTGCATCACCCACATCCGTCGACACAACGGGGTGGCCATAGCTCATCGCTTCGACAATGACATTCGGAAACCCTTCGGTTCGGGATGAAAGCACCAGCGCATCAATCCGTTTGTAGAATGCAGCCATATCATGCAGGTCGCCGCACAGCTCTACATTGTCGGCAGTCAGGTTATAGCGCGCCAGCAATGATTGTACTTCGGAGTTTTCAGGCGACATATTCTCTCCGGCCGCGATGATGCGCAGATCGGGGACTGACCGCAGCGCCAGGGACAGAGCCTGGAAAAGGGTTTCGTGATCCTTCTGTGGATGAAACCGCGCCGCAATCCCGAAAACCCTGGGCGGGTCGCTCCGCACCACAGAGGCTTGAGGCATGATCAGACCGTTCGGAATGACGCAAGACCGCGCAGCAGCAAACCCGTTCTTCGTGTGCTGATCCAATGCGCGTTGCGAATTATAAATGATCCCCGCGCACCTGCCCGACAAACGCCGACACAGGTCCACCGCAATCCGTGTGCTGCGCGTGAATGAGCTGGTATCGTCCAAAGCCTGCCTCACCGTCCAGTAAATTGGCACCTTTCGATCTGATATCCAGCTGGCAATCAGCCCGATGACCATCGCATGGTACATCCAGCACAGAACCGCCTGCGGTTTATACTGACGGATAAGACGCGATATCTGCAATATCGCGCGGGGCATGGACGACAGTGATCTGGCATTCAATCCGATCAGAACGGCGTTTGGATTTGCACATTGGCTTTTGATCCTGTCCGAAACCTCCGTCAGCGACACCACCAATACCCGATCCCCGGAAATGGCAACCAGCCGCGCCAGCATCGCCTGGGCCCCGCCCTGACCGGAAAAATCGGTGATGACATGCATGATCATCCGTTCAACACCCGAAACTCACTAACCTGATCCGGCGGCAGATGCCGGGTCGGAACCTTCAGACACGCCCCCGGATGCGGCGGTGTGAACTGCCTATGCACGCGCCCGATCTCCGATTTCGCGTACAAATTCGGCCAGACCGACGATGTCTTGATGCGACCAGGTCGGATCAACCAGAAAAGCAAGGCTGGTTTCACCAAGCTCTTTCGCCACCGGCAAGGGATCAACCGGGCCAACACCAAGGCGTGCGAACATCTCTTCTCTATATATTTCAGAACAACTGCCCGAGAACACGGGGAAACCCGCCTCAAAAATCTCAGCTATGATGCGATCCCTGCTCCAACCCGAGGCCAGATTCTCAGGTCTTATGAACGCATAAAACCGGTAATACGCGTGTGTCAGCCCGGCAGGTGGAACAGGTACCCGAAACGCAGCGCATCCGGATAGAGCTTCCGCCAAAATCTCGGCATTTCTGGTTCTATGGGCGCGCCACCCGTCCAGTTTCGCCAGCTGAATGCGCCCGATGGCGGCCGAAAGCCCGGTCATCCGCAGATTGGTACCCGGCTGGCCACTATGTAGCCAGCGAAACCCCGGAGGGTGGCTCTTGTTAAACACGTGTTCATAGCTTTTACCGTGATCCTTATAGCTCCAGACCTTGGACCACAGCTCATCATCATTGGTGATCAGCATTCCGCCTTCGCCGCCGGTTGTGATGATTTTATCCTGACAGAAAGAATACGAGCCGCAGGTGCCAAAGGTTCCCACGTGCTGGTCACCGATCATGGCACCATGCGCCTGCGCACAGTCCTCGATCACCCAAAGGTCGCGGCTGCGCGCCAGATCCATGAGACCCGCCATATCCGATGGCCACCCGGCCAGATGGACCGCGATAATCCCCACGGTTCTGTCGGTCAGAACCGGTGCAATCGTTTCTGCGGTGATGTTCTGGCTGTCACGATCCACATCTGCAAATACCGGCTTGCCACCGGCCAGAAGGATCGAACTGGCAGACGCGATAAAGCTACGCGGTGTGACGATAACCTCGTCTCCGGGTCGGATGTTCAACGCCAGCAGCGCGGCGTCCAGAGTGACCGTGCCATTTGCCATGGCGATCGCATGCTGCGCGCCGGTATAGGCGCTGTATTCACGTTCGAACTCTTTGACATCGGGGCCGGTCCAGGCATTCACGCAACCGGATCTTAGCACTGCGCTGACAGCATCAATTTCATCTTCTTCGAAGAATGGCCATTTGGGCATCAGCTGTTTCCCTTCAGATAAGCGGCCAGAGGATAGCCGATGGAAGATGGGCCAAGCCTATAATTGCTCAAATTTAGACAGCAGGATTTCCGGATCATTTCTTTACCTCGCGCCAAACCATCCGAGGAGGTCAGGCAAGCTCAACAATTAACAAATTTTTGGCGCTCAGCGCCTGAATTGGAAACAAACTCCGCAGGTTCGGAAATATCTTTTTGTGCCGCGGCAGGCGAAACCTGACCTGAATCGATTGCTTATGCAAGGTTCCAGGTCACTTAACAGCGTGATTTTTCAACAATCAGGCCACAGACAGTCAGAGGTGAACAATAGGCAACAATCGGCTTTGGTGACAGCGCCGTTGACAGCTTCGGCGACATGGATCAGCATCGCCTCAACCTTGGTTTTTAAAGTTTGAAATGTTTCTTTGATGAGTGATTTTCCCGACACCGCTTCCGGTGCCCAAGCCGTACCTGCCGAACGAGGTTCGACAACTGGCGGACGTCCAAAAGTTCTGTTTGTCGGCAATCTTACGACCTCTTTGACCAATTTTCGTTATGACCTGCTGAAAGAGCTTGCTGAACGCGCAGACGTACTTGCTTGCGCACCAGAAAACGATGCGGCGACCGAAGCAGCCCTTGCCGAGATCGGCGTGACATTTCGGCAAATCCCCATGGCGCGCGCGGGGTTAAATCCATTTCAGGATATGTCCACCCTGTTCACGCTGATCGGGATCTGCCGGGAAATACGGCCCGATATCGTCTTTGCCTATACGATGAAGCCGATCATCTTCAGCGGCCTTGCGGCGCGGTTGACCGGCGTTCGACGGCGGTTCGCGATGTGTACCGGGTTAGGTTATGTATTTGCGGATGCCGAACTGACCCTGCGCCGAAAAGTGCTGAGAGCGGTGGCGACAGGCCTTTACCGCATCGGATTGAAAGGTGCCGACGAAGTTCTGGTTTACAACTCGGTCGACGCCGAGGAGTTTCGCAGCAGACGTTTGCTGGCACCTCAGGCCGCGCTGTCGATTGTGCCCGGTTCCGGTGTCAATCTCGCCAGATACGCAAAATCCCATCAGCCTACGGATCCACCCGTGTTCCTGATGATCGCACGTTTGCTGCGTGACAAGGGCGTGTTCGAATATGCCGAGGCCGCCCGGCAGCTTAGGGAACAATTCCCTGATGTGCGCTGTCAGCTTTTGGGCCCGCTGGACGACAACCCGGACTCGGTAAACGCACAGCAGCTCGAAGAATGGGGCCAGCAGGGGCATATCGAGTATCTAGGCGAAACCAAGGATGTTCGGCCAATTCTCAAGGAATGTTCGGTCTTCGTATTGCCCACCGTCTATCGTGAGGGCATCCCCCGCGCCATTCTTGAGGCGATGTCGACAGGGCGCGCCGTCATTACGACCGATGCCCCGGGATGCGCCGATGCGGTCAGCGACGGGGAAAACGGGTTTATCGTCCCCAAACGCAATCCAGAGGGGCTGGCGGATGCGATGAGAAAATTCGTTGAAGACCGGAGCCTAATCGAATCCATGGGTCAGGCCGCGCGGGCGCGTGCCGAGCAAGAGTTTGACGTCGCGCGGATCAACACGATCCTGCTACGGAAAATGGGGCTGATCGACAGCGATACCACGCTGCCCTCGACTGCCACCGACTGATCCACACCCATTCTAAGCTGACGTCTAATTCGAGAAACTGCGCCACCCGCGGCTGAGACCCGGATCAATCGCATCAAGCTCGGCAACGTCTGGCCTGTAGAAATCGGCCATTTTCTGCGCCAAAGCATCGGGCAATTCAGGGTATTCCACCTGCCGCGCCACCGCTCTGCGAATGGCCTTTAACGGCCCCGTATGCCGGATCGGGTCAAGCAACGGTCGAAGCGGCGCCAGAACCCGCCTCAGAGGCAAGGGCACGATTGGCGTATTTTTGTTTTTGACCCGCTCTTCTAGTGGCGGCTCCACGACGCCGGAATAACCGATGTGATCGGCAACACGGCGCAAGGTTTCCACCGGTTGCGAGACGGTATTTTCATAGGCCAGTAACAAAATCTGATCGGTCGGAAACAGATCGTAAAAGCGGCGCAGGTGATAGCCATATCTGCCGTTGTGCAAGAACCTTTCATCACCGGCTTTGTCGGGGTCCAGATACCGATGAATGTCGTCCCCGACAGTGCCCCGGCGATACAGCATACAGTAATCGGAATAAGCCCTGCGAACCGGATCGCGCATCTGCAGGATCAACCTTACATCAGGATGATCCTGGGCGATCCTTTTGGCGGCCTCTGGATGTGTCAGGTAGGTATTGCACTTTTCACCCACGATACTCTGGCCCGAATATCCTTCGTATTGATCGCGATACCAGGCCGCCCCCCGGTCATAATGATTCGAGAAATAGTGCAGCTCGGGGTCCGGCATGAAAATCTGCGGTGTCGCGGTCAAAGAATTCTGCAACCAGGTGGTCGCACATTTTGCAGCACCAAAAATCAGGAAATCTATTTTTCGCTCGTTCGCCAAACCCATTTTACCCTCTAAACCCTACAATTCGCATCGGGATCACGATACCAATTCCCGGTACACGTCGGACACTTCGGCCACGTGTTTATCCAACCCAAAATTATCCTGCACATATTGGTAAGCCGCCTGTGTTACCTGCTGTCTCAGGCTCGGGTCCTCAATCAGAGAGACGACCGGCTCAACAAAGGCCTCGGGGTCCTGCGGATCTACCAGAAAACCGGTTTTGCCATGATCGATTGCCTCAATATTGCCGCCGTGCCGTGTGGCCACAACAGGCAGTCCAAGGTGCATTGCCTCGATCAAAGTGCGTCCAAATGGCTCGTTCAAGGCCGGCACAAGGGTGGCATCCATGGCGACCATGCACTTTTCAACATCCTGCCGAAAACCCATCAAATGAATCTGCGCGCTCAACCCATGTTCTCGGGCCACGTCCATGGAGCCTGAGTCCAACCCGTCATCGGGATTGAGTACTTTGCCAAACAGCAGGCCATGTACCGGCCTGTCCCCAAACTGTTTCTGAATGGCCACAAGGCTTTGGACAAAATGAACCGGCCGTTTTCGCGGTTCCAGATGGCCAAAATATCCCAGAAGAACTGCATTTTCCGGCGCACCGATTTCGTTCAGGATCATCCGACGCGCCGCGTCTGGATCCGGGCGCTGAATGCTCAGGTCGAAGGGGCTGCGAATGACTTGAAACTTTTTGTCAACCGAGCGTATCGGACGCGAGGGTTTCGAAAAATACGACACGCTTAGGATACGGTTCGAAAACACCGGCGCGACATAGTTAACGCCTACCGCGCTCGGATCCTGCCTGTGGTGCCAGATATGCTTGATCCCCAACCGTCTGGCCGGAAACACCCAATTCACATGCAATCGGCCCTCATTTGTGTGGACGATATCTGGCTTTTTGTCCCGCAAAAACCGGACGAGCTGGCCGTAGGTCCGGGTCCAGTATTCCGGAAAGCCAACATCTGCATCCGTTTTGTTGTTTGGAGGGCCCATAAGCCTGGGGCCCTGCAATACTTCGACATTCAGACCCAGCGATTGAGCATACTGCCCGACCGACCCGGCTTCGTTGTGGCAAAGGACAAATGGTTCAAACTGATCCCGGTCCAGACAGGACGCAAGTTTGAGCGCGGAAACATGACTGCCGCCCAGATCTGCCCAACCTGCAAAGGGAAATAAAACGCGTATCTTTTTCATTCTGGCCTGCCGCCTTTTTGGCTCAGCGCCGGACATCAGAACCGCGCGCTGAACCATAAATCATTGAACTGAAATCTATTGTGTTTGCGTGACGAAGGTTCGAGAAACCGAAAGCGTATCCCCGGGGGACAAGACAGTATCACCCGAAATCGCCGTTGCGGCTCCTCCGGCCGCGTGGGTGACCGAGTATTCGATCACGATCTCTTCAAACGCATCAACCTCTTCAACAACGCCAAGCGCCGCCAACTCGGCCTGCAGGATTTTCGCGGTACCCAGCCGAGTCTGCAGGTCCTCCAGTTCAAATTGCAAGGCATTCAACCTGACAAGCGTATTTGACCGCGCGGTATCGAGCAACTCCAACTCATCGCGTTGCGCGCGGTTCAACTGTTGCCGGGCCAAGCCCAGAGCAATCTCGATATCTACGCTTTTGCTTTCCTGATCGTTCAGCGAGTTGGACAGAGATGACACGCGCGAACTGACCGTGAGGCCCTTTTTCTGTAGTTCCAGAGCATCATCTAGATCCTTACGCGTGATCGCGATCTGATTCGCCCGCAATGCCAGCTGCCGTTCGAGACTTTCAATCTGATCTTTGAGGGTCTCCTGCAATTGGATGATCCGTTCACCCTGCCCTTTCCGGGCCTGTTGATCCGCTTGCAGAATCTCCCCCTGCAGACCTTGTGGGGGTTCAATTTTGGCATCACCGCCGTCCGGAGACAGTGTTGACAGATCAGCCAGCAATCGGCGTTGTTCGGCTTGCAAAGCTTCAATCTGTTCATTGTACAATTGAACTTCACCCTGAACCCGCAATCCGGTAAAGTTCGTTCCTACGTCATTTTGCAACGGCAACCGGTATTCCCCGCCCGCAAGCGCCATCGCCTGTTGCGCGGTCAGTTGTGGCCGATAGGGGTACGAGCCTG
Source organism: Ruegeria sp. YTSA226 (assembly GCF_059609905.1). Taxonomy (NCBI): domain Bacteria; kingdom Pseudomonadati; phylum Pseudomonadota; class Alphaproteobacteria; order Rhodobacterales; family Roseobacteraceae; genus Ruegeria; species Ruegeria sp. YTSA226. The sequence goes on from NZ_JBXWMQ010000005.1 coordinate 242,731, forward strand.
GAATCTGGACATCCCCCAATATGTATACAGGCAGATGGCCGATGACTTCGATCGCCAGATGAGGCGGTTCTGCCATCCCCACGCGAGTGCGCATCTGAGTTTCCAGCAGCAGTACCAGTTCTTCGGTCGTTCGCCCTTCAGCATGAACCTGTCCGGCCAGAGGCACCATCAGCATCCCTCCCGAAGAAAGCGCATATTCACCGGAAACGCCTTGCCAGTTCACAAAAGACGCGCCCACCGGATCCCAGCGCATCGCACGCAAATTGATCTTGTCCTGCGGTGCCAGAACATATTCCTCGGCCTGAAGCGCACCGATAAAACATGCCGAAGCCGCGATCACAGAAAGCATCAGTTTTTGCAATAATTTCACGACATTCTCCTAAGTGTATTCGTTGGTCCAAACACCGGCAGGCGCGACACGCTAAGCGCAATGGCAAGGACAAAGGGTACGTTCCAGAACCGGGCATAAAAGGTCGTCGCCCCGGCAAGCAGCACGACATACATCAGCATGGCAACGATGGTCAGTGCCCCGACCGATGGCGAGCGGCCGACAGAAATGGCCATCCAGGCCAAGTATATGCTGGCCAAAATAAAGCCGACCATACCGAGCAGAGAAATCAAGCCACCTTCGGACAGAGTCAGCAAATAGGCCGAATGAACCACGATTCCCTGTTCGCTGGCCAGGCTGTACTGGTTTGCACCCAGCCCGATCAACAAAGTGCCACGGGATACCTCGAAGGCCTCTTGCAGCAGGAATAGCCGGTCAGAGAACGTGCCCGCCTGGCTAATGTCACCTGCAAGAACGGCATTCAGAACTCGTTCGCGAAAGACCTCGGGCAAGAAAAGCTCACCAAAGTTCAGGACCACCAAAACCGCAATCAACGTGCCGACGATCAGGGTCACAACATGACGCGGGGACCCGCTGCTGAGGATAATGGCGACAGTCCCCACTATGGTCACGATCAGACCAGAATTCGAACCGGTCAGGATAACGCCGTAAAACAGGATTGGCAGCCCGATCAGCCCCCAGATGCGGCTGCTTTGCTTCTGCAGGATCAGGCTAAGCAGGAAAACGATGGCCATCGCCAGCATAAGCGCGCATTCATTTGCCCGCTCGACCAGCGAAAGCATCCGACCATTGGCGGATACAAACCGGTGTGTCGGGTCTTCCATGAAATTGATTGCATAGATGCCAAACAGCACAACAATGCCCATACCAATAATAAATGCCTTCATCAGCAGGACGATCTGATCAAAGCTTCGATTGCCGATCAGGATTGGCAGCACGATCAACGAAAAGAAGTACTGAACAAACACGGTCAGCAGCTCGGTCGGATCTCCGTTGATTAACGAACCTATGGTCAGGCCCCCTGTGAAAAACAGGAACGAACTGTACCAGAACCCGCTTGCGGGCCCGAATATCTTAACCGGCAGCTGGCCAGCTGCCAGCATGACAAACCCAGCCAGCACAAAGAAGAAATCCGAGAGGGTGAAATAGACGAAATCCACTCTGAGATAGTTCATCGGCGCCAGGGCTACAGCCGCCATCAGGAAATAGAGAGCTGCCATGTCTACGCTTGGCAAATAGCCGATTCCATTGGTCGGCTTGCCAAAGGAAACTGATTGGGCCGATGCAGGTCTCATGGGCGCACCTGCTCCTTTCCGTGTAATGCAGGGTTCAGCAATGTACGCCGCAAGTGTAACACACACAGCCCTAGCCAGACGGAATTACACAGCACATGCGCCACAGCGGCACCGACCACGCCCAAAACAGAAACCATCGGTGCAATGAGGATCAGAAACAAAATAGTGTTCAACAAACCGATCCGAACCAAGGCCCGGTCTTGCCCCAGACTCAGCAGTGCAGGGTTCAGCAGTATCCCACCAAGATAAATACCTACCGCGATTGCCTGCACGCGCACGACCGGTACTGCGGGGGCATAATCCACGCCAAAAATCGCAGTAACGATCGGTTCCAGCATCAAGATCACTGGAATCAGGACAAGGGCAATTACCCCCCAGAACCCGGCGCTGAGACCCGTTAGCATTTTTTGCAAACGGTCGAATTCATTTCGGGCGGCAAACCGGGTGAATTCGGGATAGATCGCCTGGCTTAGCGGTCGTCCAAGACGCAGTGCAGCTTCACCGCACCGTTTCGCGATATGGTAATATCCCACCATCGTCGGTGAAATCAGAACACCCAATATGATCACGTCCAGGCGCTGCGTGGTCTGACGCAAGATGACAGAGAGATTGCTGTTCCAAACAAAGCGCAGAAACCCGGAATTTTCACCCAGAGTTTGCTTTATTCCAAGCATCGGACGGCCATAGCCATTCCGCGACATTTCTCGCAGCCCCGCGGCAAAGGCAAGAACGCCGTCTAAAAGGCTGACAGCAACAAATATCGCGACAAAGCCAGGCAGCCCAAACCCCAGTTGCCAGGCAATCACCCCCAGCACCATCCGCACAGACGCTGCGAAAATATCCAGTTTGGCCAACAGATCGAACCGGTCGAAGGACCGCAACAAAGCCAACCCGGTTGGCCTCAGCGAAACCAGAATTCCCAGCGATGCGACCGGCAGCACCCATGCAAGATCCTGATCCAGCCCCAGCCATCCGGCGATGATCGGTGCGAATGCGATCGCAGCGCCGGCGGCCAATACGCCCCCAACCACGTCAATCAGGACCGACAGCCCGACAAGTCGGCGAAATCGTTCGCGGTCTTCTTCCTCCAGCGCAGTGCTTCCATATCTAATCACCGCCTGCCAGGGCTCAAGATGAAGGAATCGGGAAACGATCCGCGCATAGGCCTCGCCTATTGCCATTACCCCCAAGCCTGCGGCCCCAAGTGCGCGGGCGGCCACCGGCAGAAACACAAGGCCCAGCAAAGCGACTGCTATCTGAGAGGAAAAGATCCATTTCAGATTGCGCAGTAAACGCCGAAGCACAGCAGTCGGGATTGAGGTTGCGCCGGGCTGAGAGGTCATGTCTGACCCACCCGCCCGCCGCACAAACGACCGGCCAATTCCACCCCTTGGCGGCTGCCGGTCATTGGACCACGCCGCAAAAGCGTCGCGGGCGCTGTGCCCTCATATTCGCAAATAAAAACCAATACCCAATCACCAATCTAACAAATCCTACAAGGGTCTGCGAACCGTAATCAGCTGCTTTTCCCAGGCTCATCCGAGTAATGATATGTATAGGCACCATACCCATATTGCCTTTGCTTCCGCATGTTCACACCATTCATGATCGTACCGGAAATCTTGATATTGCTCATCCGCAGCTTTTCGATTGCATCCTTGAGAATTTTTTCGGTGGTTTGCCCCCAGCGCACCACCAAGAACGTACCGTCGACAAGCGGCCCAAGTCGGATCGTGTCATCAATGACCAATGTCGGCGGCGTATCGACCAACACAAGATCGTACTGATTGCGCAACATGCGCCCGTATTCGCCAAGTTGCTGCATCAACTGTTTGCGGGATATTTTTGGACGCAGGTTCAGACTGATCGACGAAACCCCCGGTACCCGTTCGCCATCGACATAAATCTGGCTGGGTTGCACGGCACCGCTCAGCGCGTCCTCGATTTCGACCGGGGCCGCCCCGTTAAGACCCAGTGTTTTTGAGGCACGGCAACGGTGGTTATCCATATCCAACAATAGAACGCGCATCCCATCTGTACCCGCCACTAGGGCCAGCGAAACCGCAACCACGGTCTTGCCTTCTCCAGGAACACCAGAGGTAACCATGACGATGCTGCCGTCATCATTTGTGTTAAACCACATCGTCAAAACACTGCGCAGCGCCTCTACATAAGGCGAGCGGCCCTGATCACGGATAAAGCGCAACAACTCCTGCTGACCATCCGTGTCCGAATCCATCACCGTATCCGGCAGGAAACCCAGATTGGTCAGATCGGTTTGCTGTTCAATCTGGGTTTCGTTGACGATCCGCGTGTTGCTGCCTTCCATCAACAGGGCGATCACAAATGCCAGAGAGAACCCGACAATTGCGCTGACTGCGACGGCGACTTTGGTATTCGGCCAGAATGCCGAAGTCGGCGCATGAGCAACCGAAACCTGCTGAACCGCCTGGCCAAGAAACTGTTGCTGGGTTTCGAAATCATTCAGTTTTTCAATCGTCGTCTGATACCGGATCCGAAGAAGCTCTAGCGCGCGTTCCATCCGCAGCAATGCTATTTCCGAACCGGTCCGGCTGCGTAATGCCTGTTCAACAACGGCAATCTGGTCAGCAATTTTGTTGACCTCTTCGCTGCTGGCTCCGTTGATCTCATGCACATCTTTTTGCGAGTTCAGCCGCGCAAGTTCCGACCGAAGCCTACCCGGCACGGATTCATCCGCCAGATTTTCTTCAAGAATAAAGGCCGCCATCTGAAGTTCGTCACGGGTCAGTTCGTCACCCAGTTCATTTACGCGGTCCTTAAGAAAAGAAATGGAAGATGAAAGACCTTGCTGCCGCCGCTGCTGCAGGCGAAGGATAAAGGTTTCTGCAACAGTATTGGCAATATCGGCTGCCAGCTGCGGGTCTTCGGCTGTTGAGATGATCTCAATCGCAAGGCTCTCTCCTTGCCGAAGTACGTTATATGTCGACAGTGTATTGTCGATTACACGATTGCGGATAACGGATGTGGATTGCGGGTTTGCGGGATTTTGTGCCCCGGTAAAAACCTCATTCTCGAACAGGTCCAGCGCCAGGGCGACCTCTGCCGCAAACTCCCGTGACCGCAGGATGTCGATCTCGGTTTCAATTAGGGTGCGGGTCAGTTCATAGGATTCAAGTTCGACACTGTCGGCGCGGACGCGCATATCCAGAGATGTGAGAACGATTTCGGCGCGGGATTTGTATCTTGGGTCCAGTTGATTGACGACCATGAACGTGCCGACGATCACAGCTGCGGTCACTCCGAGGATCAACTTCAGATGACGGTAAATCATCCGCCATATGCCATCCAGACGCTGCTGGCCAAATTGGTTTGCGATATGGTTTTGATCCATTCTCTATCGTCCCTTGTAGCGACCAATATCGCCGTCGCCTGAAATTCAAATCTTAGATGCTGCGCCCGTGTTCGAACGAATTCTTATCCTACTTGATTGGGCAGCCTGGCTATTTTTTCGAGTTTACTGGTCGTTTTACGCGCAATGTTTCCACATGGGGAACAATAGGCCGGATTCCCTGCCGTTGCAGAGGCAATATCACTGCATTCTGCAACGTTTTGCAGACCTGATTCATGCGCAAAGTTCTTACCCTCCAAAACTGCGGCGGCACCGTAAGTACCAGTTCGACTAGTTAAACCTGTAAAAGGTGTTTCCTGCGACAAAGCCGTCCAGCTTTGCCGATCTTGCATAGTGATGCAGATCACTGGTTTTGTTTATGAACCCCGCTCCGCGAAAGTTCAGTGACGTATTGCACAATACACCCGTGCCCGAAGCCGACTTGAATGCGTTCAGCAGGTCGTAAAAGAAAGCATTCTGATCCCTGCGGACTGTTTGGACCCTTGCTGTCCCGTCTACATGCGTGATCGCGGCCAGGTTCTGATTGGTCACCTTCTGCAGATGCAACATATAAGGCGCGGAGTTTTCCCACTCAAAATGCTGGCTGACATCTTCCTCAAGGCAGGATGGGGCCACGGGGCTTGTATCCGGCCGGTTTTTAGCCCTGTTCAGGCGCACGCGGGTTTCGGCCCAGAACGGGGCCGCCAGAATCGAGCGGTTGCCCAATGCGCGCGGACCGATTTCACAGTTCCCTCTGGCCCAACCGATGAGCTCACCGCACATCAACGCATCCGCGACATCGTTCAGACGCAGCTCGCTGACCCGCATGCCGCTACTGTCGATTTTATCATCCACAAAGGACTGTCCGGAATAAACCGTCCAATCCAGCTTTGCCTGGCCCGTATAGTGGCGCATGGCATCAACCGCAGTTCCTATGGCGCAGCCGGAATCACTGCTGCAAGGTGGTACAAATACATCTCGGAACAAGCCGCAATTCTGCCACTTGGTGTTCCAATCGCAGTTCAATCCACATCCGCCGGCAATCACCAGCGGATAGCCCTCTGTCAGGTTCTGTTCGGCAAAGGCAAGGAACCGTAAAAAAATCGCATCCGAGAGTTTCTGTGCAAGATTACTGAACTGCTGGCTGTGCATTCCGACATTGAAAAACGGGGAATCGGTCAACCGATCCTTGCGCAGAATTTCGGCCAATGGCTGATCTGACAAAAGATAATCTATCAGCGCATGTTCATCCACGTCATGTGAACCGGGCTCTGCATAGGCACATGCCGCCATCATCCTCCCGGGGTCCTCACGCCGTTGTTCACGCGAAAGCACGGGATAATCGGGATCAACCAGTGCGCTCAGGAACGAATATCGGGCACCGGGCCCGGTCATCACCCGACCGACATGAGACAGCTTTAGATCTTCATCAATCTTGTAGAAATCGCCAAGCGTGTCTTCCCAAACCAACACATAACAAGGTTCACCCTGACGAAACGGAGACATCCCATAAGCGCCCCAGATATGTGCCCTTTCATGGGTCGATGAGAAATAGTCGATCTCTTTGCCAAAAAACGTTCGTTTCCCCACGGTCTGAGCATCTTCGCCAATGCCGAAATACCCTGCCCCCGAGGTCGTCACATGTTGTGTTCCGGTCGTTGACCAGCCGCTAAGGGCCAGGATATCAGGCAAGTCCCGGAACCACAGGCCAGAGTCGATAAATGTATCCGGTGTGACTGACGTATTGCGGGGAAAACTGTCTTTCTCGGATTCATAGGAAAACAGCAGGTTACCGTTTTGGGCATCAATACCCGCAACCGTACCGTCATGCCCCGACTTGAATGACAAAATCTTCATTTCACACCTCTTTACCGCGCTTGTTGCGCGGTCCTGGCAAAACACACCAATTCGTTACTGTTCTATCAAATTGCGTTGACGCAGCCCCTCTGTAATTGCCCGAGCGGCCAGTTCTGCGCCTGCTTTGTTGAAATGAGAATCCGGCGCATAATACGATGCCGGATCCTCTTGCATTTCGATAACATCCGTTAAGTCTATCACGTCCAGCCCGGCCTGCGCAGCCGCATCTTTCACCAATACTCGCAGCGGGTCGTGGATAAAGGGCTGGGCGACCAGACCCATATAGCGGCTGACCGTCGGCACATACACGATGACGATCTCACCATCCCATTGTGATGTTATCTGCTTTGCCCGGATCAGAACATCCGCAAATACCGGGTTCTCATCGGTCGCTTTGGGATAGTGAATCCCAAGAATCTCGGCCGTTTTCTGCAATGCCAGAAAGTTCCTGAACACCCGTTGCGCCCGCAGGTAGTCGCCCCAGGATAAAGTGGTCTCTGCCCACCATACGGATATCACCGGAGCGGTTAATTCCGACTGATCCGGATGCTCGATCGGGCCAAAATCTACAGCCGGGTCGAGTGCTTCGCGCAGCCACGGCTTCTCAAGCTCTCGTTCCAGATTGCGCCAGTCATTGCCCGCAAAGAATGAAAAGATCGTAAGATCGGGCTGAAACTCTGGTCCGTACCGACCCAAAACCGCCAGCTGATACAGCGGGCCAATGCCCCTGTGACCGGTGTTAAGCAGGCTTGGAATGTCCTGACGCAGCTTATCCGCCAGATGCTCACCTTCTCTCAGGCAAAAGCCTTCGGAAAACGAGTCGCCCAGCAGCATCACATTCACATCGTTTTCAAAGACCGAAGGGGGGTTACGGAACCCCAGACGATCAGGCGTGTAGGTCACCGGCTCGCCCAGCACCGAGCACAGCAGCATCTTGTCACCCGGCATCGGTGCCAGATACGCAGATTCCAGCAGCTGAGTATCCAACTCATCGTTCACATGTTTCATCGTCCTGCCGGGCGGCAGGTTTTCCTTGTATTCTTCGACGCTTACGTCATCGCCGACAAACCCGACCAGCCCCAGACGCCCGGGGATTATCTTGATTGTCAGATAGGCCTCGAATGCGAACAGAGCCGCCAACAGGGAAACAGCGCTCACGCCAACTGTCAGCCTGCCTTCGTCTGATAAAAAGACCGCGCATAAGGCCAGCACCAGCCCAATCGCGCCCGGGGCCAGAATGTACCGGATCAGCCGCGCGGTTCCATTGGCAAATTCCGCTGAATTCATCAGCGCGTATGCGACGACCGCAAAGAAATAGAGAGCGGCGACCAAACATAGGATTGACCCGAAACGCGAACTGCGGGTTTTTTCAGTCATTCCATCTGGTCCCTTTCGACCGATATCGACATTTGCCGTCATTAACGGCGAAACCGGGCGAATTCAGTTGAACCGATTTGCGTATCATCGGCAAGCTTTTCTGCGGCGGCCTGAAAAGCGCAGGAAGCAGACGCATCGCCTGACCCTCTGGAATATGAAAAACGCTCAAAAACAACAGGATAAATACACACAGCACACAACACTCGAATACAAAACAAAAACCAGATTTTTTTACCACCGTTATGCCGAAAAGCAAATCACCCGCTCTTTCAACGCCTAATGGGCGCACGGCGCTATCACATTGCGCGCATAATCCGTCCTTGTACGGCCTATTGTTCCCGAATTCAGTACGGCGACATAGTCCTTTCCGTCGCCGGAGGACAATGATTTTGGCGGGTGTATCGTCAGCGGCACAGCAGACGGATGAATATACGGGAAACCCCTAATATCCAGCCAGCAGGGTTTTGTTACAGTTAACGCAACTACACCGGAGAGGCTTCGGCCTCCCCACTCGCTCAAAAAGGGACTGACTTTGGGGGTCGGTCCCTTTTTAGTTTTTACGTCAGGTTCAGAACCCTGCCCAAATCAGGACAGGGCACCTGGATTACCCGTCAATGATACCATTGAGTGTCGCGCTCGGGCGCATGACTGCTGCAGTCTTGGTCGGGTTGGTGTGATAGTAACCACCCAGATCTGCCGCTGCCCCTTGCGCGTTGGCCAGTTCGGATAGGATTTGCTGTTCTTTCGCGGCCAACTCTGCAGCAATCGGCGCGAACTCGGTGGCCAGATCAGCATCATCGGATTGCGCGGCCAGCGTCTCGGCCCAATAGCGCGCGAACCAATAGTGGCTGTCGCGGTTATCCGGCTGCCCGACTTTGCGGCTGGGCGACTTGTTGTTGTCCAGAATGCCCTGCGTTGCGCCCTCGGCAGCGGCGCCAAGAACTCCGGCTTTGGCGTTGCCTTTGCTGTCGGCTAGGAAATTCAAAGACTCGCCAAGCGCGCAGAACTCACCCATCGAGTCCCAGCGCAGGTGGTTTTCCTCAACCAACTGCTGCACGTGTTTCGGGGCAGAGCCACCCGCGCCGGTTTCGAACAATCCGCCGCCCTGCATCAGCTTGACGATCGACAGCATCTTGGCCGATGTGCCCAACTCAAGGATCGGGAACAGGTCGGTCAGATAGTCACGCAGCACGTTGCCGGTGATGGCGATGCTGTCGTTACCGGCGGTGATGGTCTCCAACGACTGGCGGGTCGCCTCACGCGGTGCCAGGATTTGGAACTTGTCCGCCACGCCAGCAGCTTCCAGTGCGGGTTGGACGGATTTGATCAGTTCGGCATCATGGGCACGGTTTGCGTCCAGCCAGAAGATCGCCTCGGATCCGGTCAGACGCTGACGGTCCATCGCCAGTTGAATCCAATTCTCGATCGGAGCCTTCTTCACAGTGCAGGCACGCCAGATGTCGCCCTTTTCAACCGCATGCTCGTGCAACGTCTCACCATTGGCCAGCACGATGCGAATGGTCCCATTCGCAGGCGCCTGGAATGTTGTCGGGTGGCTGCCGTATTCTTCGGCTTTCTGTGCCATCAGACCCACATTGGCCACAGCTCCGACGGTGGCTGGGTTCAGCGCGCCATTGGCTTTGAAGAATTTGACGGATTCATCATAAATAGACGCATAGCAGCGGTCGGGGATCACACAGTTGGTGTCACCTTTGGACCCGGTTTCGTCCCAACCCTTGCCACCAGCACGGATCACGGCAGGCATCGAGGCGTCGATGATCACATCAGACGGCACGTGCAGGTTGGTGATACCCTTGTCGCTGTCAACCATATACATGGACGGGCGGTCGCCCTTGATCGCGTCAATGGCTGCCATGATATCGGCGTTGCCTGCAACCCGCTCCAGCAGATCGCCCAGACCCGAGTTCGGGTTCACACCCAGCGCATCCAATTCCGCGCCATATGCCTCGAATACCGGGGCAAGCCACGCCTTGACCGCATAGCCGAAGATGATCGGGTCGCTGACCTTCATCATTGTGGCCTTCAGGTGAAGCGAGAACATGGTGCCGTCTTTTTTGGTGTCTTCGATGGCCTCGGCCAGGAAAGACGACAGCGCATTGACGGACATGAAGGTCGCATCGGCAACGGTGCCCTCGGCCAGCGGCCAGCCGTCTTTCAGAACCGTATTACTGCCGTCTTGTCCGACAAATTCGATTTTGGCGTCACCGGCTTGCGCCGCAGTGATGGTGGCCGATTTCTCGTTCGCGTAGAAATCATTGCCGGACATGGACGAGACTTTAGTCTTGCTGTCAGCGGCCCATGTACCCATCGAATGCGGGTTCTTCTGGGCATAATTCTTGACGGCGCGCGCGGCGCGACGGTCGCTGTTACCTTCGCGCAGAACCGGGTTCACAGCCGAACCCTTGATGGCATCATACCGCGCGCGGATCGCTTTTTCTTCGTCAGTCGCAGGTTCTTCGGGATAGCTCGGGATGTCATAACCCTGTGCTTGCAGCTCTTCGACGGCGGCCACCAGCTGCGGTACCGAGGCCGAGATGTTCGGCAGCTTGATCACATTGGCATCGGGTGTCTTCACCAACTCACCCAATGCGGCCAGATCATCGGTGATGCGCTGTGCATCTGTCAGCTTTTCGGGGAAGGTCGAAATAATCCGCCCAGCAAGTGAAATATCCTTGGTTCCGACGCTGACACCGGCGGCGGATGCAAACTTTCGAATGATGGGCAGGAATGAGGCGCTGGCCAGCTCGGGCGCTTCGTCTACAATGGTATACAATATGTCGAAGTTCGATTTATCTGCCATATTCTTTTACCTTTTTTAAGCCTTTCGGGGCGTGCGATCCAAGAGTTGGGGCCACATCGGCGTGGCGCGTAAGGGACGTAACAAGACTGCCGTCCCGGGATGACTCTGTATTGACAGGGCCTCCCTTAAATGACGTTTGGCTTGGGATCAATCGCCAGAGACCGCGCATTTTGACACGGTTTGCGGAAAATCATCAAAACTGCTTGCCAATGGGCAAAATTCAGACGCCCCAGGTATCGCTGAGCTTATATCCGCCCGGCCAGGGATCGTCCGGGTCAAGCATGTGTTGATGTGTACCGGTAATCCATCCGCGGCCACTGATCTCGGGAATGATCGCGGCACGCCCCCCGATCGTTGTGGCCTCGACGACCTGTCCGGTGAAAGACGAGCCGATGATCGAAACCGCCTGGAAAGATTGCCCGACTGCCATTTCTCCCTTGGCGGCCATCAAGGCCATGCGGGCAGAAACTGCGGTACCGGTAGGGGACCGATCAACTTTGCCCGGCTGGATCGCCACGGCGGATTTTCCGCGCAGGCCATTTGCTACCCGCTCGGTCGGGCCACAAAAAGCGCAGAATGAAATGTGATTCCAGTCCGGGTTTTCGGGATGCGTAAACCCAATTTGTTCGTTGGCCGCATTGGTGATCGCTACACCCAGCCGCGCAATGTCACGCGCCTCGTCCTGCACGATGTCAAACCCAAGCGCCGCCGCATCGACCACCACGAAACTGTCGCCCCCATAGGCCGTATCCACGGTCAGTGTGCCAAGGCCCGGCACTTCAAGCGGAACGGCGAGCCGGTCTACAAAACTGGGCAGGTTCTGCACAAATATGCGCTCGGCCTTGCCATTCCGGCATTCGGCGCGCACCGGGACCAGCCCGCCCGGTGCCTCAAGCGTCAGATGTGTAACCGGATCCTGCATCGGAATGATCCCGCTATCCAGCAGCACGGTGGCCACGCAGATCGAGTTTGAACCAGACATTGGCGGTGTGTCTTCGGGCTCCATGATAATGAAGCCTGCATCTGCTTGCGGATGTTTGGGCGGCACCAACAGGTTTACATGACGAAATACACCCCCGCGCGGTTCATTCAGGACAAAGTTGCGCAAGGACTGGTCGCGCGCGATGAACGACCGCTGCTCCCATAAGGTATCACCGGGTGGCGGAAGAACACCGCCAACGATGACATCTCCGACCTCGCCTTCGGCATGGGCGGAGATCACGTGGAGAGTTTTGATACTGCGCACGACCCCCTCCCTCAGAACCGGCCAGCAGCAAAGGGGGCTGGCGAAATCGGGGGGGCCTGACGGTCAACCATGGCCCCAACAAGCTCGGCCGTGCCTGCGGATTGGGTCAGCCCAAGATGCCCATGGCCGAACGCATAGAACACGCAAGACGCATTTGGAGAAACACCGATGACCGGGATGCTGTCAGGCATCGACGGCCGGAACCCCATCCATTGCGTGCCTCCTTCGGTCTTGAGGCCGGGTAGAAACTCTTCGGCTTTGTGCAATAACGTGTCGGCTCGTTTGAAATTGGGGGCGAGGTTCAGACCGCCCAACTCGACCGCGCCGCCGATCCTGACGCCATTGTTGATCCGGCTGGCAACGAACCCATGCCGCGAGAAGGACAGGTGCATCCGCAGATCAAATGCACCTTCGGGCAGGGTCGTGTTGTATCCACGCTCGGTTTCAAGCGGGAATCGGTCACCAAGAGTTCGGGCGATATGATGCGACCATGCGCCGGCAGCCACGACCACTTTCGTCGCGTCCACGGGCCCTTCCGCCGTTTCAAGGCGCATGCCACTTTGCTGTGGCACCAACGCCTGAATATCGCGCCGCTCGATCCGGCCTTGCCGGTTTTGAAAGGTCTGGGCAAGGCGCTCGACCCATTTCTTGGGATCAACAGTATTCAACCAGTTGGGCGTAAATCCCGCATGAGTGAACCGAGGACTGAGACCCGGCTGTTTTTCGGCAATCGCCTCGGGGCTTTCCAGCAGTTCAAAGTCGATACCATGCTGGCGGCGCACCTCCCAGGCGGGCAGGCTTGCACGGTATTCGGCCTCGGATTCGTACAGCTGCATCTGACCGTCGCGCTGCATCATCGCCTCGCCGTCAACCGCTGGGATCAACCGTTCAAGCGCGGCACTGGACAGTTGCATGAGGCTGGCCTGAGCGGCCAACAGCTCGGCATAGCGACCGGGCTGGCTGGCCCGCCAGAAACGGTACATCCAGGGTGCAATCTGGACTGCATAGGCAGGCGGGATAGACAGGGGACCCAACGGGTCCAGCAGCCACTTTGGTGCCTTTTTCATGATGCCGGGCGTTGCCAGAGGCTCAACCTCGGAAAAAGCAAAGGCCCCGGCATTTCCGGCTGATGTCTGCGCCGCAACGCCTTCCTTGTCCAGAACCAGCACGGCATGACCCCGGCGCTGTAATTCCAGCGCAATGGTCATGCCAATCACGCCAGCTCCGATGACGACGATCTGCTGGGTCATACCTCAATCCCCGAACGGAATGGATCAGCCTCGGCAAACATCAACCGCGATTCCGCAATGACATAGGCCTGCCCGGTGATCGAGGGGATGACACCGCCGTTGGGCCCAGCCTGATAGGACAGGCGATAGGTGCTGCCAATGACACTTTGCTGGACGATTTCCTGCCCCGGGGCCAATAGACCCTCAGCGGCCAGACAGGCCAGCCGAGCAGAGCTGCCGGTGCCACAGGGCGACCGGTCGTAATTGTCATCCGGGCACAGAACAAAGTTGCGGCTGTGAATCGCTTGCTCGGGCGATGCGTCCTGAAAGATTACATGATCAATCGGTTCACCCTGCTCGCCGCCAACCCCCTGCGCGATCGAGGCTTTGCGGATAGCAACGGCCCTATCGGTCAGCTCCCGAATATTGGCCGGAATGACGGAAAGCGGGCTTGGATCGACGATAAAGAACCAGTTTCCACCATAGGCCACATCCCCTGCAACCTCACCGAAACCGGGCACATGAAGTGAAATGTCGCTGTGAACGCGGCGGCTTTCGATATTCGTGACCGTGACAGTATTGGCATCGTGCAGCTCGACCGTGACAACTCCGGCTGGCGTTTCGATCCGATGTATTCCAACATCGATCCGACCAAGATGCGCCAGTGTCACGGTCAGGCCAATGGTTCCGTGGCCGCACATTCCCAAAACAGCATCGACATCAAAATAGATCACGCCGGTGACACAGGTTGGATCAACCGGTTCCACCAACAAGGCCGCGACCATGGCCGGTTGTCCGCGCGGTTCAAGCATGACCGAACGATAGAAATCCCTGTATTCGGTGTCCAGCCGCCGGGCGCGTTCAGCCAGAGGGCCAGAGCCCAGATCTGGAGCGCCATCGAGGATGACCCGGGTCGGTTCTCCTCCGGTGTGGCTGTCGATCACATGCATTCTGCGATCACCCCACCTTGTTTCAACCAATCGGCGAACCAAGCCCCAAACAACGCGTATTGCTGTTCGCAATAATTCCGCTGTGCATCTGTCAGGGCATCAGTTTCATTGAAATGCAGGCGGTATTCCTCTTCCCCGTTCAACACCAGAAGATGCTTGTAATACAGCACAAGATCCGGACCCTCATCAAAACTGGACAGCACCTGAATGGCCTCGGTCAGTTCTTGCGCCCGTAACCGGGCTTCGGCATCGCCCCGCGCGGCCTTTTGAGAAAGCGCAGCCAACAGCAACGCCTCACGTGGGAGGGCCGTTCCGATCCCGGTGATCGACCCGGTTGCCCCACAGTTGACGAAACCGTGGTAAACCTCGGTGTCCACACCCACCATCAACGTCACATCATCATCCTGACTGGTGATGTTTTCCGCAGCATAGCGCAGATCGTCCTTGCCCCCGAATTCCTTGAACCCAATGAGGTTAGGGTGTTCGGCGCGCAGGGCAAAGAACAGATCAGCCTTTGTAGCGAAACCATAATATGGGCTGTTGTAGATAATTGCCGGCACGTCCGGCGCAGCGGACAGGATTGCCTTGAAATGGTTCTTTTGCGCAGTTGATGAGCTCCCGCGGGACAGAACCCGGGGAATGACCATCAACCCGACAGCGCCGACCTTTTGCGCATGTGCAGCGTGGGCCTCGGCGGATTTGGTGTTGATTGCCCCGGTTCCGACCACAACCGGCAGCCCGGCATCCACCAGACGTTCCACCCCTTCCGTGCGCTGCGCATCCGTCAAAAGCGGCCAGTCGCCCATGGATCCGCAATAGACAACCGCAGACATGCCTGCGTCGATCATTTGCTTGCCCTTCCGAACAAGTGCGTTGAAATCCGGCTGCCGATCCGCCGAGCAAGGGGTCATGAGCGCGGGCATCGTACCGCTAAATACATTGGTCGACATACGGTGCTATCCTCTAGTTACAGGGGTCCAGATAGGCGTCATGCGCCCGTTTTCACGCGATAACGGATATTGGATACAAAATCCATACATAATTCGACGCAAAAAGCCCGCGTTGGACCTTTCGTTTGACGCGGGTGTTTTTGACTGTCTAAACGGCGATTATCTCAACCGCAGGCCGGTTTCAGGATCAAACAGCATGGTGCGTTCCGGGCGGATCGAAATACCGATGCGTGTACCCTGCTTACTGCGCTCGTCTTCGCGCTCTTCAACGATCAGCTTGTCGCCATTCGATGTCAGCAAATAGGAATAGCTGACGCCACCAAGCGCCTCGGTCAGATCAACGGTGCAGGTATCGCCCGACCGATCAACCTGAATATGTTCCGGGCGGATACCCAGCGTGACCCGAGACAGACCCAAAGGAACCGATGCTGGGACGGGCAGAGGCTGAGTGATCGCTGGATGAGTCACCTGACCATCAACGATGTCGCAATCCAGAAAGTTCATGGCAGGCGAGCCAATGAACCCTGCTACAAACTTGTTATCTGGATCCCGATACAGATCCATCGGCGCACCAACCTGTTCGATCCGACCATCTCGCAGCACCACGATCTTATCGGCCATGGTCATCGCCTCGACCTGATCGTGAGTCACATAGATCATGGTCGCGCCAATTTCATTGTGAAGCCGGGCAATTTCCACACGCATCTCAACGCGCAATTCGGCGTCCAGGTTGGACAGAGGTTCATCGAACAGAAACACCTCGGGGCCGCGCACAATCGCACGCCCGATGGCAACGCGTTGGCGCTGACCACCCGACAGAGCCTTGGGTTTGCGCTTCAGGTACTGGTCCAGCTTCAGGATACCCGAGGCTTCCTGAACCTTCCTGTCGATCTCGGCTTTTGCCACGCCGTTCATCCGCAGGCCAAACCCCATATTCTCGGCCACAGTCATATGCGGGTACAGGGCATAGGTCTGGAACACCATCGCCACGCCCCGTTTCGCCGGGTCCTGATGTGTCACCTCGCGCGCGCCGATGTGAATTTGGCCCTCAGTCGTTTCCTCAAGCCCTGCGATCATCCGCAACAAGGTGGACTTCCCACAACCCGATGGGCCGACAAAGACACAGAATTCACCATCCTCGATTTCGAGGTCGATTCCGTGAATCACCTGTGTCTGGCCATACCGCTTAATCGTTTGGTTCAGAGTTACTCCGGTCATGTCGCTTGTATCCTGTCCTTCTGGCCATCGGGGCGTGTTTCAGGGAACCGCCAGGCCTGAGCTTCGGCCGCGATTTGTTCGGCCACCCGGCGCACGCGGGGAATCCAAGCCTCGAGCTGGTCGAAATTCATCCGCTCAGTCGAGCCGGTCACCGAAATTGCACCCAGCATCCGCCCGCCCGGCGTTCGGATCGGGCAGGCAACACAAATGATCCCCGTCTCGTGTTCTTCATCATCCAGGGCGTAGCCCCGGCTGCGGATCAGTTCCAGATCGGACCGCAGCGCAGCTTCCGAAGCTAGGGTCTTTTCCGTAAACCGGTGAAAGCTTTGCTGTGAGATCACCTTGTTCAGCTCGGCCTCATCCAGAAAGGCCATCATCGCCTTGCCCACACCCGTACAATAGGCCGGTCCGACCTTGCCCGCCTGTGAATACATCTCAACCGGCTGGGCGGCATTGCGCTTATCGACATACAGAACCTGACCAGAATCGAGCTGCGCCAGATGCACAGTCTCGCCCGTTTCACCGCTGAGCGTATCGAGAAAAGGCCTGGCAATCGGCGCCAGTGAGCTTTGCGTCCACGCCGCATGGGCCAGCCGAACCAGCCTCAAACCCGGTGCATAGGTCTGCCTATCCGGGTCATAGGACAACATCCCCTGATTGGTAAGGGATTGCAGAAACCGATACAGCGTTGCTTTGGGAAAGCGGCTGCTTTCGAGCAGTTCCGCAAAGCGAACTGGCCGCTGAAACGCGGCCACCTGATCCAGCACGTCACATGCTTTCCCTATCGTTCCATCACCTGCCACGGGCGCTCTGTCTCCTCGGATTAACCTGCGGCCTCAGCCAAGAGGGTCTTGACAAGACTAACCGAGTCGATGTGTAGTTTTCAACATATAAAACTAAGTTCCAATATATGGAACTAAAATGGAAGCTAAGGGAGGAAACCATGCATTCCATCTACAAGCGCACCACGGCCGCGCTGGCCATGAGCGTTGCACTTGCTGTTCCCGCCTCTGCCGAGCTTACCGGCGAATTGCGGATATTCCTGGACACATCGAACCCGGCACCCCGGGCCACGATGGAAGCAATGATCGACAGATTTCAGCAACAGCATCCGGATTTGGCCATCGAGACAACGGTGATCGACCGCGAGGCCTACAAAACCCAGATCCGCAACTTCTTGACTGCGGATACGCCGGATGTCGCCACGTGGTACGCGGCGAATCGGATGAAACCCTATGTCGAGGCTGGCCTGTTCGAAGACGTCTCGGACCTGTGGGCGGAACCTGCGATTGCGGACAATCTGGCCTCAACCAAAGGTGCGATGACGATCGACGGCAAACAGTGGGGCGTGCCCTACACCTACTATCAGTGGGGCGTTTATTATCGCAAAGACATCTTTGACGAGCTGGGCCTGACCGAGCCCGCAACCTGGGAAGAAGAGCTGGCGAATTGCCAAAAGATCGTCGATTCCGGTCGCGCCTGCTATACGATCGGCACCAAGTTCCTGTGGACTGCGGGTGGCTGGTTCGACTACCTGAACATGCGCACCAACGGCTATGACTTCCACAACCAGCTGGCCAATGGTGAAATCAGCTGGGAGGATGACCGGGTCAAGCAGACCTTCGCCAACTGGAAACAGCTGATCGATATGGGTGCCTTCATCGACAACCACCAGACCTATAGCTGGCAAGAAGCTCTGCCCTTCATGGTCAACGGTGATGCGGCGGCTTATCTGATGGGCAACTTCGCCGTGGCGCCGCTGCGTGAGGCGGGCCTGAGTGACGACCAACTGGACTTCTACCAGTTTGTTGCCATCAACCCCGATGTCGAACTGGCCGAAGATGCACCGACCGACACGTTCCACATCCCGTCAAACGCGGCGAACAAAGAAGCCGCCCGTGAATTCCTGCGCTTCGTTGTGTCTGCGGATGAACAGACCGAGATCAACAATGGCTCGAATCTCGGCCAGTTGCCGGTCAATGCTCAGTCCTCGGTAGATGCCGACAAGTTCCTGCAGCAGGGCTTTACCATGCTGTCGTCAAACAGCCCGGGCGGAGTCGCCCAGTTCTGGGACCGCGACGCACCGGCAGAAATGGCCAAGGCGTCGATGGAAGGCTTCCAGGAATTCATGGTCAAGCCAGACAATGCGGACAAAATCCTGGCCAAACTTGAACGGGCGCGTCAGCGCATCTACGACAACTGAACCGGTCAGGATTGGCAAAGCCAATCCTGAGCCATGACCTGCGTAAGGCGGGTATCAACCCGCCTTACTCCGCCTACCAGAACCGGGGACGCCCATGACCGCCGTCGATACCCACGAACAAGAAAGCTGGTTCCACCGAAACCAACAGCGCATCGCGCCCTGGTTGTTTTTGGCCCCAGGCCTGTTGTTCTTTATGGTCTATGTGATCATTCCGGTCTTTCAGTCCTTCAACCTGTCGCTTTACGAATGGGACGGCCTGGGGGCTGCCGAATATGTCGGCTTTCGCAATTATGAAGACCTGTATTGGGAATGGTCGGACCGGGACGCCTTTTATATCTCGCTCAAAAACAACCTGATCTGGTTGCTGCTCTATCTGGCGGCGATTCCGGCGGGTTTGTTCATCGCGCTGTTCCTGAACCAGACGGTCTGGGGCATTCGCCTGTATAAATCCCTGTTTTTCTTCCCCTTTGTGATTTCTCAGGTGGTCGTTGGCCTTGTGTTCACATGGTTCTACGATCCCACATTCGGCCTGCTGAACGAATTCCTCGGATTCTTTGGCATGGGCCCGGTGAACGTGCTGGGTGACGAGCGTTTCGTCACCTATGGCATCATCTTTGCTGGCCTCTGGCCACAAACCGCCTATTGCATGATCCTGTACCTGACCGGCCTCAACGCCGTGGACCCCGAACAGATCGAAGCCGGGCGGCTGGACGGTGCCAAGAGCTGGCGGATGTTGTGGCATATCATCCTGCCGCAATTGCGCCCTGCCACCTTCATTGCCTTTGTCGTCACCATCATTGGCGCGCTTCGCAGCTTTGACCTGATCTCAATCATGACACAGGGCGGTCCGTTCGGATCATCGCGCGTGCTGGCCTATTACATGTTCGAGGTCGCCTTGTCCGAATACGGATTCCGCATGGGATATGGCGCAGCTATCGCGGTGATCCTGTTCCTGATCATGCTGTGTTTCATCGGTTATTTCCTGTGGTCGATGTACCGCGAAGAAAGGGGGCACTGAGATGTTTCCCAAGCCAATCGAAAAACAACCTCGTGCAGCGCAGATCACCTATCAGGCGTTGCTGCCGCTGGCCTTGCTTTTGTGGCTCGGGCCGTTGCTGGCCGTCGCCCTGTTCTCGGTCAAACCCGCCGCGGATTTCACCAATGCCAACTACTGGGGGATGCCGTCCAGCTTTGAGGGCGCATTCAACTATGGGCAGGTGTTTTTCAATTCGGATATGCCGCGCTATCTGATGAATTCCTTCCTGATCACCGTTCCCACGGTCATCGGGTGCGTCGCGCTCAGCAGCATGACGGGGTTTGCACTCGGCATCTACAAATTCAAATCGAACCTTTGGATCTTCTTCCTGTTCGTAGCGGGCAATTTCGTGCCTTTCCAAATCCTCATGGTGCCCGTGCGCGACCTGACGCTGGACCTGGGCCTGTACAACACCAAGACCGGGCTGGTCTTGTTCCACATCGCGTTCCAGACCGGGTTTTGCACCCTGTTCATGCGGAATTTCATCCGCGCCCTGCCCTTTGAACTGATCGAGGCAGCGCGGGTCGAAGGGATCAGTGAATGGCGTATCTTCTGGTACGTGGTGCTGCCGCTGATGAAGCCCGCCATTGCGGCGCTCAGTGTGCTGATCTTTACCTTCATATGGAACGACTATTTCTGGGCTGTAGTGCTGACGCAAGGTGCTGAGAGCCAGCCTGTAACCGCAGGGATCACCAGCTTTAACGCGCAGTTCCGCGCCGCCTATCAGCTGATGAGTGCCGGTTCCATTGTCGCGGCGCTGCCGCCGGTTGCCATGTTCTTCCTGATGCAGAAACATTTTATCGCGGGCCTGACACTCGGTGCCGTGAAATAACATCAAGCTAAAGGTTTGCCTGATGACCAAAATCACTTTTATCGGGGCCGGTTCCACGATCTTCATGCGCAATATCGTGGGCGATGCCCTTTTGACCCCCGCCCTGGCCGACAGCCATTTTGCCTTGATGGATATCGACACACAGCGCCTGGCTGAGAGCGAATCCGTGGCCCGCGCCATGGTGCGCTCGGTCGGCACGGGGGCTACCATAACCACCCATACCGATCGGCGCGCCGCATTGGAGGGGGCGGATTTCGTGATTACCGCCTTTCAGATCGGAGGGTATGACCCCTGCACAGTGACTGACTTCGATATCCCCAAGCAATATGGCCTGCGTCAGACCATCGCCGATACGCTGGGCGTAGGAGGGATCATGCGCGGGTTACGCACCGTTCCGGTCCTGTGGGACGTGGCCCAGGACATGATGCAGCTCTGCCCCAACGCGACGCTGTTGCAATATGTGAACCCGATGGCGATCAACACCTGGGCTTTGGGCGAACGGTTTCCGACATTGAAACATGTCGGCCTGTGCCATTCGGTGCAAAATACGGTCGAGGAACTGGCCCATGATCTGGACCTGCCCAAGCACGAGTTTCGCTATAAGGTCGCAGGCGTCAACCATGTGGCTTTCTTCCTCAAGCTCGAGCATCAGGGCCGCGATCTCTATCCTGCGCTCCGGCAGGGATATGCCGGTGGACAACTGCCGAAACCGCCCCTTTTGATGCCACGTTGCCCCAACAAGGTCCGGTACGAAGTAATGGAGCACTTGGGATATTTCTGCACCGAAAGCTCGGAGCATCTGGCCGAATATGTGCCCTGGTTCATCAAGGACGGGCGCGACGATCTGATCGAGCAGTTCTCGATCCCGCTGGATGAATACCCCACCCGCTGCGTCGAGCAGGTCGAGGACTGGAAGGAACAGGCCAAGACCCTGACCGACGGGCGGGCGGTAGAGGTATGTCGCAGCCACGAATTCGCGGCGGATCTGATGAACGCCATCGTGACCAATACGCCCTACACCGCCTATGGCAACCTGCCCAATACCGGCCAAATCCCGCAACTGCCCTTGGGGGCTGCTGTGGAAACGCCATGCCTGGTGGACAGCAACGGGGTGCAACCCTCGGTCGTGACCGACCTCCCACCGCAGCTGATTGCGCTTATGCGCACCCAGATCAACGTGCAGGAACTGACCGTGCGGGCGCTGACCGACCAGAACCCCGAATACATATACCACGCCGCCATGATGGACCCACACACAGCCGCCGAGCTCGACCTGCGACAGATCCGCAATCTGGTCAGCGATCTTTTGATCGCGCATGCGGATTGGTTGCCGGATTGGTGCAAACCGGCCAAAGCGGCATGACCCTAAGATTACAAGGCTGACAATAATGACAAAAAAACGCCGCTCGCAGCATTGGTATGGCAAGCTGGACAAGGATGGTTTCATCCACCGATCCTGGATGAAGAACCAGGGCTTTCCCGACCATGCCTTTGACGGGCGTCCCATTATCGGCATCTGCAATACATGGTCCGAACTGACGCCGTGCAATTCCGGCCTGCGCGATCTGGCCGAAGGCGTCAAACGCGGCGTGTGGGAGGCCGGCGGCTTCCCGGTCGAATTCCCGGTCATGTCGCTGGGTGAAACCCAGATGAAGCCCACCGCCATGCTGTTTCGCAACCTACTGGCCATGGATGTCGAAGAATCCATCCGCGCCTATGGGATTGACGGCGTGGTTCTGCTGGGTGGCTGTGACAAAACTACGCCGGGGCAACTTATGGGAGCCGCCTCGGTCGATCTGCCCGCCATCGTTGTCAGTTCCGGCCCGATGCTGAACGGTAAGTATCGCGGGCAGGACATCGGCTCGGGCACGGATGTATGGAAGTTTTCCGAAGCCGTGCGCGCCGGGGAAATGACCCTGCAGGATTTCATGAATGCTGAATCCGGCATGTCGCGCAGCGCCGGTGTCTGCATGACCATGGGCACCGCGTCGACCATGGCATCCCTGGTCGAAGCAATGGGCATGAGCCTGCCCACCAACGCCGCGCTGCCCGCCGTAGATGCTCGCCGAATGGCGCTGGCGCATCTGACTGGCAAACGGATCGTCGAGATGGTGGATGAAGACCTCAAACCCTCGGACATTCTGACCAAAGAAGCCTTTGAAAACGCCATTCTGGCCAATGCTGCCGTGGGCGGCTCTACCAACGCCGTGGTGCATCTGCTGGCTTTGGCCGGTCGTGTAGGCATCGACCTGACACTGAAGGATTTTGAGATCGGGTCGGATATCCCGCTGCTTGTGAACTGTATGCCCTCGGGCCAATACCTGATGGAGGATTTCTGCTATGCAGGTGGCGTGCCTGTGGTTTTAAACGAACTCAAACCCTTCCTACGACCTGCCAAAACGGTTCTGAACAAGGATATTTCGGCCCATTACGAAGGTGCAGAATGTTTCAACCGCGATGTGATCCGTTCCTTCAACGACCCAGTGAAACCTGCCGCAGGCCTGCGTGTGCTGCGCGGCAATCTGGCGCCGAACGGGGCCATTGTTAAACCTTCGGCGGCCACGGACGCACTGTTGGAGACCGAGGCTGTGGCCCATGTCTTCGAAAGCATCGAAGATATGAAGGCCAATATCGACAGGGATGACCTGCCGGTGACGCCCGAGACTATATTGGTGCTGAAAGGCTGTGGACCCAAGGGTTATCCCGGCATGCCCGAGGTTGGCAATATGCCGATCCCGGCCAAGCTGGTGAAGGACGGTGTGCGCGACATGATCCGTATCTCGGACGCACGGATGTCCGGCACGGCATTTGGCACTGTCATCCTGCATGTCAGCCCCGAAGCCCAGGCGGGCGGCACGCTGGCGCTGGTCAAGACCGGTGACCGTATCCGTGTATCCGCTAGCAAGGGCGCGCTCGAGTTGCTGGTTGACCAAGTTGAACTGGACGCCCGACGCGCCGCATGGCAACCGGATGCTCCGCATTACACCCGCGGCTATGCCAAGCTTTACATAGACCACGTCCTGCAGGCCGATCAGGGTGCGGACCTGGATTTTCTTGTCGGCAAAGACACCCGCCTTGTGACCAGAGAGAGCCACTGATGGACCAACCCGCCACTTTCCACGACCTGAACGGTGCATCCGTCTTTATCACCGGAGGTGGTTCTGGTGTCGGGGCCGCTTTAACGGACGGATTTCTGGCGCAGGGTGCGCAGGTCGCCTTTATCGGGCGCTCCGACGCCAGTGCCTTTGTTGATGAGATGCGCGCCAAGCACGGGCGCGGGCCGCTGTTTCTGCAAGGCGACATGACAGATACCGACCTGCTGCGCGCCTCAATGGCCAAAGCCGCCGAGGCCCATGGCCCCCTTGGTGTGCTGATCAACAATGCCGCCAACGACAAGCGCCATTCGCTTGACGAAACCACGCCCAAATTCTGGGACTGGATGATCGAGGTGAATCTGAAGGCGTATTTCTTTGCCTGCCAAGAAGCCGCACGTCAAATGCAGGACAAGGGCGGATCAATCATCAATTTCAGCTCGATCAGCTATATGATGGGTAATTCCGGTTATCCGATCTATACGACATCAAATGCCGGGATCACCGGGATGACCCGGTCGTTGGCGCGCGAGCTTGGCCCGCAGAAAATCCGCGTTAATGCGCTGGCCCCCGGATGGGTTCTGACACAGAAACAGCTGGACATGTGGGCCACGCCAGAAGATCTGTCCGCACATCTGGAACGCCAATGCCTAAAGGACCACCTGACGCCCGAGGATATGATCGCACCGACCCTGTTTCTTGCGTCGGAAGCCAGTCGCGCCATGACCGGGCAATGCATGGCCGTTGATGGCGGTGTTGTAGTAACAGGATGAGAACATGACAATCGAATGGATCGCTGTTGATTGGGGAACAACTCATCTGCGGGCATGGGCAATGCAGGGTGACACCATTCTGGACCAGGCTCAGTCCGCAAGCGGCATGGACCAAATTCCCCGGGATGGGTTTCAAAAAGCACTGCTGGACCTGATTGAGGGCTGGCTTGGCGATACGGTCATGGATGTGGTCGCCTGCGGTATGGTGGGTGCGCGTCAAGGCTGGGTCGAGGCACCATATTCCGCTGTACCTTCGGTTCCTGTTCCCGATGCACCTGTCCGCGTTCCGGCAACAGATCCCCGTATCCGCGCCTTTGTCGTACCCGGGCTAAAGCAAACAAGCCCCCCCGATGTCATGCGCGGAGAAGAGACACAGATCGCCGGTTTTCTGGCCCACCGGCCAAACTGGGACGGCATCATTTGCCTGCCCGGAACGCATACCAAATGGGTACAGGTCAGCGCGGATGAAGTCGTCAGCTTCCGCACATTCATGACAGGCGAAATCTTCGGATTGCTCAGCAATCAATCCGTCCTGAAACATACGGTCAGCGAAGGCTGGGACGACGCTGCTTTTGCCGAGGCTGTGGCGGATACCCTGTCCCGACCGGAACAACTTGCCGCGCGCCTTTTCGGCCTGCGGGCCACTGATCTGCTGCAGGGCCAGGACTCCGGTGTCGCACGTGCGCGTCTGTCGGGATATCTGATCGGAGCGGAACTGGCCGCGTCCCGTCCCTATTGGTTGGGCCAGCAGATTGCCATTATCGGGGACCAAAGCTTCTCGGAAATCTATGCCATCGCGCTGAAACAGCAGGGTACATTTGTTGAAATAGCCGACAGCACGCAATCTACATTGGCAGGTCTTTTGCAGGCCCGAAATCTGACGAGGCAAACCGCATGAGCCGTCCTATCATTGCAATTCTGCGCGGTCTGCAACCCACCGAGGCCGCCGAAGTCGGGCAGGCCCTGATCGACGCGGGCATAGACCGGATCGAGGTGCCCCTGAACTCACCCGATCCGTTGACCAGCATCGGCATTCTGGCGGAACGTTTCGGCGATCGCGCATTGATCGGCGCCGGAACCGTCCTGACCATCGAACAGGTTGATGCGGTGGCCGGGGTCGGCGGCAAGCTGATCGTCTCGCCAAATTTCGACGCTGAGGTGATACAGCAGACGATCAAACTGGGCATACAAAGCTGGCCAGGCGTCTATACCCCGACCGAGGCCTTTGGCGCGCTCAGGGCAGGGGCAACCGGGCTCAAACTGTTTCCGGGCGTGATGGCGGGGCCCTCGGGCCTGGCCGCCATACGCCCGATCCTACCCAAAGACGCGCTGGTCTTTGCCGTCGGTGGGGCAGGCCCCGAAAACTTTGCCGATTGGCTCAAGGCCGGGGCGGACGGGTTCGGGATCGGCTCGGCCCTTTATAAACCGGGAATGGCCGTTGGGCTCTGTTGCAAACTTTTGACATTGACGATTGTTGGGTTAGCGCGCGAGTGATCAGCAGCAATAATCAGTCGAAAGCCAGCTCATGATCTCCTTCAAAGGCACGCAATATCCGAAGGATGTGATCCTGTTCGCGGTCTTCTTCTACGTTCGATACGGCGTCTCCTATCGCGACTTAGAAGAAATCATGGGAGAGCGAGGTGTTTTCGTGGATCACACCACGCTGAACCGATGGGTAACGCGATATTCTGGCGCCATTGCCGAAGCAGCGCGTAGACGCAAAGTACCATGCGACTGCTCCTGGAGAATGGACGAGACATACATCAGGGTTAAGGGCGCGTGGGTCTATCTATACCGCGCCGTCGACAAACACGGAAAGACACTTGATTTCATGTTATCTGAGCGGCGCAACAAGCCAGCTGCCACTAAATTCTTTGCCCGGATGCTGGAAGTTAATGGGTTACCACGGAAGATTGTCATCGACAAAAGCGGCGCCAATACTGCGGGCCTGAAGGCCATCAACAAAATGCTCAAAGGCTTTGGATGTCCCATTCCCATCGAGATGGTCAGACGAAAATACCTCAATAACATCGTAGAACAAGATCACAGGTTCATCAAAAGGCGAACCCGTCCGATGCTAGGTTTCAAATCCTTCAATTCAGCATCAGCAACTCTAGCTGGAATCGAAACTGCGCACATGATCAGGAAAGGTCAACTCACGCCAGGAGTCTGTCCATTCAAACAATTCGCCGAACTAGCCGGTTAACACCGATGCGATCGCTCAATCAGCTCACCATGCTCAAAAGTTTGCAACAGAGCCGCGCTGGCATTGCCAAGCGACCCCCAGTTTTTTGGACTTGAGTGGCGTCAGTTTTCCAGCAGGTACGACCGACGAGTCATTCACTCGCTAAATCTGAAAGCGTCAATGGCCGAAAGTTTGCAACGGAACCACAGAGCCGACTGCCTATGGTCGTTGCAAAAGTTTGCGACACATCCCTAGCGAGCACCTCCAAAGGATCTTGAATTCACAATGATCATTTATTCCACATTTTGATCATTACCTTGACAGTAGTAGAACTCGCCTCTGCGAACCAATCCAGTCAGCTCTTTGATTTGTTTGGCGACGAGATCGATCTATCCCGGTCTCGTCAAAGGGCTAGCCCAGATGGTTGCCAATCTGGTCGATCAGTTTTTGAGCCTCATCAACTGAAATTTCCCGCCCGCGTATCCTGAGGCGGAGTTCCCCAGATGTCACCTCGGCCTGAATTGTGCCGCCTGTGGGAAGGACAACCGGTGTCAATCGTTGCACCTGCTGCGGGCGCCCGCCGCGCGATTTAGCTTTTTCCGCGTCCGGCACGCCCTTGATCGCAGCTTCAAGCAGACCCCATTCGGATTTGCAATCCAACGGGCCGGCGCCAGCCAATGCCTGACGCAATCTGGTTTGTGCCCCGTCCCGCAATGCCGATGCAAGCTTGAGCCCGGCCTTTTCTGACAACGACACGGGATGCTGCAGCAAATCCCCCAACGCTTCATGCACCATAGCAAAGCTACGGACCTTGGACCGTTTGGCTTTGGACGCTGCGGCAAAAAGCACATCGACAGCGGCCTCGGTTGAAGCAAAAACCCCCTGCCCTGCCGCCAGAACCGCGACGCGCCCGCGTTCATAAGGGCTGAGGTTTGAGCGCAACTCATTCTCTTCCACCATCGAGACGTAAGCGCCCTGCCCTGTTCCAGCCTCACGAACAAATGCAGGAATCTTGGTGAACCGAGCATCACTTTGGGACAGCCGCTTGAAGGCCTCCAGGCGCCGATAGCCCGAGATCAGGCCAAAACTGTCACCGACCCGGCTCACCTCGATTGGCGTTCTCAAGCCGTGAACGCGCAACGATTCCAACAGTTCCGCCATGGCTTCTTCGTCTTCAACCATCCGGTCACGGCGGATAAAATCCGGATCAATCTGATCCAGCGGTATTTTTTCCGCAATCAAACCGGCGGTTTGTGCATCGCGCCATCGAGCTGCATCACCTTGGTCCTGGGCCAAAGCGACCCTGTCTGTCACGGACGCCATGCCACCCAAAGTGGCGGCCTCCGCCGCAACCTGAGCTATTGGAGGTGCTGACGAGCTTGCTTCAAACGGGCTGATCGACGGTTTCGCGGCGAAACCCGCTTCAAGCTGTTCGAGCTCTGTTGTATCCGGTGCGGTCAGTCTTCTGCGTTTAGCCATCTGCTTCTCCTCCCATCTGAGCGTCGCGCCACCAGCAACCGATCAGAACCTCTTTGAATTCTGCGTAAGTCCGGTCAAATGTTTCCCGACCCCGAACATATGTGTCCCGGTTAAAATCACGGTAGTCGGCTTCGTAGATCCCATTCACCTGCTCACCAGCCTGCCCGACCAAAGCAGTATAGTCCTGCCGGTAGGCATTCATGAAATCCCCGAAATAGGCCTGAATTACGTTCGCCATGTCTGTTTGCTGACTGGCATCAAACCGGGTGATGATTGCGCGTACAACATCCCATTCGAACTTGAGCTCAGGCAAGCCAGCTGCGCGTTGTGCCGTGTTTTCACCATCCTCGATACTGGCGAAGGTCGTATAGAGCATGTCAAAGAACCGACCCGTTGAATCAAACTCCAGAAACGAAGCTCCAAGCGGAACCAGAAGGATATCTGCAGCAGCCAGTGCATTGATCGTAAGGTACCCAAGTGCAGGAGGCGTATCGAGAAAGACGATGTCATAATCGTTGAGGATACCTTCATCCTCGAGGAAATTGGTCAGGCCGTCCCACAAAGGCCAACTTCTCAGCCCCATCCTCCACACTGGGATCTGGAACTCGGCCCAGTAAAGGTTCAACTGCGCGCCTATCAGATCAATATTTGGCCAATGGGTGTTCTGAATTACATCGCCAGGGGTCGTTTTAAGCGCTTCTTGCAAGGTCTCATCCAATGGAATTTCAGGTTGACCTGCCGCATTGCGCACGCGGTTTTCCTCGTGTACCGCCCTAGCATAGTCCTTTGCGATCAAGGGGAACACAGTTTGCCATTCATCTGCAACGGACCCGCCAAGGATCGACGTCATGGATCCTTGGCTGTCGAGGTCGATTACCAGAACTTTGTACCCGTCCAAGGCGGCGGACATGGCCAGATGGGCGGCGGTCGAGGTTTTTCCAACACCGCCTTTGAAATTTGCAACGGAAACAACCTTTGCCGGAAGCCCTTCAGGCCGGTAGGGAAGATACTCCTTCGTGCTGACGCCTTCAGCCGCAAAATGCTGGCGCAAGGTCAGGACCTCTTCCAAAGTGAACCATTTTGAACCAGCTTCTCCTTCGCCTTGAGGAAGATCAGGATTTGCTTTGAGGACACGGCGGAGATGCGCAGGTGCAACCGGAATTAGGTACTTAGTTATTTCCCAGATTGAAAACCTACGTAGCCGCTTTTCCCCATCAGGGGCATAACCTCGGCGGGCAAGATCCTCACGGCCTTTGGCGCAGAATGCCGCTGCTTTCGCGAATCGAGAGGTGCCTATAGGATCAGGTAACTTCCCGGCCGCTGTTGCGGGATCAAGATTCAGATATGGCGGTAGCGGAGGTTGGTTTGATTTGTTCACTGTCGATGCCTCAGAAGATGTTCGCCTTAGCGGCGTATATTTAGGAATGTAGCGAACATTATCTTCTAAAGCTATCCTGCTATCGGAAGTTTTCCACAGTTTTTGCGCGCAAGGCTGGGTTTCGCCACGAAACTCTAGAAAAATGAGAGAGCACGCCAACAAAGAGTTTATTATTTATAGAGTCTTTAAGAGATTTAGATTAAGAATATGATAATTATAACAATAGGTTAGATCACATTAGGGACCCATTTACAGTTCCTGGGGTATCCGATTCCGGGATCAAAGGTGCCCAGATACGGGACCAAAGGAACCATTCGACAGGAACAAGGGCACCGATTCGCAGGGACGTGGATCTTCGACGCTATTAGACACTTACAAAGCCGTTTCCAGTACGTTCGATCCTGTCTGAGTCGTTCTTATGACGGGCTCGCGATGATAGGTCTGGGGATAAGTTTAGGTATATCTGTTTAGGGTACCCGTTTTCGGGATGAGCCTGATCCTGTATTTGGGCACCTAATAGAAGTTGATTGATAGGTACCTTTCATGGC
This sequence comes from Ruegeria sp. YTSA226, assembly GCF_059609905.1. Taxonomy (NCBI): domain Bacteria; kingdom Pseudomonadati; phylum Pseudomonadota; class Alphaproteobacteria; order Rhodobacterales; family Roseobacteraceae; genus Ruegeria; species Ruegeria sp. YTSA226. The sequence goes on from NZ_JBXWMQ010000005.1 coordinate 272,919, forward strand.
AGAAATACAAAAAAGAGCAGTCGGGCAGAATCATGCCGGAAACACAAATAGACATGGATCACCTATCCGGAGCCTTGCGAAGGGAAACGGTGAAAAAGAACGTCGCCGCGATTCACATCAGCGGTAAGTTGACATTGCTTCAGCGAAAGCTGTCGAATGTCCTGCTTCTCAATGCCTATGATGCGCTGACATCTGCACAGACCCATACCATCGATGCACGAACTCTGGCGATGATGGTCGGCTATAACTCGAACGATTTTGATACCTTGCGTACAAGCCTGCGCGCCCTGGCCGAGACTGTCGCTGAATGGGACATGTTGGATGAGCAGGGGCGTCAGGAATGGGGTGTTTCCTCTCTGCTGAGTTTTGCCAAGCTCAAGAATGGTGTTTGTGAATATGCCTACTCACCGGCGCTGGCGCAGAAGCTGTATGATCCCAAAATCTATGCGCTGATCAACGTTCAGATTCAGCGCAACTTTAGTTCGGGCCACGGATTGGCACTGTATGAAAACTGCTATCGCTTTGTGCGCATCGGCTCGACCGGTTGGTGGGCCTTGGACGTGTTTCGAAAGCTCATGGGTGTAGATGGCAGCGACTATTATACCAGCTTCAAACATCTCAACGCCAAGATCATCAAGCCGGCGGTTGCCGAGGTGAACAAAAGCTCGGACATTCTGATCGAACCCGAGTTCCAAAAGAAAGGCCGGACGGTCACCAATATTCGCTTTCGGATTAAGGGAAACCCGCAAAAAGCGATGTTCGAAATTGATGACAGCGACGGTGCTCGGAATATGCAGGTGTACACGAAGCTACGTGATCAAGGGGTCTCGGATCGTTTGGCCCGACAGTGGATTTCCGAACATGGTGAAGACTACGTCGCGCAGAAACTTGATTACGTAAGGCAAAAGGGCGGAGTGAAATCCACATTGGGCTATCTGTCGGCTGCATTGCGCGATGACTATCAGCCACCTGAACCGGAACAGCCAGCGAAGCCCAGCCCCGAAGCACTGGAAGAAGCGCAGGCGAGGCAGGCCCAAGTGGCGGTTGAAGACAAAGCCTATGCCGAACGGGTAGCCGAGCGGGAGGAGCGGGCGCGGAAACTCTCGATCGTAGAAGAGCTGGTTTCGCGGCGAAACCCGACACAGAGGGACGCAGATAAAAGACTGTTTCTTGCCGGTCTAGACAACGACCTGGACCGCGAGCATTTCCGAGCGCATGCGTGGCGCTCGGGGCTGAACGCAACCGCAATCTTCGAATTCTGGCAAGAGCTAGAGCCAGACGCTTTCGACTGATCGCGGTAAGGGCAGGGGGGTGCACACCCTATTAGCAGATTATTGTTTTTTGAACGCAGATTTCAGTGCATCTGCAAGTGCCCCCTGCTGCGCATTATTTCCGTTTTTTGCGCGTTGTGATTCTTTTTGTTTTGTATGGCTTTGCCGCGATTGGTCGCTGCTTTGAAAGCGCTTTTGCCGGGTTTCAATGCCACCATCCTTGCGCATCGTCAGACCGATGCGTTTTCGCGGCGCATCCACCTCGACGACCCGTACCTTAACTACCTGGCCGGTTTTGACGACATCATGGGGATCTTTGACAAACCGATCTGCTAGTTGGCTGATATGCACCAACCCGTCCTGATGAACACCGATATCAACAAAAGCGCCGAATGCCGCGACATTGGTAACTGTGCCCTCCAGGGTCATTCCAGGTTTCAAATCGCTGATCTCTTCCACGCCATCAGCGAACGAGGCTGTTTTGAAATCTGGCCGGGGATCACGACCGGGTTTTTCAAGCTCGGAGAATATGTCCTGAACCGTGGGCAGGCCAAAACTGTCGTTAACAAACTGTTCGGCGCGCAGGCCGTTCAGGGCCCCTTCATTCCCCATGATTTGCCGAATGTCCCGCCCACATGCGGCAACAACGCGCCGGGCCACGGAATAAGCTTCGGGGTGGACCGAGGACGCATCAAGGGGCTCGGCCCCATCGCGTATCCGCAGAAAGCCTGCGCATTGTTCGAATGCGCGGGGGCCAAGGCGCGCAACCTTCAGTAGCTCTGCACGAGATTGAAAGGCACCATTCATGTCGCGGTGCAACACGATGGACTCTGCCAGCCCCGGGCCTAACCCGGACACATGCGACAGCAATGGGGCAGAAGCAGTATTCAGATCAACCCCAACGGCGTTCACAACGTCTTCGATGACAGATGCCAGTGATTGCGAAAGCTTAAATTGATCGACATCGTGCTGATATTGCCCGACCCCAATGGATTTTGGTTCGATCTTCACCAGCTCGGCCAGAGGGTCTTGCAAGCGACGGGCGATTGAAACTGCTCCGCGAAGGGAAACGTCCAGATCCGGGAACTCTCGGGCGGCCAGTTCGGATGCGGAATAGACCGATGCTCCGGCTTCCGAGACCACGACTTTGGTGGGAGGAGTGACGGTTTTGGGCAAATCTCTGAGCGTGTCGCCGACCAGCTTTTCGGTTTCGCGGCTGGCTGTTCCGTTGCCGATTGCAACAAGCTCAATGCCGTGCTGGGCGATCAGGCGCAGGATTGTGGCCTGTGCGCCTCGAAGGTCATTCTTGGGTTGGAACGGGTAAATTGTTTCAGTTGCAACCACTTTGCCAGTTGCATCGACAACCGCTGCTTTGACACCTGTTCGTATTCCAGGGTCCAGCCCCAAGGTTGGGCGGGCGCCAGCTGGCGCAGAGAAAAGTAAATCTTTGAGATTGCGAGAGAAAACAGAAATCGCCTCGTCCTGGGCACGGCTGCGGAGGTCGGCCATCAGGTCAACCATCATCGTCAGCGAGAGCTTTACCCTCCAGGTCCAACCGGCCACCTTGCGTAACCAAGTATCGGCAGTTGAATCCGTGCGGGTTAGCAGATGTGATGCGACGATCGCTTCCGCCCGAGCAGCGCCGGTCTCGGGGTCCGGCGCGATGTCCAATGTCACGATGCCCTCTTTTGACGCGCGAAGCATCGCCAAAGCCCGATGAGACGGCGTTTTGGCCCACAGCTCGGAATGGTCGAAATAGTCGCTGAATTTCGCGCCATCCTGTTGTTTGCCATCAATCACCTTCGAGGTCAGCAGCGCCTCGCGCTGCATGAAGCTGCGCAGTTCGCCTAACAGGGTGGCGTTTTCGGTTAGTCGTTCGGTGACAATGTCGCGGGCACCGTTCAGGGCATCCTTGCTGGTCGGAACAGCCTCGGACAGGTAGGATTGGGCAAGGGTATCGGGATCGACAGACCGGTCTGCAAGAATTGCGTCAGCCAGAGGTTCCAACCCGTTCTCGCGTGCGATCATTGCCTTGGTGCGCCGCTTGGGTTTGTAGGGAAGGTAGATGTCTTCCAGCTGTGCTTTGGTGTCAGCCAGCGCAATGGATTTTGCAAGATCATCTGTCAGCTTGCCTTGATCCTTGATCGAATTCAGGATGGTTGTGCGCCGGGCGTCCAATTCGCGCAGATAGGTCAGGCGTTCTGACAGGGTGCGCAGTTGGGTATCGTCCAAACCGCCTGTCGCTTCTTTGCGGTAGCGCGCAACAAAGGGCACAGTCGCGCCTTCGTCCAGCAATTTTACTGCGGCCCCTACCTGATCGGGTCGGGCGTTGATCTCGGTGGCGATGGTGCGGGCGATGCGGTCCAATGGGGCCTCCTGACAGTCGTTCGGAGAGACTTCTTAGCCAGCTGCTTTGCTGAGGGGAAGGGGGCTAAATCTGTTGGGCCAACTCTTGCAGATCGTCATAGAGGGTTTTGGCAATCTCTACATATCCGCGTTCCGTGTTACGGGCCCGGGCGGCAAACCGGCGTTGTGATGGTAGGCGCGCGCCCTGATCGGTGATGTCAGCGAACAGGCGTTCTGCCCTTGCATCGTTCGGGTCTATTCGGCCACCGCTGAAATGCCCCGGATCGAAGGCCAGAAGGATTTCACCATGATAGGGGGCGCCGCCTGAGTTGCCGGCAAACTCCATGCTTTCCAGGCTGGTCAGGTCGTCGATCAGCGGACCGGCCAAGAGTTCGATCATGATGGACAGGGCCGAACCCTTGTAGCTGCCGAAGGTCAACATCGCACCCTCCATCGCAGCCTGCGGGTCGTTGGTTGGGTTGCCGTCCTTATCGATTGCTACGCCATCGGGTAGGGGCTTGCCTGCGCGGCGATAGAGTTCGATTTCGCCACGGGCAAAGGCGCTTGTTGCGAAGTCAAAGGTGAAGGGATCCTTGCCCTGTCGCGGCCAGCTGAATGCCAGCGGGTTGGTGCCCAACGAACCGCGGGTGCCGCCGGCTGGGGCAACCCAGGAATGGCTTGGTACCATCGCCATCGCCGCAAGGCCGGCAGCAGATAGCCGCTCCACTTCGGGCCAGAGCGCAGAGAAATGAAAACAGCGATTGATGGCCATGGCTGCAATACCAAGGGTTCGGGTTTTCTCGATCAGAATTGGAAGTGCCTCATGAAATGCCAGCAGGGACATACCTCCGCGAGCATCGACCCGAACGATGGCGTTATCCGATTGGGTAATGGCTGGCGCGACATTTCCGTCAATCTTGCCTGCCTTCATGGTGTCATTGCACATGAACAGTCGGAACAGGCCGTGCGACTGGCAATCATCAATTTGACAGGTGACCAGCATATCCGCGATGGCCGCTGCATGGTCCGGCCCGTATCCGGATCCGGACAGAATGGTCAGGCTTAGGTTTCGTATCTCATCCAGTGTCAGCTTGACCGCTTCGCTCATCTGCCATGTCTCCCATTGCGTTGGCAGAAGAAGGCATAGCTTGGTCTGGCTGGCAAGGAGAACCCTTTGCAATTTGCCACTCATTTATGGTTAATGCCGTATTGGATTGGTCTAATAATGCAATATGTGAATAAGTTAACAGAAGTTCCCAGACCTTTTGTACTCAATCGAAAGTTGTGGTGGCGACTCAGCGACTCAAGTTGATTTTTCAGATCAGCAGAGGTCGCACTCTGCGTGGCGCCCTACAAAATTTTCAGAAGTTTTTTGGATGGGGAATTTTATGCATAGTCCTTATGATCGTGACCGAGTGATCTGCTTGGAGTTTACACCGCGCCTTTTGTCCGAATTTCGCAGCATAGTTGAAAGGTCTATGGGATACCGCGTGTCGAACGATGCAGAAAGCACAGGCATTTCTCGCCATGAAAAAGCAATCGTTGTACGTCAGTGCCTGAAGCGTTTTGTGCCGGCCAATGCCCCAAAACCTGCCGGGTCGCATAAGCGCCAGCACAGTTTTGCACTGATCAACCTGGGTTTGTCGACGGCGCGTGCCGAAGTATATTCGCAAGGATACAGCGACTATATTGCCTATCCATTTGTCACCAGCGAAATCCAGCACAGATTCAGTGCGGCGCGAGCATTGATGAAACAGAATGTCTCTGCCGAGTACTTTTCAAAAGATACGTTGGTCAATGCTGCTTGTAATTTCCTTTCTACCGAGCCCGAATTTACAGGCGGCATTGACGCCTTGGCGCAAGTGGTCGGGTCAAACCGGAACACCTTGTCCAAGCGGTTCAAGGAAGAGTTCGGCGTTGGCCCCATGGCTTGGTTTCGGCGCTACAGGTTGAACTATGCAGCGGCCCTGGTTCTTGAGGGGCAGCACAGCATTCAGGACATCGCCTTCAAGGTTGGCTACGAGGATGCGAATAACTTTTCGACCGCGTTCAAACGGGAATTCGACGTCTCGCCGTCAGAGTATCGGCGCTATCGCAATTCGATGAACTAAGCATCACCCAAAACACGTCCTGGATGAGCATGCTCCTGCGCGCGCGAGGCTGGCCAAAGTGTGCACCGGTTACCGCGGGCAGGGGTCTAACAGTGCAAAGATCAAAGGAAATGATGATTCCTGCAAAGATCGAATTACAGAGTTCTCAGCTAGCATTGATTCACGATTTCGTCGTTCTCGACAAGAACCGCTAATGGAAGGAATCTGAAATTGGTTACCGAAAATATTCAACTCAGATTGGTCAATCACTCGGATGATGCCAATAATTCATCGATCGTTATTTTCCAGCAAAACGTGGCCGAAGATTTCGGCGAACTCGCTATCGCGTGGAAAGTCATCAAAAACCTGGGGCGTCTGGATTATCACCCCTTCAAATACCCGCTGAAGTTTCAGGTTTCGGCCTCGGACAGCTATGGGAACTATACGCCGCAGATGACGGCCTATGACGGTCAGGCCTACGAAATGGTCAAAGACACCAGCGGGGATATCTTGCGCCTGGCCAAGACCCCGGCAACGTCGCCGAATGAGGTCGAGCTGCGCAACAACCTGACCATGGGATCGATCAACGCGAATATCTATCGCGAAGGCAAACTTCTGGCCGCCAAGACCAACCTTGCGCCGGGGCAGAAGGGCGTCTTTCAGTTCCACCCGACCATCTATATCGGCGTGGTGTCGCAGATCGAAGAGGGCCAGGTCATGGACTCGGCGATCATCAGTCAGATCAACACCGAGATCAATCTGTTCGGCATCCAAAGCGCTGATATCGTGATGTCGGGCGGCGGGCCTGGCAAAAACTCTACCCCCTTTGATTTCCAGCTGGCAAACATCAATGCGTAAACGCGCCCTGCGGCGGATTACTAGCCGCAGGATGCACACCGCTTGACGGAGCTATGGAAAGAGGAGGTGTGTCATGACCAAAACTGCCGACACAACAATCGCCCTAAAACGAAAACGGTCTGAGGGCGACGAAGACAGCGATCAGAAGGCTGCCGCTGATACCCCGACGCCGGTAAAGCCCGCGAATCCCAAAAAGCCGGATTCGAAACCCAAGGATGACGCGGACAAGAAAGACAGTTTGAAGCCCATTAAACAGGTTTGGCAATCTGGCGATTTCCATAAGACCGGGCGCAACAAGCCCCCCTATAACGGGCTTCAGATTTCGGTCCAGTACAAGGTGGACGATGCCGGGAAATTTGAGGACGTAACCGTCACCTTCACTGACTACACATATTCTAAGGACGGGGTTTCATCCAAAATTCAGGCTCTTGCGGTCAGTGATGGCTGGGTTGAAGTTCCCAAACCGGCCAAACCCAAGTCCAGCAGTGATACCAAAGCGTCAACGTCCAAGGGCGATAAGGGAAAAACAGATTTCACAGTGGTCGGCCACGTCAAAATCAGTGGCGAGCCGGATGGAAAGTTCTTGAGGTTGCGTCTGAAATCCGGCCTGGAGCCGGGGTTTCAACAGCTTGGTTTTATCATGAGGCTGTCGCCGCCGCCGTCGAGTTCATAACACAGATTCGTCAGGGTGGCGCGATGACAACCCAACTCGTATTTGAGAACCGATCATTAAACCCCAATGTGCGCAGGGTTGGCCTGTTCTGGGACTGTTTGGATCACGACCAGCACATCAGGCCATTAACCTGGCAGGTTGTTCTGCAATGCCCGTATCGCTGGTACCGAAGCTTTCAGATTGATCTGACCCTGTCGGTCAGGTTCGTCACCTGCGAGGGCAATATCTCGCCCGATGTTCTGGTGGATCGCAAAGTTGTCTGTGGCGAGGCAACGATCGAACCCCGGCGCAAAGGCGACGGGATTGACCTGACCATCACGGTTCCAAAAGGGCATCGGTTGCACAAGGTGCAGGTCGTGCGCTGCGGCTTTCCCCTGACCGAAACCCGCCTGCCTTTGCAGGGAGAATGCGTGCTCCGGGCTCCGGACCGGCTGAACTTTGCGGCCGATATGACAACGCGGCAGGGTTTTCGGATCGACCGCCGGGAAATAGGTCCGGGTGTGGCCAGTTTTGATCTGCACCAGGTCCAGGCAATGCGCGTCGCCATGTACGGCGGCACGCCGGGTCCGAATTCCGATCCGATCAATTTTGTTGGTTACGACATTCAATATTCATGACGCCCCAAGCGGGCGAAACTTTGGAGGAGTGAATTGATGGCTTACAGACGTACATCCGGAATCCTGACCAACGGCGGTGCTGATCCCAAGCTTGAAGCGGACTATATCGTTGCCGCCGCCATCGTAGGTCATTCGATCGAACAGATCCGAGCCAATGTCGATGTGCAGTTTTCAATGGAACCTTCTGACGAGATGCCCAGGTCCGACAAATGGTCCCGCGAATGGGATCAGCTTCAGCAAGCCGCCCAGAAAATCGGACAGCTGGCCGCTTTGGAAATCGACATGCAGGGTCATTCTGTTAGGGCAGGGACGGCCGTCGATCATAAAACCGGCGCTGTGATCGTTGGGGTTTATGGTTTGGCCGGGCATGAGCCTCCGACCGAGGGCGATATCCGCCACCCCGAACACCACCTCAGTGACAAGGGGCAGGTGCTATATGATGAGATCAAGCAAAGGGATCGCGACCCCGCTTATCAGTATATCGGGCTGGGGGCCTATACCGGGTTTGTCGATAACGGAAATGTCGAAGGCGACACCGATCCGGTCGGTCCGATGCCAAGCGCGCGGTTCCATATCCCTGATCTGGATGCGGGCGATCATGACGACAATATTTTCGAGGGATGGTACCCTCGGTGGTTGCCGCCCGAGGATTCTGCCCTGTGGAACCCGCGCGTTCGTCGCAATACCCATGACCATGACTGCGTTGGTTGGGGCATCATTGGCGGCGATCTGGCGCAGGATGCTCCGAAGGAAGGGGAACCCGATCACGGGGCGACAAACCGGTCGGACCAGATCACCAATATTATGCGCTTTGATCAGGGTATGAATTTCGTCGATGAAAGCGGGGACGAAGGCGTTAAGGGCTATACCCACGGTATGATCCAGGCGATCTACAAGGCCTATCATCTGGGCCCGCATTGCACGCCTTATGAAATTACGGTTGGTGACTGTACCACCAAGCTGGCCTCGTGTTTTGGCTGTACGATGTTCATGACCGCCAATGGCTATCCGCCCACCTCGACCCATCTGGGGCGCGCCGAAAGCTGGGTGCCACTTTACGAGCCCTACAAGCCGTCGACCTCACCTAAAGCCGAGCGGATCGTGATCAACGACCTGAACGTCAGCTTTGCTGCCTATTGCGACAAGGTTCTGCGTACTGGGATGCGCGCGCTGAGCGTCGACAATATCGCGGATGCCTATGACCACTGCCCGGCTGCGCTGGAGCATGTTCTGGGCGGGCATTATTCTGCGGATAACCGGGTTGCGGTCTCTCTGTTTCTGGATGCCCTGACTGTTCATGACCGCGAGCTGAGCCGCGTCCGTCGCGTATTGGGTTTGGACTAAGTCACCAACAGCCCGAATTAACATATCGGAGGAGAAGACACATGGCCTTTCAGGTTTATGCACTCGTACATACCCGCTCTGGTCGGTTTCTGATGTTTCGTCGACCTATCCTGACCTTTTTCCAGCGCGGAAATGGGGGGCAAATTTTCCCCGAAGGTCAGAAACTGCATGGCGGCGGGCGCTATGCTCTGCCATACGCTCAGGTTGATCCTGAAATCGCGATTGAGCTTTGGGAGGATGATAATTTCATTGCCGAAGCCGGCCAGCAAATTCTGATTGATTGTTGCGGTGCGCTGATCGAGTTCCTTCCCCCAGAAGCGGCAGACAAGGGGCCTGTGTCAATCGAGGGCGAGCATGAGATATTGCTCGCCCCGGCGACCGAAGTCGTGACCCGTTTCGATGAAGATGGCACGCGATCCGCAGTTTATTTCGCCGAAGTGTCCGACGCGGATCTGGACCGCATTCGCGACTATATGGTTGAGGTGTTGGCCGAGGCTCGCGCGGCGATGTTGGCCGTGATTCAGGACAACCTGTATGAATACACCGAGATCGAGGCATTCTTTCCGCACGCGCCTTTTGACAATATCCATACCGGTGTTGATGTCTGGCAACTGGATATCGAGCGTCTGGAAATCAGTGGCCTGAAATCCAGCAAGCTGACTAAGGGTTCACTGCAGGCGATCAGCGAGCTTGAGGTCGTGTTGGCGGTGGAAGACGCTTAACGGGCATGACCAGCCAGGACCCCAAACTCATTTGGATGGATGCGCCGTTCGAGGATCTGCGTAACCAGTTGGTGGCCAATTTCGAAACCCATCCGCATGGTGCCGATCCCCCGGAATTCGTGACCGTCCAGTTCTTTTTCACCAAGACACCGGGCAAGGCAGTGCGCGGCCCTGTTCTGAGGTACAAGGAAAGAACGCCGCTGAATGTGCTGTTCGAAACCGGTGAGCGGTTGACCGGTACCCTGACCTGGCAAAGCGGATTGAGTACGCCGTTGTCTCAGCAGGTCCTTGGGGCTTTGGCTCTGCAAGAACCCGAGACCGGTCGTGTCTGGCGCTTTCAGGGTTTTATGTCTGAATTTGGCAAGCCAAGCCATATTCCATCGCCCGATTCCGGAGCAGGGGGCGGGGCCGATGATGGTGGGAACTCTGGCACCGGGCAAAACGGTTCAGGTGGACATGACGGGCATGACCCAGATCAGCCAAACCACACTCACGGCGGTGATGGTGATAATCCATTTAGCGATGACCCGGATTCTGACGGGCTGAGCCCGGTCACTCAGGGCGCTAACCTGCGCTGGGATGAGCTGTTCCCCTTCATCTATATGAAACATTGGCCGTCGATAGCGCCGGGCGCGCTGGATGCGGGTTTCATGGAGGTTCCGCAAAAGATCCTGGCGAACAGCGTGTTCCTGCAAAGCCTTGTTTCAAAATCCGGGGACAGGTCAGGGCAGGAGGCTTTGGCGGTTACTTACGTGGATCCAAGCTCGAACACCGACAATACACCAGGTGGGAATAGTTCGCCCCATCCGGCATCGGATGCGGGGCAATCCGGCAAGGCTCAGCCTGCGGCCGAACCGGGCAAACCCAAAGGGTTCATCTCCTCGATTGAAACGCTTGGCCCGCCATTCAGTTCTTACCCTGAACTGTGGCCGGCTCTGAGAGAGCTGCCGGAATTTTCGCTGGCCCAGATCACAGATCTGATCAAGGCCCGTCTGGGCGGATGGGCAGCATTCAAGGTTCTGGCAAATGCACCGGATGCGCAAAAGGAACTGGCCCGCATCTGGGAAAGCATCGTTGCGCTGAACCTTTTGGCTGGCTGGCAAAAAGACGAACTTGCAGTTCTGATTCAGGTGTTGACTACCCATCACGTTCTGACCCGTGCGCTGGCTGCAACCGAAGGAGGGCAGGCCAGCTTGATGACCGATCCGGTCACCGGACAACAGATCAAAGCTTGGATGCATGCGACGCTGGTTTTGCCTGGCTCCATATTCGAGCCGAAAAAACCTGCGCCGGTTGCAGCAAAGGATACAGATCATCAGATCCCTCTGAAATTGACAAAGCCCGGCTGGGTGCGCGCCTATTCATACGGGCTTGCCCGTTCGATCCGGTATCAGCCGCTTGGGTATGAATTGGGCGACGTGCAGCGTATCGAAAATGTCCTGCGCGGTGAAATGCGCGAGACGCGAAACCGGAGATTGCAGCGCCGCGAAAGCCATGAGGCACATTCCGATGTGACCACCAAAATTGCCCGGCGGGACGAGGATACCTCGGTTTCGGACCTGATCAATCAGGTGCAAAAGACGTTGGCCGACCATGTCTCGACCACGCATGTCAACTCTTACGACACCCAGTACGGAATGCCGACAGATGGCAATAAGATGAGTGTTACTGGGAATTGGTGGGTGCAAGAGCAGCCAGCCGGAGGCTTCGCGAAAAACGACCTGAAATTTGCCCGCGACATCGTCGAGAAAACGGTGCGAAACCTGTCACGCGAAATGCGCCATACGCGCGAGTTATCCGAAGTTGAAGAAACCGAATACTCGGATGTGACGCGCTTTGACAATCGGCGGAACGGCACGGATATCCGCGGCATCTATCGTTGGGTGAACAGAAGCTTTCGCTTGCGCACGAAAAGTCTGGGCGAGGTTTTGATTTTTGAGATCATGGTCCCCAGCCCGGGTGAGAATCTTGTCCGGCATATTCGCCGGTCCTGGCAGCTTGATCTGCGCCCACCGAAATCTCCAGGCGAGTTTGGGATAAGCGGATTTCAGGATTTGACCGATGAGACTGGCAAGACAGACGATGGCAAGATATTTTATCTCGATGCGTTTCAGGAATTTGGCGTGGAAGAGACCCGTATGGCCCCGCCATTCAAGCTTGTGGTCAGCCAAACGGTGCAAAGCCATACGCCAGTGGCCGAAGGCGCCGTCCTGATCCCCAGAGGCTTTGAGCCCATCAAAGCAACAGCAACGGTGATGAGTGTCGGAACTCCCGCAGAAACCCATGTCATCGTGGGCTCGGTCGCCCTGCAACCGCAGCAAGCGGGGGACAAATCCGCCCCGCCCGGTTCAAACGGCCATGCGGACAAGTCACCGCAGCCACTGCGCCTGCCTGTCAGCCAAGCCTCGGGCGCGCAGGTGCTGAGCGCCCAGCTGGATAAAGGGTTCGGAACCGGAACCTCTCCGGCGGATGAAGGCCATCCGCTTGGGTTCACCATTCTGTGCAGCCTCAAGCAAACCGCAGCCACACAATCGTCCGAGCCCAACTCTCCGCCGGATATGCCGGTTCCCGATCCTGCACCAATGCATTTGCAAACCGAATTGACCGGTTTCTTTGCGGCAACTCTTGAAGTGACGTGCCAACGGTCGGCGCAGACTTATTCCGATTGGCAATTCGAAACCTATAGGCTGATCAAGGAAGCGTATGCGCGGCAGCTAGAGAGTTACCGTCGCAAACTGGAACAACAGGTGGCTGCGATTGAGGCTCAGAACCCTGCGTTCCTGAACAAGGCGATGACGACGGAAATCCTGTCCGCGGCCCAGGAGCAAATCTTGACCCTCAGCGGGTCCGAGAAGGATGCCGTGGCCCCGGATTATGCCAAGCCGCGTATCAGGCACTATTTGCAACAAACGGTCGGGTGGTCCGACATCGCCACATTCATGGATATCGAGGACGAAGTCAGCGATCTGACAGGCGACCCCGCGGATCTTGCCCTGCGCGAGACCGTACCCGACCTGCGGTTCCGGGATTTTCTGCGCGCTGACCGTGTGCGCATTCTGGCGCCGGTCGACAGAAAGCACGCGCGCAGTTTCCTGTATTTCCTGCGCACCGGCCGGATCTGGCCGGATGCAGATCATCTTGCCCCTTGCCTGCCCGAAGACGCCGAAATTGTGGCCCGGATTAAATCGGAACATACACAAGACGATGAAGGCAATGCGCAATCCTGGACGGTTCAGGTGCCCACGCATATGTGCATGCTGAGTGCGGATAGTGATCTGCCAGGTCAGACGGATTCAGAATGAGACCGCCAGGCTTTCCGACCCCGCCCCGACCAAACGCCCCCGGCGGACCGCTTGAACCACAACAAGGCTGGGGCCCGTCTCCGGGCCGGGTATTGGGAATGCCGGTTGGCGCGGTGATCGCTTTTTCCGGGGAGCTTCTGGGACAATCCAAAAAGCTGGCGGGCGGGACCACTGATCTGCAACATTATGGCTGGAAGGTTTGCGACGGCTCACCTCTGTTGATTTCCGCTTATCCGGAATTGTTTGCCGCCATCGGATATCTGTTTGGTAAAGGCAAGGACGGAGAGTTTCGACTGCCTGATTACCAGGGCTATTTTCTGCGCGGCGTCGACCCCGGCGGGAAAGTCGATAAGGATCAGGACCAGAGGTACCGAACCGACAAAAAGAACCAGAAATATGACAGGGTAGGGTCGCTGCAACTGTCTGCGCTCCAGCAACACCAACATGTGCTGGAACAAAGCGACAGCACGGTATCAAACGGAGTGTTAGGCCCGGAACCGGTTATCGCCCCCACACCCCAATCCAATTCGGGCAACGTCGTTAAAGGGTCGGCCCTGACCAGCGAGACCGAGACCCGCGCAATCAACATCTCGGTCTATTGGCTTATCAAATGTCGGTCGGATGCGGTGTTATGACAGATAGAAAAGGCCGATCTGATGGCATGTAGGCTGGGCAAAATTGTAAGGTCGTTTCGCAAACCATCAGGACAGATTCTCAAGGCGGCGCCAGATAAGGCGCAGGCAAAAGGAATAGATGTCAGTGATCATCAGCGGGATATCAACTGGCCGCAAGTCGCAGCCTCGGGTGTTTCTTTTGCGCTGATAAAGGCGACCGAAAGCGTCAGCATCAAGGATACCTATTTTCAGCCAAATGTACTGGGCGCGAATGAGGTGGGTATCCTGTGCGGCGCCTATCACCTGCTTCACGTCAGCCACCCGGCCAAGCCACAGGTCACGAATTTTGTCGATGCAGTGCAGGCTGTTCTTTCGAAAGGCCCGGTTGGAAAATCCGGCCTTCTGCACCTGCCATTTACACTCGATCTTGAAGGCGTCCCGACGGCACAGGGGGCCGCCTATCGAAGCCTCGCGCTGGAATGGCTTACCAGCGTTCAGAGGGCTTTCGGAACGGTGCCGATGGTATATGCCAATCTGAACACCTGGGAGACCGAGCTGACCTCGGGTTTCGGGAACTACCCGGTCTGGCTGGCAGAATACGCAGCCAGACCCGCACCCAATGCGCCGCAATGGGAGTTTTGGCAGCATTCTACGAACGAGCGAGTGTCCGGTATTGCCCCAGAGGTTGATTTGGACGTGTATTGCGGATCGGTTCAGCAACTGAAGGCGCAGTACGGGGTGCAAAGTCGAAACTTATAATTGTCACAGTTCGATTCACCAAAATGTTCAGTTGCTAACTTGGGAATACCCAAAAAACGGTAGTGCAACTCCGCAAAGAATTTGAGTGATCCCGTTGAGCAGCCTCATCTGACTGGTTCAATTTGATTGTTAGTGCATCATTGGCCTGTGATCCATTGAGATGATGGTTTCGGGAGCTGACGGGCGGCAGCCCAGTGCACTGTGGGGACGTTTTGTGTTGTAGTGTTTCCTCCATTGTTCGATCAGGATTTGAGCTTCGCGCAAGCTGTAGAAGATCTCACCGTTGAGCAGCTCATCCCTGAACCGGCCATTGAAGCTTTCACAATATCCGTTCTCCCACGGGCTCCCAGGTTCGATGTAAGCCGTCTTGGCGCCAACGGCGGCGATCCAGTCTCGGACCGCCTGGGCGACAAATTCCGGCCCATTGTCAGAACGTATGAAACTGGGCGCGCCGCGAAGTATGAGCAGGTCTGTCAGAACGTCGATTACATCGGTCGAGTTCAGTTTCCGCTCGACCCTGATTGCCAAGCATTCCCGGCTGTACTCATCAAGGATGTTCAGCGTCCGGAAGGCTTTGCCGTCGTCGGTTCGACAATGAACGAAGTCATACGACCAAACATGGTTGCGATACTCTGGCCGTAGCCGAACGCATGAGCCGTCATTTAGCCAGAGCCGTCCTTTCTTCGGTTGCTTTATTGGCACTTTCAGCCCCTCTCGTCGCCAAAGCCGTTCAATTCGCCCATCGCTGACAGACCATCCAGCCTCTCTCAGCAGCGCTGCGATCCTGCGATAGCCATATCGGCCGTACTGTCGGGTCAACTCGATCATGTCGGCCACCAGTCGGCCTTCGTCTGCGCGACCTTGTGGGGCGCGCCGTTGCGTGGACCGGTGTTGCCCCAGAACGCGACAGGCGCGTCTCTCGGAAACGTTCAGCTGGTTGCGTACATGATTAATACAAGCACGACGGCGAGCGGGGCTCAGTAGGGCTTCGCGTTCAGGGCTACAAACCATCCACGGGATGGTTTGCTAACCGCCCTTCATCCTTTGTGGCTTCCGTCAGGATCAGTTTGTCCAGCGTCAGATCTGAAACTGCGCGCCTCAGCCGCTCGTTCTCTTTCTGAAGCCGTTTCAGTTCCTTCAATTGATCAACACCCATTCCGCCGTACTTCTTCCGCCAGCGGTAATAGGTTTGCTCAACAACTCCGATCTGTCTGATCGCATCAAGACGGGACATGCCTTGACCCATCAGAACTTCAACTTGCCGTAACTTCGAGACAATCTCTTCCGGCTTCGGTCTCTTGTTTGCCATTCTAGGTCCTCCGTTTCCTAAACATAAAGGGGGACCAGTTCAGTTGGGGAGGCTCAAGAAAAGCTGGTGTTTCTCAGTTTCCTGTTTGCAGCCGTACCCAGTTCTTTTACCGAACAGTTACGTGACAACTGATTTTTTCAGTACCAAAAATGTCATCATCCCCAGAGGTGGAAGGGTTCTTTGCTCCTCTACGGCAAGCGCATCCTCTTGCAGCACTGTTTCAATATCGAAATCAGAATGCCAGCCAATCGTATTTGCGACCGGAGCAATCGCGCGTTCCAAGGATGCGAGCAACCCCCGCTTTCGTTGGAAATGGTTGGTAATCACTACTTTTCCACCCGGTTTACAGACCCGCGCTATTTCCGCCATTACCCTTTCCGGTTCCGGTACGACGGATAGCACGTGCATTGCCGCAACCGTATCGAAATAGTTGTCGGGAAAATAAAGCGTGCGGGCATCCATTTGCCTCAGCTCGGCAACATGGTCCAGCGATAGATCTTTTGCTTTGTCGCGCGCCTTTTGCAGCATGTCCTCACTGAAATCGATTCCGGTCACTTGCGTTTCGGGCCCGTAATGTTCCAGCGAAAGTCCGGTGCCGACGCCAACCTCCAGAACTTTGCCTGGACGTCTATTGATAAAATCAACCGCCTG
Organism: Ruegeria sp. YTSA226; assembly: GCF_059609905.1. Classification (NCBI taxonomy): domain Bacteria; kingdom Pseudomonadati; phylum Pseudomonadota; class Alphaproteobacteria; order Rhodobacterales; family Roseobacteraceae; genus Ruegeria; species Ruegeria sp. YTSA226. Next base: position 289,475 of record NZ_JBXWMQ010000005.1, read on the forward strand.
CTGCCGCCCGACATTGGTAACTGCCCCAAACGTCTTGTCGTAGATGGGGGCCCAGCGAGCATAGGAAGTTTGAACGGCTTTGATGTCCATATCGAGTCCTTAACGGTTAGAAGGTATTCCCCTGTCGAGCCACGCCCAGGCGACCGTACCCACATATCCGAAACAAAGCACAATCAACGTAGCCCAGGCGAAAGTCAGCAATGCGGCCCCCGCAACAGCGACACCGATGAGAAAAAACTTTGCGTTCTCGCGCGAGATTCGCGTCGTCTTGAATGACCAGGTCGGTATTTGGCTGATAAGCAGAAGACCTATGATCACCATATAAAGGCAAATCAATATACTGGGCAGCAAAGGGGCTTCGGCGAAGGCGAAGGACAGATACATTGGCAACATGACAAGCAGCGCCCCTGCAGGGGCGGGGACTCCCTCGAAATAGGCCCCATCTTGATCGCAGGTTTCGGATTTGCCGCCCACATTGAACCGGGCAAGTCGCATGACGCAGCACACCGCAAAAAACAGAACCGCAATCCAAGCCGCACTGCGTATATCCTGCAAGGCCCAGAAATAAAGAACGAGCGGTGGGGCGACCCCGAAGTTCAAGAAATCTGCAAGTGAGTCCAGTTCGGCCCCCAGTTTGCTGTCACTGCTGAGAAGGCGCGCAATACGGCCATCCAGCCCATCCAGCACACAGGCGGCAATTATCAACTGGACAGCGAGCACGTAATTGCCCTGAACGCCAAATCTGATTGCCGACAGGCCCGCGCATATGGCCGTTATGGTCAACGCATTGGGCAACAAGTGGATCAGCGCAAACTCGGTCTCTTCCTGTTTGGATGGTTTTGCCACTGATCCAGTTACCTACTTTTCTTCAAGGGTGGGCAAACTGGCAAGGACGGTTTCGCCCGCAATCATCGTTTGCCCTACACGCACTTGTAGGACCACGCCATCAGGAAGATAAACATCCAGCCGAGACCCGAAGCGGATCAATCCAAATCGTTCGCCAGTTTGCATCGCTGCGCCTGGCTTCACGAAGCAGACGATCCGTCTGGCCACGAGGCCGGCAATCTGGACAACAGCCAGATCCTGACCGTTTTTCATACGAATGCGCAGGCTGTTGCGCTCATTATCAGCACTGGCCTTGTCCAGGGATGCGTTGAAAAACTTGCCGGGGCGATATGCAACAGCGGTAATCTCACCTTCAATTGGCGTGCGGTTCACATGACAGTTGAAGACACTCATGAACACACTGACACGGGTGAGAGGCGTGTTAGGCATCCCAAGCTCGTTCGGCGGCACCGCCGCTTCGATCAGCGAAACCACCCCGTCCGCTGGGCTGACGATCAACCCTTCTCCAGTGGGTGGCACGCGTTCCGGGTCGCGAAAGAAATAGTAGCACCAGATCGTGAGGCCGACACCAATCCAGCCCAGAACGTTAGACAGTAGAAACAGACCGACCGTAATGGCGGCAAAGATCGCGACAAACCGAATACCTTCCGGGTGCATCGGTTTGATGAACGTATCGCGCATGCGCATCGCAATCTTTCCCCTAGGTCAACTGATTGAACTTCATAAGTGGATTGGTAGGGAAGGCAAGTGGGACTATTGCGGTGGGCAAAGATTGATGGCGGGGTGTTACAATTTTATGGGTTCTACTGACAGCTTTTTTGATGCCCAGGTATCGGCGGTTGGACTAGGCGCCAGATTTCCGTTGTGGCATTCCACGACCGAGTTGCATGGATCAGGTTTGAGACGAATTTGCCCCATACCCCATCACGTTAGAAGACGCGTTCGTACTCCGCACGATTGAGAGATGTCATGCGGTTGAGCGCTTTTGATGCAATTTTCGCTTCAGCTATTTGCCGGTCGAGATCACACGCTTGCAGGCGATCGCCGATAACTTGTTTCCATCTGCCGATCTAGGCTACAACCCCTGATCGCTGGTTGTCTCCCGTCTCACTTTACCAGTTCATTCTGCCATGTTCAGCGATGGTATCGATGTGTTGATTGCGCCGTGCATTCTCGCCGCGAACCGCGTTTTTAGGTGGGGGTATAATGATCTCAATCCTGGATCCGAACTTGTCCAACAGACAGTCTGCAACACATTGGCCGTCATATGCTCCATCCGCCAGAAAGCGGTTCACATCAACATCCATGTCAGCTAGCAAATCTGGCAGTGCCGTTTCATTGCCCACGTGTTCGGTGGTCAATTCCGTTGCAGCGATATCACCGGTTTCCGGGCCAAGCCTGATGTGGAGCTTGCGCCATGTTTTGCGCGCCTCCCTGATGCCGTGTTTTTCTCCATGCCAGCCCTTGTCGCCACGCACTTTCAGGCCTGTGCTGTCCACAATGAGGGTGATTGGCTTATTTGCGTCTCGCCGGTTTTGGACAATCTTCATCCGCTTACCGTGTCGCGACAAGGTCGAGAAGTCCGGTACTACGAGGTCAATGCCCATCAGCCTGGCAATCGACCGCATGAAACTCTGAGTTTGTCTGAGCGGAAGTCGAAACACGACCCGCAGAGTGAGTCTGATCTCGATTGCCAGATCTGAATAAAGCGATTGACCGCCGCGTGTCTTGCGGCGTGGCGAAGCCCAGTTCTTCACAACATCATCAGAAACCCAGATCGTCACATCACCTCGACGCCGGAGACTTTCGTCGTATTCCGAGCAGTTCGTAACACGATACGTAGCCTTGGGAAACTTGTTGCGACGGGCATTGTTGAATTTGTAGGGATGTATCGCCGCTTGCGTCAGAGTGAGCGGCGGCGATATCGCGGCTCGGCGATCCATGCAACAACATCATTTTGCGGGACTTTATTGTTATTCATTAGGACGACACAAATGACCGCTTCGAAGGAAGCTGGCATCAAATCCAGACGCTGCTAAACTTATCATCGTAACAACCTTGTTATCGCAACGACCAAAATACATCTTGCCCAAGATACCTACCTACTAGTAGATAGGTGTCAGTTCACAAGGAGTGACGACATGAAAATCTATGATACTGAGGGATTCCCAAACCCCGCACGTGTGCGCATTGCGCTTGCTGAAAAAGGCGCAACAGACCAGGTCCAATTCGTTCCGGTTGACGTGATGGGTGGCGAACATCGCACCGAGGCCTTTAAAGCCAAGAACCCTGATGCCGTTGTGCCCTGCCTTGAGTTGGCGGACGGTACACATATTTCGCAGTGCAATGCGATTACAGAATATATCGACAACCATTTCGAAGGCCCGTCGCTGACCGGAGAGACACCAAAACAACGTGCGCAAATTTCGATGATGAACCTGCGTGCAGAAAATGGTCTGCTGAATGCTGTGGGAACCTACTTTCACCATGCCACACCAGGCCTTGGTCCAGACCTTGAGACCTATCAATGTGCTGAATGGGGCAACAAGCAAAAGCAAGTTGCTGGTCAGACAATGGCTTACTTGGATGAAGTTCTGGCTGACAATGAATATCTGGCTGGTTCTGAGTTTTCGGTTGCTGATATCACAGCGTTTGCCGGTCTTGCCTTTGCGGACTTTGCCAAGGTCGACATTCCAGAGACACTCTCCAATCTGACGGCATGGCGTGCAAAGGTCTCGGCACGGCCCAGCATCGCAGGTTAAGGACGCGATACCACTCAAGCCGAAAGGAAAAACATGGAACTGAACGCAGACTTTAAAACACGCGTGGTTGTTCATTCTGAACAGCTTGAGTGGAACGCTTCGCCTATGCCCGGTGTGGATCGGCGTATGTTGGACCGCATCGGCGGCGAAGTTGCCCGTGCCACGACGATTGTGCGCTATGCGCCGGGCAGCAAATTTTCGGAACACACCCATACAGGTGGCGAAGAATTCATTGTGCTTGATGGTGTATTTCAGGACGAACATGGCGACTTCCCCGAAGGGACATATGTGCGCAATCCTCCCACCACTGCACATACGCCGGGGTCAGAGCCGGGCTGCACGATCTTTGTAAAGCTGTGGCAGTTCGACATGGCCGACCGCAATCAGTTTCGCAAAACCATGGCCGAAGAACTGACCGATCCTGTGGATGGTGTCGCAACGGCTGAACTACACCGTGATGCGCGTGAAACAGTTACCTACAGCCACCTTGATGCAGGCGCGACACTGGAAAATACCGATGTGGGTGGGATCGAAATGCTGGTGATTGCCGGTTCCGTCACCGAAGGCAGCGATACGCTTGAAAAAGGAGCATGGCTGCGACTGCCGGAAGGCGATCAACTGTCTGCAACGGCTGGCCCTGATGGGGCAAAGCTGTGGATCAAGACGGGTCATTTGCCCCACGCCAAACCGCCTGCCGTCTGATGAGTGTTGAAAAACCTTTGGTCCTTGTGGCCGGCGCGGGGGCTGGCCTTGGTCAGTCCCTGTTGTCCCGTTTCACAAAAGATGGCTTTGCTGCCGTTGGCTTGGGACGCACGCAACCTGAAACGGTGATTGGCCAGTTCTTTGAGATGGACCTGACGGACGAGAGTGCCGTTCCCAGCATCCTGGCACAGGTTATCGCAGAACATGGCCCGCCCAAGGTTGTGATCCACAACACGAGCGAACTGATCATCGCGCCTTTCGCAGAAACCCGGCTTGCTGATTATCAACGCACGTGGGGATCGATGGTGCAGTCTGCCATTTTGCTTGCCCAATCGACACTGCAACCGATGGTCCGCGCTGGCGGTGGTACGTTCATTGTATCTGGCGCCACAGCGTCCTTGCGGGGTGGTACAAGATTCTCGGCCTTTGCCAGCGCAAAATTCGCCTTGCGCGGCCTGACGCAATCGCTTGCACGGGAGTATCAACCAGCAGGTGTTCATGTCTGCCACGCGATTCTGGACGGTATCATTGATACAGCGCGATCTCGGGACCTGCACAACCTTGATCCGGGCAAGATGATGAAGCCCGAGGACATCGCAGAGGCCTACTGTAGCCTCGCCCGCCAACCCAAATCCACATGGACGCACGAGCTAGATCTGCGCCCGGCATCCGAAGGGTTCTAGCGCATGCAAACGCTGATTGTCGGCGGCGGGTTGTCAGGACTTGTCTTAGCCGAACGTCTTGAGGCGCAAGGGCGCGACTATATGCTGATTGAGGCCCGCCCGCGGTTTGGCGGGCGAATCATGACGCAGCATCTGGAGGCAGGCTACTTTGACATGGGGCCTGCCTGGTTCTGGCCGGGCCAGCCACGTATTGCAGCTCTGATTGATCGGTTTGGTCTGACAAAGTTCGACCAATTCGCCGATGGCGCTCAGACCTTTGAGGATGAACATGGCAACGTGCAACGCGGGCAGGGTTTTTCATCAATGGAAGGGTCATGGCGGCTAAAGGGAGGGTTGGCTGCTCTGACAGACGCATTGGCCAACTGCCTGCCGGATCATCGCAAACAGCTAAACGCGCCGGTTGTTAAACTTGACATGTCCGGCGATCAATTCATTGCAACAACGGCAAAGGGCGAACAGATCTACACGGATCAAGCTGTCCTCGCTGTGCCCCCACGTGTTGCGGCCGAAATCGCATTTTCGCCCGCATTGTCTGCCGAAGCCACCCAAACCATGAAAGGCATCGCGACATGGATGGCAGGTCAGGCCAAGGCTGTTGCGGTGTACGACAAACCATTCTGGCGCAAACAAGGACTGTCCGGTGATGCAATGAGCCGGAAAGGACCGATGGTCGAAATCCATGATGCATCCCCCCCTGAGGGCGGACCATACGCGCTCTTTGGCTTCATCGGTGTACCGCCCCAAGGTCGCGCGGACGAACAACTGCTGCGTCAGCACCTGCACGCTCAATTAACACGGTTGTTCGGGCCTGAAGCCGCCGAGCCCCAAAAGCTCTACTTGAAAGACTGGGCCATTGATCCCTACACTGCAACTGAGGCGGATAAGGCACCGCTATATGCCCATCCGACATACGGTCTACCGAAGGCGATGAGCAATCTGTGGAACGGAAAGCTGCATTTCGCAGGAACAGAGGTCGCCCCGGTTTTCGGCGGCTATATCGAAGGTGCTTTGGAAGCGGCAGAGAATGTCCTACACAGCCTAAACGACCAAAATCTTGGATAACACATGGCGACCGACACCAAGACAACTCTGCTCAATTCGGCTGAACGGGCCGCGCGCAGGCGTGGCTTTGATGGGTTCAGCTATGCCGACCTGGCCGCCGACGTCGGAATCACAAAGGCCAGCATTCACCATCATTTCGCCAGCAAGGCAGCTTTGGCCGTCGCGCTGATGCAGCGGTATTATTCAGATTTGGAAACCGCCTGTGGCGAGATTGATCAAGACCATCCAACAGGGGCGACGCGCTTGGCCGCTTTGATCAAGCGGTATCGTGGCGCACTTGAAGGTGGTCAAAGCTTGTGCCTGTGCGTGTCTTTTTCGACCAGTACAGAAAATCTATCAGCAGACACGATTGCCGAGATGAACCGTTTTCGCACAATGATGACCGAATGGCTTGCGAGGGCATTTTCACTGGGTCAGGGCGATGGAACGATCCTACATGTTGACGATCCGGCAGCAGAAGCCGCCGCAACACTGCCTTTGCTCGAGGGCGCACAACTGGCAGCCCGAGTGGCACAGGACCCGCAAAGGTTTGAAGCGGCAGTCCAGATTTTGTCCAAGCGATTGGTTCAATAAACCAATGCGCAACCCTTCGTCCTGACACTGGCTTTTGTCCGTTAGGACTTGAGCACGTTCAAAAACAGACATTGCTGCGCTCTGCAGCATTGGTCGTTTTGGGCTCTGAACGGACCTCAGATGCGATACGGCATCGGTTGTCCGCCTGCCCTACACAGATTGTGGACGGCCCGTTGCTACCATTGCCCGAGGATTAGCGATGCTGCAGCGAGGCCCGTCGGAGGAGATGAGGTGGATGGCTCCTGCTCCACCGGCATCGCAATGCGCAACAATGCAGTTGTTATCGACTGCTAGGTCATGTTGACAAATAGCGGATCCAGAGGCGGATTGAAGTGATATCCACGCAGCCGAGAAAGCTTTCGGCTGTCTTATCTTAGCGGGTAGCCACCCGCCGAGCATTCATAAGTTTGTTGAAACATCTCTCGACCAGGTTTCTTAGCCGGTAGAGAGGCCAATCCAACCCAACGCGCCTCTTTCGGGACTTTCGCATTGGGATCACCGGTCGAATGCTTCGGCTGTGCAGTTCGGTGCGAATACGGTCGGCATCGTAACCTTTGTCGGCCAGCAGCACGACTGGCTCCGGCAGGTTGTCGTGCATGACCCGATCAAATCCAAGATAGTCCGATGTCTGGCCGGGTGTGATGTCCGTTCTCATCGGCAGCCCAGCGGCATTTACCCGGAGGTGGGTCTTGGTCGTGAAGCCGCCTTTTGAGCGGCCAAAACCCTGTTGCGGAGTCCCCCTTTTGCGCCCGCTGCCTGATGATGGGCACGAACCACTGTACTGTCGACCATTTGAAGAGCGTCAGGAACGATCTTGCTCTCGGTCAAGGCTTCCGGAATCTGTTCCCAGAGCCCCGCGAGAGTCCAGCGCCGGAACTGTCGGTAGACACTCGACCCCTTCCCAAACTCCTCAGGCAAGTCTCGCCGCGGGGCACCTGTACACGCAATCCAGAAAACACCATCAAGAACAAGGCGATGATTGGTAGGTTTGCGCCCATTCGGGGCACGGACCGAAAGGATGAACCGTTCAAAGAACGCCCACTCCTCGTCCGGCATTAGATTTCGTGCCAAGCTGGCCTCCATCGCAGATACCGGCTTGAATAACGATCAGAGGTCGTTGTGAATCCCTTTTGTCAACACGACCTAATATGTATGAATTTAGACTAGGGCGATGAGGCGAAAAGCCATCCGATATCTAGCTACCTATTCATCAAAGTATGCGTTATGCGTTGTGTAGATTGCCTGAATGGTTGGCGTCAAACGGTCAAGATGCGTACGAAGAACTTGATCCGCCGCCCACGCATCCCCGCTGAACAGGGCCTTTAAAAGAGATTGATGATCCAGATACAAATCATCCATTGCTTCTTTGCTGGTTAATGCCAGCATGCAAAGGCGGTCAACCTGCGCTTTGTTTTCGGCGATGATTTCAAACGCAAACGCCTGTTTGGCCGAGGCGCAAAGCAGTTTGTGAAACTGGTAGTCCAGATCATGGAACAAATTGACATCTTCTGCTGAGATTGCATCCGCCTGTTCACGAAGGTTAGCTTTTAATGCCGCGTCTACCGACTTGTCGCGATCTGACACGGCAGTGCGGATGACTTCCAATTCGACTGCGGCACGCACAAAGCGGGCATTCGCGATGAGCTGGCGTGAGAACGGTCGAACAACTGTCGCGCGTTGTGGCCGCACCAAAAGGAGATTGAGGTTGGAAAGTCGCGTGAAAGCCTCGCGCACAGGCTGGCGTGAAAACCCGAATGATTTCGCAACATCCGTTTCGGATATCTTTGTCCCTGGAAGCAGCTCCAGGCGGGTGATTTGTCCAAACAGTTCGTCAAAGACAACATCGCTACTCGTCGTGCGTTCAAGGGTTCCCAAAGCTGCCATTTTTTGTATTCCACCTCTGTTTGGCGACATTGTGGCAGATCAGAGAGAGAATTAATAGGGCAAATTAGGATACTAGGTTACATTATATTCATTGTTCTAAAAGGAAAATATCACATATCTAAAGAGCATCTAGAAAATTTATGTTGACTAGTATCCCAGTTATCGTGTTGGGTGTGCCCATCAACGAGGGCGGAGCAAGTGTGCTAGCTGGGAGGAAATCAGATCATCCAAATTGGGGTGAAGGCTGATCTGGCGTGACCACTTGTAAGGTTTCGAACACGATCGCCGGTCAAAGACGACTGGAAGAAAACAAGACCTGAACCTGATCTGGGAGGATAGAATGTTCAATTTTTCACTAAAGACGTTGGCTGTGACGGCTGTTTTGTTGGGCGGGGTTTCGACCGCGCAAGCTGATGTCACACTGCGCGGGGCAAGCATGTTTGATGAAGAACATGCATTCACTAAGACCTTGCGCGAGTTTGAACGACTGGTCGCAGAGAAATATGATGGCGAGGTCGAATTTGATCTGCGCCTGAATGGTGAGCTTGGGGTTGAATCCGATTACGTCACCTACCTCAACCAAGGTGTCGCCGTAGATTATACGATCCTTGCCCCGTCCAACATGGCGGTGTTTTCAGAGTCCATTCCTTTGATGGATATGCCTTTCCTGTTCCGTGATCTTGAACACTGGGATGCGGTGCTTTCATCGGATGCGCTGAAACCTCTTGAGGATGATCTGCGCGAAGCCGCTGGCATTGTGATTGTTGGGTATCATGGCGGCGGTGTGCGGAACCTGGCCTCAGCCGAGCCCATCACAAACATGGATGAACTTGCCGGACACCGCATGCGCGTCATGGGGGCCCCAATTCAGGCCCAGACATTCTCAGCTGTTGGCGCGGCACCATCTGCCATTGCCTACAACGAAGTCTATAACGCAATCCAAACAGGCGTTATTGCCGGATTTGAGAATGAAGCGGCCTCGATCCAGAACCTGAAGTTCTACGAAGTTGCGCCGCATGTCTCATTGACCCAGCACACGATCACGGTGCGCCCAATTGTGATGTCAGCAAAAATCTTCGATGAACTGCCTGCTGAGTTGCAAGCCGCTATCATGGATGCCGGCGCCGAGGCCGGTGCTTTTGGCCGCGCGTTGGAGAGCGGTCAGGACGGCGAAAAACTTCAAGCAATGATCGACGCAGGTCAGATCGAAGTGCATGAGTTCGAGGGTCGCGAGAAAATGCTGGAACTGGTTCAGCCAGTGCAGGACGCCTATGCCGAAGAGCTGGGGGCGACAGAACTGCTCAACAACGTTCGCGGAATGTGATCTCCCAGCTGACGGGCGAGTAAGTAATCAAACTCGCCCGTTGGCATAAATCCCGATGCGCTTGGCGCGTCACATTGCGATGTAGGGTGGAACATGCTTGGAAAATATCTGGATAGGTTCTGCACTGGGCTTCGTATATTGCTTGGCGTGATGATGGGGGCATTGGCGATACCGGTCGCGATGCAAGTTGTCTCCCGCTACACCGGTTTGATCCCAACTTATCTTTGGACCGAAGAACTGGCGACGTTCCTGTTCGTCTGGATTGTGATGATTGGGTCTATTGTCGCTGTTTGGGACGGCACCCATTTTGACGTTCGGATTACCCGCAACGCAATGAGACCGCTGCCACGTTTGTTCCAAGACGGCATCGTTCACGTTGCCATCATGATTTTTGGGGCGTTCTTCCTGTTTTACGGCATCGAATACACCGAATTTGGGGGCAAACAGCGGTCGGTAATGATGCGTGCAAATCTTGCGATTACGCACATCTCGGTCCCGATTGCCGGAGGGTTTTGGTTTCTCCTGTCAGGCTACCGGTTGTCCGAAACCATCGCGAAATATCTAAACCGAGAGAGCAGCCAGACATGATCCTCGATACTGCAACTGCCGCCACGATGCTTATTGCTGGCTTTCTGGTGCTGATTTTCATCCGCATCCCAGTGGCATTCGCATTGGGTTTGGCGACCCTCCCGGTTGTGTTGCTTGAGCTGCGGCTGACCCCGTTCATCGTGCTGGATCGGATGTTCCAATCCTATAACTCCTTCATCTTATTGGCCGTTCCATTCTTTCTACTGGCGGCCAACCTGATGAATTCCGGCAAAGTAACCGACCGGCTGATCGAACTGGCCCGTGTGCTAACCGGCTGGATGCCCGGCGGATTGGGTCATGTAAATGTCGCTGTGTCGATGCTGTTCGCAGGTATCTCAGGGTCTTCTACAGCAGATGCGGCGGGTATCGGAAAAATCCTGATCCCTGCCATGCAGAAAGAAGGATACGATACACGGTTTGCCGTTGCCATTACGGCTTGCTCTTCGGTGATGGGGGTCATCATCCCACCATCGATCCTGATGATCGTCTGGGGCGGTGTCATGCAGGTCTCTGTCGGCGCGTTGTTTCTGGGTGGTGCAATTCCGGGCCTGATGATTGGCCTTGCCTTGATGGCCACGGTCTATGGCTTCGCAAAAGCCCGCAATTACCCGGTGACAGCGACGCCTAATTGGGGTGAGTTCTGGGCCGCTTGGAAAGGTGCCGCACTGGCCCTTTTGACACCGGTCTTTGTGATTGGCGGTATTGTAGGTGGTCTTGTCACACCAACTGAAAGTGCAATCATAGCGGCGGGTTATGCGCTGATCTTGGGCATGTTTGTCTATCGGACGGTCACTGTCAGAGATTTGGGTACGATCCTCTATGACACCGCACGATTTGCAGCCATCTCTCTGTTTGCGATCGGCACCGCCTCGGCATTCGGATGGCTACTGTCGTTCTACGATGCGCCGCGCTTGATTGTCAGTGTTCTGACTGCTTGGGAGTTCGGGGCATTTGGAACGGCTATCTTGATTGCCCTTCTGTTTCTTCTCTTTGGCCTGTTCATCGATGCAATCCCGACAATCATCATTCTTGGCACGGTTCTGATGCCCGTGGCGCAGGCGGGTGGGGTTGATCCGATCGCCTTCGCTATCATCGGCATTGTCTCGCTTGCCTTCGGGCTGGTGACACCGCCATACGGCTTGTGTTTGCTCATCTCTGCAGCGATCGGCGGCCTAAACGTTGTGCAAGTCCTGCGTGAGGTCGTGCTTATCCTTGCCCCAATGCTGGTCATCCTCATTCTGTTGGCGGCATTCCCCGAAATCATTCTGTGGCTCCCAAAGGCAGTTATGCCGGGGGCGTTCCGATAATGGCGTCTCAACTTGCGCTCTGAGCGTATTCCGAAGGCGGCCAAACTAGACCCATGACAAAAGCGAAGCTCGCGCTTTGCAATAGGAAGGATCGACATGAAACTTGCAGGTAAGACCGCCATCGTGACCGGAGGAGGCCGTGATATTGGCCGCGCGGTTGCGATCAAACTCGCCTCTGAAGGCGCAAATGTTGCGATCAACTATTTTTCCAGCTCAAACGGCGCGGATGAAGCTGTTGCCGCAATCGAAGCCAACGGCGGTAAGGCGATTGCCGTGCAGGGCGACCTGAACAAGAAGGCGGATGTTGACGCGCTTGTGTATCGCACGGTCGAAACCTTTGGCGGCGTCGATATTCTGGTCAATAATGCAGGCGGTCTGATCGCCCGCAAAACCATTGCGGAAATGTCTGTTGAACATTGGGACGCCGTGATGAGCCTGAATCTGACCAGCACATTCCTGATGACGCAGGCTTGCCTGTCCAGGATGACGTCTGGAACTATCGTCAATCTCGCCAGTCAGGCCGGGCGCGATGGTGGTGGACCGGGTGCCGTCGCCTATGCCACAGCCAAGGGCGCGGTCATGACCATGACACGCGGTTTGGCAAAAGAGGTCGGCCCCGACATTCGTGTGAATGCACTTTGTCCTGGCATGATCGATACCGATTTTCACAATGTTCATACACCTGATGCTGGTCGACGCGGCTTTGAAGCCAACGCACCGCTAAAGCGTCAGGGTCATGTTGATGACGCTGCAAATCTCGTTTTATTTCTGGCCTGCGAGGACAGTGCCTTCATCACGGGCGCAAACATTGATCTCAACGGTGGCATGCTGTTTTCCTAACAAGCAAGGAGAGAACCTGTGCCCAATTTCCCGATCGTCTCTACAGGTGAACATGTCACGCGGCAGGTGCTATCTGATCATCCTGACCTCATGGTTGTTGCCTTCCGGTTTTACGCGACCGGGGCGATTGGTGCCCTACACAGCCATCCGCATGTGCAGGCGACCTATGTCGAAAGCGGTCGATTTCGGTTTACGTTGGGTGAGCACGAACAAGAGTTTGGCCCCGGTGAAAGTTTTGTCATCCCGCCCGGCCAAACCCATGGCTGCACATGCCTGGAACCTGGGACATTGGTCGACAGTTTCACGCCCCGCCGCGATGATTTTCTGTAACTGATATGCGTGTACTGGCAATCGGCGAATGCATGGCAGAACTTGCCCCATCTGAACGGGTTGGTGAATTCAAGCTTGGTTTTGCGGGCGATACCTTCAATACAGCATGGTATCTTGCACAAATCGCCGCAGATATCGACGTCAACTATCTGACGGCTGTCGGAGATGATGCGATTTCGCAGGATCTGCGGGCGTTCATGAAAGACAGCAGGATATCCGACACGCACGTCCAAGTCATTGCGGGCAAAACGATTGGGCTATATCTCATCCATCTCAGCAATGGTGAGCGCAGTTTTTCATACTGGCGCAGCGACTCTGCCGCCAGGCAACTTGCGGTCGACGAGATTGCACTCGGGCGGGCAGTTAAGGGCGCAGACTTAATCTACTTTTCTGGAATAACCCTCGCTATTCTCGATCCACAATCACGCGAAATTCTGTTAATTGCGTTGCGTCGTGCACGTGCATCCGGAACGACTGTTGCCTTTGATACAAATCTAAGACCACAGCTTTGGTCTACGCCGCAGGAAATGACAGACACAGTTATGAAAGCTGCTGCGCAATCCGATATCGTTCTGCCATCTTATGATGACGAAGCCGTATGGTTCGGGGACGGCGATTCAATTGCGACGTTGGATCGGTATGCAAAGGCTGGTGTCGATCAGATTGTCGTCAAGAACAGCGCGCAGCCTGTGGTTTTTCAAAAAGCAGGTCAACGTGGAGAGGTAGGCGTTGATCCAGCGAGGGGCATTGTCGATACCACTGCGGCAGGGGACAGTTTCAATGCAGGTGTCTTGGTAAGCGTTGTTAGGCAGGATGATTTGGCAACAGGCATACGCAAGGGGTGTCGTCTGGCAGGCCATGTCGTCCGTCACAAAGGCGCACTCGTCCCGGTTAACTTAGATCTTGGTAAGGATGAGACGGGTTAGTGATACGTCTTGATCAAGGAGTAGCAAGATCATGAAACAGACTTGGCGCTGGTTTGGTCCTTCTGATGCGATCTCCATTGGTGAAATCAGGCAAACCGGTGCAACCGGCATCGTCTCAGCCTTGCACCATGTTCCAACAGGAGAGGTTTGGCCAGTCGAGCACATCAAAGAGCGGCAGCAACAGATTGAGCAGCCCGGAGGCGTTTCATCTGGATTGACCTGGGACGTTGTTGAAAGCGTTCCGGTGTCCGAAGCGATCAAATCGCAAACCGGCCCGGTAAGGCAACACCTTGAAATGTACAAGGAAAGCCTACGTAATTTGGCCGAATGTGGCATTCACACAGTCTGCTACAACTTCATGCCAGTGCTGGATTGGACGCGCACAGACCTGAGCCATCCGCTGCCACATGGTGGGCACGCAATGCGGTTTGATCTCTTGGATTTTGTCATGTTCGATTGTTTCATCCTATGCAGGCAACGCGCGGAGCAAGATTATTCAGCGGTGATCATAGAAGCCGCACGGGCCCGGTTTGCAGATCTGGGCGATGGAGATCGCCTGAAACTGTCGAACAATATCGTCGCTGGTTTGCCGGGGGCGAACGACAATTGGTCTCTTGAGGACGTGAAACGAAACCTCGAGGCATATGTTGGCGTGACGCCCGAAACCCTCCGCTCCAACCTGGTTGATTTCCTTTCCGAGGTTGTTCCAACGGCCGAAGACCTCGGCGTCCGGCTCTGTTGCCATCCAGATGACCCACCTTTTCCACTGCTTGGGCTTCCACGGGTCATGTCGTCGCAAAGTGATTACGCGACCGTGTTGGATGCCGTTGACAGCCCGGCAAACGGAGCAACGCTATGCACCGGGTCATTGGGTGTTGCCGAAGACTTCGACCCAGTATCCTTCATTGCTCAGCACGGCCATCGGATCCACTTTGTACATCTTCGCAATACCGTGCGGGACGGTTCAAGCGACCGCAATCGCCATAGTTTTTCCGAGTCTGAACATTTGGCAGGAGACACAGATATGGTTGCAACAATTCGCGCCTTGATGGTCGAAGAAACGCGGCGCCGCAATCAGGGGCGATCAGATTATGAGATTCCCATGCGCCCGGACCATGGCCACGCTTTGCTGAACGATCTCACTCGTCCTTCCCAGCCCGGCTACCCGCTCATAGGCAGAATGCGCGGCCTCGCCGAACTGCGCGGTGTTATGCACGGTTGCACTTTGATTTCACCTGGGTCCGATGCCAATATTCGCGGCATTTAAGCGAGCGTCTGCTCCTCCGGACAGATCAGACCTTTTGCCGGGCTTGATGATATCAGTATGTGATCAGAAGACGACAGTAACCTGTCGGCAGAAGTCTGCTGTGCGCGCGCTTTGGGTCTTGAGCGGTTGAAAATGCTGCGCTTTGCATGAAAGTCCGGTTCGAGGAAACCGGTTGGTCGAACTGTTGGCGCCTAGGGTCAGGACTCATAGCCAATAGATGACGAGAGCTGCGATGGCGATTGCTGAGAGGAAGACCTTCGGGCACCTGTCGTAACGGGTTGCCACACGGCGCCAATCCTTGAGCCTGCCAAACATGATCTCGATCCGGTTGCGGCGTTTGTATCGGCGCTTGTCGTACTTCACCGTTGTCTTGCGCTGCTTCCGACCGGGGATACAAGCGCGTATCCCTTTGTCTTGCAACGCTTCTCGGAACCAATCGGCATCGTACCCGCGATCTCCGAGTAGCCAATCGACATTCGGTATGCCGCTGAACAGAGCCCGAGCACCGATGTAGTCGCTGACCTGTCCTGCGGTTATGAAC